>JAHEXG010000049.1 GCA_023252215.1 Candidatus Altarchaeales archaeon
TCATTAAAGCGCCTACAGGACATATTGCCAAACACTTTCTGCAGTCCGCTACAATCCCGCAATAAGCAACCTCGATTCTCACCATTCTCCTTTTGAACCCTCCAACCTGTTCCGGTTAACCAGTTTTATTGCCTTCCTTGGACATGCAGTCTCACATAGTCCGCACCCGAAACATTTTGTAATGTCAATAATCGGCTTTTGACTATCGCTGTCAAAGAAAACAGACCCGAACTGGCATCTGACCAGGCATTTAGCACAACCGGAGCATTTATCTGATTCCACAACGGCGACCTCATGGCCTTTAAATAAAAATTTATCGATGCCGTAAACAAACCTGTCTTTTGCCGCCAAACAGTATTTTCTGCTGCAGTTGCATAAAGTAGTCGGGAAAGGGGCTTTCGCGAAATACACCTCGTGAAACAAACCTTTTTCATTTGATTCCTTTAAAATTTTCTTGGCCTCGTACGCGTCTATCTCAATAATCTTTTCTTTGGAATTTTTAGTTTTTACTATGTCTCTCAGCGGGCCGAAATTCAGGCATACATAGTCGCTTTTATCTCCGGAAAATTTTCTACACGCGCATTCAAAGAGTACGTGATTATCTGCAAGATCCACCACCTTCAAGGCATCTTCCAGAGTTATTATTTGACCAGCATACTCGTCTTTCATCCGTTTGCCGGATACATACTTGAGGAGCATTTTCAACACAGGTGTTTGATACTTGTACAGGGGCTCAACGCCATCCCGCAGATAAAACTCGTGGCTGTATCCTCCGAGTTTTTGGAGTACGTTCTGTCTCTTTTTGTCTTCCAAAAGGGCCTCTTTATAGTTTTCCTCATCCAAAAACCACTTCTTTCTTTTGTGTTTGCCGCAGTATTCACACATTATCCTGCCTCAGCTAATTTATTCTTTGTCTCGGTTAATATCTTTTCCTGGCCCGTTCTCCATAGGTCGAAGACCTCTTGAGCTGTGAGATTTTTTGTGGATGCAAGCGGTTTAGGGGAGATGAAGTGGTAGTTCTCAGGTCCTACGTCCTCTATTTTGATCCTGAATTTTTCCGGGTTGTCTCCGATCTCTGTTCCCGGGAATGGGACGAATAGAAAGTATAGAGGCACTGCAAGGTCTTCTTTAAAGTATTTCAGGGCCAGTTTTGTCGTTGCTTCTATTGATTCTTTGTTGTCTTCCGGCAGGCCTACGACGTATCCTCCTTCCAGGAACAGGCTGTGTTCCTTGGCGGTTCTAAGCGCTTTTTCCTGGATGGAGGCGTTGTATTTCTTGTTTACGCTGTCCAGTATGGTCTGGTTGTTGGATTCTATACCCACGAACGCCACATTACATCCCGATTTTGTTATCTTTTCGACAAAATCGTTATTTAGAGAGTCTATTCGTATCTCGGTTTCCCAGGTCATGTCCAGGCCTTCTTCGAGTATCCGGTCGCATATCTGGCTCGCCCATTTCTGGTTTCCGCCGAAGTTCTGGTCCCATAGGTGGAATTTTGTGGCTCCGTATTCCTTCATTATCTTTATTTCCTCGATGACATTTTCCACAGGCCGTCCGGTCCAGCATCCTTGCCAGATAGGCGGAGTATTGCAGAAACTGCATTTGAACGGGCATCCGCGGCTTGCGAATATCATATCCGCGTCCCCTCCTGCCGCATATAGCCTTTTAATGGGATAGATATTTCGTGCCGGCAGCGGTATCTCTTCAGGTTTCATGAACGGCCGGTCTGGGTTGCGGATTATGTTCCCGCCTTGCCTAAAAGTGATTCCTTGAACGCCGTTAAACGGCTTTTCTTTCATGAAAGCTTCGGTTAGTTCTGAAAAACTTTTCTCTCCTTCGCCTCTTACTACTACGTCTATTG
Source organism: Candidatus Altarchaeales archaeon (assembly GCA_023252215.1). Lineage (GTDB taxonomy): Archaea > Altiarchaeota > Altiarchaeia > IMC4 > QMZM01 > CAIYYO01. The sequence continues at coordinate 1,862 of JAHEXG010000049.1, forward strand.
AGCCGTATTTTTGCAGCAATCGTGTGTCCAGTGCGGTAGCGTTTATTCCTCCAGATACTACAAGGATCTCTTTGTTGTATTCCTTGACTGCTTTTGACACGCTTACTGTAGCTTCTATGATGCAGTTTTCCGCATTGGCTACGCCCACTATCATAGGATCGCGTTTTTTCAGTTCTCTTCTCAGGAACGCCCAGGGGTCTTCTTTGTATATTTCTTCCAGGTACATGTCGGCTATTGCGGCTCTGTACCCTGCGTCTATGACCATCTGGGCTATTGAAAGCATGGCTGTCGGGGGCGTGAGGTCGTTTCTGGTCAAACCGAACATGCCTATTTTTTCAGCGTAGCTTGAGAGCAGGTCTAACGTCTGGTTAGCGAGGGGATCCAGGGGGACCTGTAGATAGGGCGGTTGTATGAATAATACGTCAGACATTTTTTTTTAGAGGGCTCTACTTATGCGGTATGCTTTGATGCTTGCGCTGTATAGGTCTATCGATAGGTAGGACAGGTCGAAAGCCATGAATGCGAAGAAATAGGCCCAGGGTATGACGGCTGCTGCGGCAAGGGCCAGGACTGCGCATTTCATTGCCAGCCGATATTCGAAGAATAGCTCAATGAACATATAATGAAGCGGGTCGTTGTTTGCATATATTCCAAAATCTCTTCTATTAATCCTTTTGTCTGTCCAGTCGTTTCCCGCTTCGTCGATTATCCCTGATAGAGTTAGAACGGCGAACGGAAGGACATTCATTTCCGCAAGATTGGCATACAAGAGGAACAGGGCGATCACTATGGCCATGCCTAGGTAGAATGCGGCATTATCTATTTTTTTAGTTAGCAGGAGGGCGGTTATCATAGCCAGGAAGATCGCGGTTGACGGAGGGTCTGTTATGACCAGATAGGACATCATCAGGCCGCATAGTATTGCCGCTATATTTGCCTTTTTCTTGCTGAAGGTCTTTAAGTCGTATGCCTGGTCTATGTATTTTATGCCTGCTCCGAGTAGGGCATAGCTGGAAATGATCAGTAGGTCGTATTCGAACATCTTATTTGTAGGAGGGTTATAGAATAAGTAAAGGATTTATAAAACAGCTTTCAGATTCTGAACTAATTGGTTTATTGCATAGGATTTGTTACATAGTATATCATTTCTTATTGTTATTCCCTATTTTATTTAGGGGAAGGTTATGCTTGCGGCATATGAAACAAAAATTCTGCCGTATCATGGTTTTCTTATCGCTGAAGTTACTTCATATATCCTGGCGCCCAGGTTTTCCACCGTTGCAATGCCTGTCTCGTCTTTTAACGCGTCTTTCGGGTTCCTTGCTACCGATATTCCTCCGAAGTGCGCTGTTTTTTTGTCGGCGACGATGATCATTTCGTGTATCATCATCCAGTTTTGTATGTCGCGTATGGCGTTTTCTTGTCCGCCGTTCCTGGTGCCGCCTACGCTTATTGCTCCGCCTATTTTGCCTGATAGCTGGAAATTGTTTCTGCGTAGTGGGAGTGTTCTGTCGAATAGTGTTTTGAGTTGGCCGGATACTGATGCGAAGTATGTTGGTGAGCCGATCATTATGGCGTCTGCTTTTTTCATGGCGTCTAGTATGGCTGCTGTGTCGTCTTTTTTGGGGCAGTTGTATCCTGTTTTTTCGGTGCATGCGTCGCAGTTGTCGCAGAATCGTATTTCTTTTCCGGATAGGGTGATGTATTCTGTTTCTGCGCCTTTGTTTTTGCATGTTTCGAGCGCTTTTTTCACCAGTAGAGCGGTGTTTCCGTCTATGCGGGGTGAGCCGCTTATGCCGAGGACTTTCATTTTGGTATTTCTTCTGTTTTATCCTTAATTAATTCAATATTTATTGGGTATTTAAAAAATGGGCGCTGATGTTGGTCATATCAAAGCCAAAGCCGGGAAGGCATTTGAGGGACGGGGGGAGGTTTTGGTGGCTTATTTGTATGGTTCTGTTGCAAAGGGGAAAGATTGTAAGGGGAGCGATATTGACATTGGTGTTGTCCTGGCTGATGATTATAGGCCTGGTCCTTTTTATGAGTCCCGTCTGTCTGCGGAGCTTTCTAAAGCATTCGGCGCCGAGGCTGAGGTGAGGGTGCTTAAAGGGCAGAGCATAGTCTTCCTGCATCAGGTTCTAAAATATAGCGTGCTTTTGTTTTCCCGCGATGAGAAAACGCGGGTGGGCTTTGAGACGGATACCTATTCAAGGTATCTTGATTTCCGGCCTTTTTTTGAGGGATATAATAGAGAAAGGGAGAGGCGGGTGCTTGCATGATGGACCGGGAAGTAATAGAGAAAAAGATAGACATAATAGAGGAGAACCTGGATTATTTGGAGGGCATCAAATCTCTTGAGGTGGATAGTTTTGTCTCTAATTTTGAAAAGATCCAAGCGGCTAAGCATTGTTTGCAGGAGGCTATAGAGGCCTGCCTTGACATAGCAGGCCATATAATCGCTTCCAGAGGCTTTCCAAGGGCGGAGGAGTATAGGGAGTTTTTTTTCGTGCTTTCGGAAAAGAAGGTCATAGGTAAAGACCTTGCTTTGCGGCTTGCGGACATGGCGGGTTTCAGGAATCTTTTGGTTCATAGGTATGGCGTGGTCCGGCCAGAAGAGCTTTACAGGATCGTCAATGAAGATCTGGGGGATATACGCCAGTATGTGAAAGAGATACTTGTCTATGTGTCTGAAAAGACGTAGGTTTTATTCTTTTTTGAGTATTACTATGCTTTCTCTTACCGGGCGTTCTTTTCTTATGCCTGCTACGTCGCACCATCTGGTTTTGGCTACGAGTATTTTTTCTGCGGTGTAGCCTGCTTGTTCTCCTAGTTCCGCGAGTATCAGGTCTACGTCCACCGTTAGGTCCGGGAGACACGTGTTTCCTACGACGTAGCAGGCGTATGAGCCGTGTTGCATTTTTGGTTGCAGGTTTTCGAGGTGTATGTACATGTCTTCGAAGTAGCCGGTGAGTACTTCGGGGAATCTGCTTGTTGTGATGGTTATTTCTTTTAGGTTTTGGAGGGTTTCTTTTAGTTTCTCGGATCTTAGGCCGTTTTCTTTTTTGTATTCTGCGCCTACGTGCGAGCGCAGCGATCTTTTGCGCAGGTCTATTAGTTCCCGTGTGCTGGATAGGAGGAGGGATAGTTCCAGGCCGTATAGTTTTGTATAGTCGATGTAATTCAGGTACGGGGGAGAGGTTATGCATGCGCCTACGCTGTCGTCTTCCAGTTGGGGGTCTCTTGCGTCTCCTATGCGCGCTTCCGCGTGTACCCCGGTGGGTTCCGTCTTTTTTACGTCCTTGAACATCCTTTTGAGGCGGTTGCGTAGGAGGTATCTTACTGGGGGCAGGTGTCTTTTCTGCACTATTTTTAGTACGCCTCCGTCTTTTTTCGTGTTGCTGGCTTCGGATACGATGGATAGTAGGCCGAGCATCATAAAATTTCTTATCTTTGCATCTTCTATTGCGAGTATTTTTTCCTGGAAGAATAGTATGTCGTTTCGCGCGTATCTTGAAAAGGCTTTGCGCATGTCGATGAATCCGGGGTCCGCCCATTTGAGGGAGGTTGTCCCGAATTTAAGCGACGTTATCGCCTGTATCTCTTTTTGCAGCAGTTCAACGTCGTATCCTTCCTGCAGTTTTGTGTTGGCTACGAACACGCCAAGGGGGAGTATGTCTGATCCAATCGCAGGGTAGCCCATCTGTTTTGCGGCGAGGAGCGTTGTCCCTGTCCCGCAGAAGGGGTCGTAGACTAGGGAGCCTTTCGGCACCGAAAGTTCTTTCAGTAGGTCCCAGACGAGCGTTCTTGAGAAGCCTTCTTTGTAGTAGAACCAGTTGTATACTGGTTCTGTCTTGTTTTCCGCGAATGTGACTAGTTCCTCGTATTCGGGCTTTTTTTCCAGTAGGCCGGCGTATTTTCCTGTAGCGGGTATCGATAGTTCGAATAGGTCTTCAGTTCTGCTCATTTTTGCATAGGTTTTCTACGTAGTCGTTTAGTTTTATTATTCTTAGGATGGCGGGATGATCTTTTCCGAGCCTGGATTCGAATTTTTTTATTGTTTTTTCTATGTTTACTATCTTGTCTCCTTCTATTAGGTTGTCTGCGTGGGCTATTATCTTTTCTTCGAGGGTTTTTGGGAGGAAGTCTTTTGGCGGCAGGCCCAGTTTTTCTGCTTCGGCGCGGTCTATTCCTGCGCCGACGTGTGTTTCGCATACGCGGGCTATTTCTGGCGATATCGGCTGCATTATTTTGGCTCCTGCTATTCCGTGGGCTATGCCGTGCGTGCGGCATCTGCCTATGTCGTGTAGGAGGGCTGCGATTTCTATGAAGTCTACGTCGACGTCGTGGCCGTTGTTTTTTATTTTTTCGGCTATGCTTCGGGCGTGTTTTGAGACTGCGAGTACGTGCTTCATAAGGGATTCGTCGCATCCCTCTTTTTTTAGCAGAGAAATAGCCTGTTTTTTATCTACGGATCTTGTTGAGCTTTTTGATTTCAATCTCGAGCTTTTTTATTACTTTTCCGTTGTCCGATTCGGTGAATGGTTCGCTGCATGCGGGGCATGTGAAGTTGGTCTCCATTGCTTCCGCCATGTTGACCCTGTTGCATGCGCAGTTGAATGTGACGCCTCCTTTTTCCAGTTCCAGCTGTTTTTGCAGGTCGTTTAGTTTGCCGCTTATGTGGGATTGGACGAAGTCGTCTATCCGGTCTTCCCTGCGTCTCCAGAGGTAGGTGTACCAGCCGGTTTTTTTATTCTTGCTTCTCTCGTATTCTACGAGGTTCTTTATGTGCAGGTCGTTTAGGAGCGTGCGCACGACAGTGGGCTTCAGGCTTAGTTCCGCGGCTATGTCTTCGTCGTGTTTGGGCTTAGAAAGGGTTTCTATGACGGTAACATGGTCTTGGCTCATTGTTTCAGAAAGAATATCGGTTAGTTGAGAGATATCGGCGACCATCCTATACATATATGAATTACACAAATAAATATGGCTTCTGAACGGTATTCCGCCGTAGTTCGCATATTATTGGACAGTATCTGATCCGGTTTCAGGAGTTTTTTCTTTTCCCTTGGATTCCTTTTTCTCCTCTTTCGTATCGTCAATATAGCCCATTGGTATGGCCTTGCCCTCGGCAGGCTTCGCATCCTCAGCCGAAGACGCGGGGTTCTCATCGGCTGACTGCTGGGGTGGTACGATCTTTTCGATTACTTGATCGGATATTGTAGTAGTTGTTTGCGTGTTTTCAGAATCGGAAGTAACAGTGTCAGATGACGTCTTCTGCCGCGGATCCTCGTCATATTCTGCGGAGGGCTTTGGTGTGTCCTCGGATTTGCTGACTGCGATTGAGATTGCATCCATAGACCGGTCGGGTTCGGGTTCTTCCTCGCGGGAAGATTTCCCTGGTTTGGGGGGGTGGTCTTTCACGTGTTTTATGCTGTATATCACTAGCAGTACCAGGATTATCACTGCCAGGGCCGATACAAAGGGCGAGATGCCCTGCTGCGTTCCTGTCGCAGGCTGCTTTGTATTGTTTTCCTCTCCGGGGAGGGTAGCGGATCCTGGGAGCGTTGTCGTTTGTTGTTCTTCTCCTTTGTTCATCTCGTTTAGCAATGCGTCGCATTTGGACACGCCGTCGGAGTCGCCTGTTTCTGCGTATATTTCTTTAGCTTTGAGCAGATATTCTTTTGCATTAGAGTGATTGCCGAGGTAGTATTCGCTGCGGGCCTTGTTGTATAGGGAAAGCGCAGTATCTTTGCGCATGTCCTTTATGCCCAAGTTCACCTTTAGGAGCAATGAGTCGGCTGCTGCCAGGCCTTCGTTATCGGAGAGCTGCGAGTATAGGTCTTTGGCGTTTGTGAGGTTTGCCAGGGCTTCGGCGTATTTTCTGGATTCATAGTTGTCTCTTGCCTGCTGGTAGTATGTTGCTGCTAGTTGGGCGTTTAGGAATTTTTCGTTGGTCTCATAGATGAGAACCTTGTTTCCAGAGGATAACACAAAATCGGCGTATGCGTTGTCTCCCAGGTCGGTTATCACTATGCGGTCTATGGCCACCGGGACAACGTATGACCATTTGAGTTTGCCTGCGCCGTCAAGCACATAGATACTCTGCGGGGCCGCAAGCACAACCTCTTTTCCTGCGTCTATGTCCAGGTTCACTGAGTACACGCCTCGCAGGTTCTTGGAGGGGCTGCGGTACTGCCATAGCATAATGCCGTCAAGGTCCAGGAGGTATGCTCCGTCTACTGCGGGGCTGGAAAACCACACTATGAGTTCGCTTGCTTTGCTTTGGGAGATCTTGTCAGAGAAGACGTCTTGCAGGGTATAATTGCTGTCAAGAGACTTGAATGATGAGACAATCGTCCCGTCCAATGCCTGCAGGGATATGTCAGTTGAACCCGACACCAGGACTTTCTTGCCGGCCTTCTGCAGGAACATAGGATAGACATACCACAGGATGTTGTTGGTACGATAAGAAACTGCAAGAGAGCGGTTAGCCAGAAACACCAGGATGCTGCCGTTTTCGTAGTGATTCTCTGTGTAATTGTATATATAGGTCGCATTTTTCGTATCGGGATTCACGCCGGTACTCACCAGCTCTATGTAATCGGTGTTAGTTCCTCCGGAAGCGATAAGCAGTTCAGTTGAGCCGTCGCCGTTCATGTCGTCTGCTTTGATGTCCCGCACCCACTCTCCCACTGAAAGCCATTTCACGGGCTCCTTTGCCCCGTATTTTATCATATATACGTCTCCCAGGTTACGGGTGACTTTATACAATATTTCCGGCTTCTCATGGATGTTATCCTTGTCTGTGAAATCGAATCTCTCAACTGAAAGGTTTTGGGTCTCCATGTAGCCGGTGCCCAGGAGTATCTCCCCTGCGCCGTCGCCGTCAATATCGCTCACGTATATCACAGAAACCGAGTAGTTCACAGGATAAGTCTTAAGCAATTTTCCCGCAGCGCTGAACACATAGACCTTGCGGGAATCGGCGGCTACTACCTCCGAAACATTGTCTCCGGTAACGTCGCCGACGCCGAGGGCTTTTACGCGGTCATCCACGTTGGAAACCCATTTAGAGGTGAGCTGCTCCACCGCGGCGTACGCAGACCCCGCAGTAAATATAAGCGCAAAACATAAAACAAAGAAAAATAGGGATTTATTTGAGGACATAATAATTAATAAGTTAAATAGTTATATATAGATTCGCATTTTACACTTAATAGAATGGAAAAAACAACCCAAAACGCGCTCTGGATAGAGATAAAGAACGTGATAGGAGCGATAAAGAGCATAAGCACGGTGATAGCAGACCACAAGGGGAACATAACCCACATAGAACAGATAGGGCAAAAGGAGAACGCCTACCTATATTTGGAGATAGAGGGAGTAGAGAATTTTACAAAACTCGTAAAAGACATGCAGAAACTCAACGTCGCAGTCAACGTAACTACGGTACCGACCTTCGCCAACGTGTACGGAAAACGGGTCATCGTCATAGGAGGAGGCGCACAGATAGCGGAAGTCGCCAAAGGCGCCATATCAGAAGCGGACAGGCACAACCTGCGAGGAGAAAAAATATCCGTCGACACCATTCCCCTGATAGGAGAAAACGAGATAGCAGAGGCTGTGCGCGCAGTCGCAAGGCTGCCCAGGGCAAAGATAGTCATACTGGCAGGAGCGATCATGGGCGGAGAAATAACCGAAGCAGTAAAAGAAGTGCAAAAACAAGGAATACCGGTTGTTTCGCTGAACATGGCAGGATCAGTGCCTGAGGTGGCAGACCTTGTGGTAACGGACCCCATACAGGCGGGAGTGATGTCTGTGATGCACATAGCGGATACTGCGAAGTTTACGATAGCAAAGCAGAAGGGGCATAGATATTAAAAGAACTCGTTCAGGGGCTTTGCCGGCGGCTTTGTATAGCTTCTTCCCCCGTCTATCTTTGTCGTGTCTACGAGTTTTTTCATTTGTTTGTTGTTTTCTTTTTGTAGTTCGATGAGGGGGCGCAGGTCGGTCCCTGTTTTGGCTTGTGCCTGGGTTTCCAGTGTCGCGATTAGTTTGTCTAGTTTGCGGTTTTGTTCTCTGATCGCTTCTAGGTTGTTTTTTAGTAGTTTGTTTGTTTCCTTCTGGGCTTCGAGTATTTTGCCTTGGGCTGTTTTGTCGTCTGATCCTGTCTTGTATGCCATTTTTGCGTTCTTATAAGTCTGTAAGTCGCTTATATATTAGAGAGGCTTGGAAGAAAACTTGAGGTTTTGGAGGTTTTAAGATGAAGGTTTCTTTTGTTAAGATGCATGGTGCGGGAAATGATTTTATCGTCATCGATGAGTTTTCTGGTCCGGTAGTCCCGGAAAGGGATAAGCCGGCCTTTGTTGCGAAGTATTGCAGGAGGCATTATGGCGTGGGCGCCGATGGAGTCATATTCGTGCAGAAATCCCCCTCTGCGGATGCGAGGTTTGTGTTCTATAACCCTGATGGCAGCAGGGCTGAGATGTGCGGGAACGGCATACGGTGTTTTGCCAAATATTTGTATGACCACGGCCTTGTTAGAAAGCAGGTTATCAGCGTGGATACTACGGCAGGCGTGAAGAATGTCGAGGTTTTCTTGTCTGAGGGCGTGGTTTCCTCTGTCAAGGTCGATATGGGCGTACCCGGGATAGAGTTCAGCGCAAAGGACGTGGAGGTATCGGGCCTGGTCAACAGGATCACTTCTATAAGCATGGGCAACCCTCATGCTGTGGTCTTCGTGGACGACGTGGACGAAGTAGACGTGGTAGAGACCGGCAGAAGATTGCGTAATTATAATGAATTATTTCCCAGGGGGACGAATGTGCATTTCGTGCAGAAGATGAAGGATAACGTATTCCGTATCAGGACCTATGAGCGCGGCGTAGAGGATGAAACATTGGCCTGCGGAACAGGGATATGCGCATCCGCGGTTGCCGCGGTCCTAAACGACCTGGGCGACGGCTCTAAGTCGCTGGTATTCAATGCCCGAGGAGGGAAGCTGATAATAGATCTGAAAAACGATTTTGCGAATACCAAGAGAGTGTATATGACCGGCCCGGCCGAGGAAGTATTCTGCGGGGAAGTGAATATTTGATATGTGTTAGCGCAGGAGAATTATTCGTTTATGGCATAGTTTCTCATGCTGCCTATTTTTTCTATTTCTGAATCGATAACGTCCCCGTCTTTTATCGGACCGACTCCAGAGGGCGTGCCTGAGGCTATGACGTCGCCGATATCCAGGGTCATGTATCCGGATATGTAGGACACTATCTCAGGGGGTTTTTTTATCATTTCTTTGGTGTTTGATTTTTGTTTTGTCTGGCCATTGACTTTTAGTTCCATTGCAAGGTTTCCGGGGTCTGGGACGTATTCTTTGGGCACGATGCATGGGCCTATTGGCGCGAAGGAATCGAGGCCTTTGCATATGTCCCAGGGGTCTCCTTTTTTTCTTGCTTCCCACTGCAGGTCTCTTGCGGTTATGTCGAGTATTATCGTGTATCCTGCGACGTATTCTAATGCTTCCGGGGAGTCGACGTGTTTTCCTTTTTTTCCTATGACTATGCCCAGTTCTATTTCGTGTTCTACCTGGTTGGATATCCTGGGCAGGATTATCGCTTCATTTGGACCTATGACGGAGGTGGGAGGTTTTAGAAAGACTATTGGTTTGCTGTCTGATGATTTTAGTTCCTTGTTGTGTTCTGCGTAGTTCCAGCCCAGGCCGATTATCTTTGGAGGCATTAGGGGGGCTTTTAGTTTGTAGTCAATGCCGCGTATCTCTTTCTTTTCTGAGCAGTCGAAGCCTGATTCTATGCATTCGCGCATGTCTTTATGGGGAAGCTCGTAGGTTTTATTTTCGGATACGCAGCCCACATGCAGTCCCCCTTCGTAGAAGAAAGAGATAAAGGATATCATTTCTTCGCGAACATCTTTCTAAGATCTGCGCCGACTTTTTCTATCTGGAGCTCGGATTCGTCGTGCCTCATCTTGTTCAGGTTGGGCATGCCTTTCTTGCATTCTGCCATCCATTCTTCTGCGAATTTGCCGCTTTGTATCTCTTTTAGGATGACTGACATGTTCTTTTTCACGCGTTCGTCGATTATTCTTTTTCCGCGGGTCCTGCCGCCGTATTCTGCTGTGTTGGAGACGCATTTCCACATGTATTCTATGCCGCCGCTCTGGACTAGGTCTGTGATGAGCTTCATTTCGTGCAGGGTTTCAAAGTAGGCTATTTCGGGCTTGTATCCTGCGTCGACTAGTGTCTGGAAGGAGGACTTGATCAGTTCGGCTGCTCCTCCGCATAGGTCTACCTGCTCTCCGAAGAGGTCGGTCTCTGTTTCCTCTGTGAACGTGGTCTCAAGGACTCCGGCTCTTGTTGCGCCCAGCGCCTTGGATACGGCAAGCGCCATTTCCCGCGCTTTTCCTGTGTAGTTCTGCTCGACTGCTATCAATGCAGGCGTTCCGAATCCTTCAAGGTATGTTTCTCTGACGCGTAAGCCCGGCCCTTTTGGCGCGATCATTATGACGTCTATGTTTTCTGGGGGTTGTATCTGCTTGAATCTTATGTTGAAGCCGTGGGAGAAACTTAGGGCGTTTCCTTCGTCCAGGTTTTTTTCTATGCTTTCTTTGTATGTCTGGCCCTGTATCTCGTCTGGTATGAGTATGTGTACGATGTCGGCTTGTTTTGCCGCTTTGTCTATGGGCATGGCGTCGAATCCTGCTTCTTTTGCCTTATCGAAGCTTTTGCCTTTTCTTGCGCC
>JAHEXG010000087.1 GCA_023252215.1 Candidatus Altarchaeales archaeon
CTGACGGGGAAATAATCATAAACGTTATCGGCCTGCGAAAGAACAAGACCGGGAACATCTATCTCGGAGTACTTGACGGCTCAAGGATACCGGTATACCTCGACCTGAACAAGACCATAAGAAAACACGTATCAGTCCTTGCCATGACAGGCGCCGGTAAAAGCTACACAGTCTGCGTGATACTGGAAGAACTGCTAAAAAACGACATACCGGTCGTCATAATCGACCCCCACCGGGAGTATTCCAGCCTGCGGTATGAGAACGACGACTACGAGCCCATGCTGGCCTACGGAGTCAAGCCCGCATCATATGCGTCGAAGATCACAGAGTACACGACGAGCCCGCTCACCAATCCCGACGCGGAAAAGCTCACGTTAAAGATGCGTTTTTCCATGGACGAGATAACGGAGATACTGCCTGTGAAACTCGCAGACAAGCAGAAGGCCATACTATACAACGCCATACACCACCTCGAGGGGCAGGAATACGGCATAAACGACCTCATAAACGCCGTGCGCCTGGAGAAAGGAAAAGACAAATGGAAAGTCATAAGCGTCCTGGAAACCCTTGCGGCAAGCGGCCTATTCGACGAAAAACCGGTATCCGAAAAAGACCTTGTAAAGCCGGGACACGCATCCATAATCGATCTCAAAGGCTCGGAACCCTGGGTGCAGCAGCTTGTAGTTACGAGAATAGCAAAAGAACTTTTTTCCGCGATGAAGCTTAACCAATTGCCTGCGTTCTTCTTTTTGGTCGAAGAAGCGCACAACTTCTGCCCTGAGAGAGGCTTCGGAGAAGCAATGTCTTCCGAGATACTTAGGACGATAGCTTCGGAAGGGCGTAAATTCGGCCTACACCTTTGCGTGGTCAGCCAGAGGCCCGCGCGGGTAGACAAGAACGTGTTGTCGCAGTGCAATACCCAGATAATCCTCAAAGTCACGAACCCAAACGACCTGCGAGCCATAGGCCAGTCCATCGAAGGCTTCACGTCCGGGATGGAGAGCGACATAAAACAACTATCAGTCGGCCAAGCATTGGTCGTCGGAGAATGCGTGGAGCAGCCGATCATAGTCAACATACGGGCGCGGGAGAGCAAGCACATAGGCGCGGTGGAAGCCAAGGGAAAGAACGTTGCGCCGGAAAAGAAGACCATGCCCGCAGGAAAAGTCAAACCTTTGTTCGAGGAGGGAAGAGAATTCCACTCGGACGAATCAAAGATCCAGGACAAAAAAGAGATAATACGTAAGATAAAACCGGTCTTCATGAAAGAAAAAGAGACAAAAGAAGAGCGGCCGAAGACATCCGAACAAGCCAAGGAAAACAAGGAGGCTCCAACGGCGCCTAAGAAGAAAACGTTCTCAGGTAAAATAGTCGGCCTGTTTCTGAAAGATAACGAGGAGATGAAGAAGAAATAGATCTATTAACCGTCCAATTAAGAACACGAAAACGTCTTGGATGCCTGTTTTTTTATTAATTAGGCCGTTTTGTCAATATTCTAACTGTAAAAGGGGTTTGTTCTTATGGTTTCCAAGGCTAAAATCATCCCATATGAGTCCGATGAGCTGGATGAGAATTTTAGAAAGCACGTAATTGAGCTTTTTAGAAACGCTAAGAAGTCCATTACGATCATTACCGGCGAGGGCAGCGCTTTTGGTTATCAGGATGTTAGATGGGCTTTAAAGGAAGCACTTGACCGAGGAGTTTCCTGCCGGGTTTATGCAAATGATCCTCTTTATGTGAGTAAGTGGCTGTCTTATGGGTGTAATCTTTATCGGGGGAAAGAGAAAGTGGGGGACCATTTTCTTGTGGTGGACGGTCAGTCCTTTATTCATTCCTTCCTGCATGAGCGCAAGAAGATCGGCGTGCGGGAGGGCGATGTGCATTACCTGGATGGTTTCAATGCGAAAAAAATACTAAAACGGTTTGATTTGTTGGTAAAGCATTCAAAGAAATTGACCTCTGCTGAAGATCCTCTTGACCGAATTCTAAAAAACCCCCGGGACTTTGGCGTAGTTACGCAGTGTTCGGAAATAGATGACGTAGTTTATGGCTGAAGATGTTTTTTATTGATTCTGGAGTTTTCATAGGGTTACATAACAGGCGCGATGACCACCACGTTCAAGCAAAAGAACTCGTGGAGAAAGCGTTTGCTGGAAGCATGGGTGGTGCCTGTACATCGGATTATGTTCTTGACGAAGTGGCGACGTACCTGCGTATGAGGACTTCGGACCCGTGCCTTGTGGCCGAGGCCATAGACTTTATTCAGAATTCAGGAAAGATAAACCTGCTTCACATCGACCGTTCTGTATTCGCCTCCGCTAAGATGTGCATGGAAAAGTATCCTTCAATGCCTCTTTCTTTCACCGACTGGACCATTGCAAACCTTCTGGAGAGCCGGGAAATTGAATATCTATTGTCTTTTGACTCGGGATTTGACAGTCTGCGAACGATTAAAAAGTTCTCACGGTTGAAAAGGATAGAGAAAATCTAGACTCCTTCAGCAGGTCCCGCCCCCGCCCAGTTTCTTTATCTCCAAAACCAGCGTCGGCAGCAGCACCGCGGGATCGGTCACCAGTCCCAGTGCCTGTGTGGTTCCCCGGTCCTGCAGTCTTGTGACAACGTAGGGGTTTATGTCTATTGCGACTGTTTTCACTTTTGATGGCAGCATGTTGCCTACTGCTATTCCGTGGAGCATTGATGCGCATATTATGCACATGTCGGCTTTTTGGACGTATTTTCTCATCTCGTCCTGTGCGACCATGACGTCCGGTATCGTGTCTGGCAGGGGTCCGTCGTCTCTAAGGGAGCCGCCTATGACGAATGGCACGTTGTTTTTCACGCACTCATATAGTACGCCGCTTTTTAGCACCCCTTTCTCGATGGCGTTTCTGATGCTGCCTGCTTTCCTTATTTCGTTGATTGCTATTAGGTGGCTTTTGTATCCTCTTTTCAGGACTTTGCCTGTTTTTTCGTCCATGCCGAGAGTCGTTCCGAATAGTTGTTTTTCCACGTCCATTACGGAGAACCCGTTCCCTGTGAAGAGTGCCTGTACGTAGCCCATCCTTATTAGTTCCTGGAATGATTTGTCTGCGCCGGTGTGGGCCATCGCCGTTCCCATGACGTAGATTATGGCTCCTTTCTTGTCTTTTATCCTCTTCT
>JAHEXG010000050.1 GCA_023252215.1 Candidatus Altarchaeales archaeon
GCTCGAAGAATTCCGCGCAGGAACCGAAGCGCTCCTAAAAGAAAAAGGACGCGTAGTCGAAGAACTGAGGCCCAACGGCATCATAAAGATAAACGGAAAACTGCGCCAGGCGTATTCATTCGCAGAGGAAAAAATAGAGATGGGCGCAACAGTCCAGGTAATAAAAATAGAAGGGAAGGTCTTCAGCGTCATAAGAGAAGGAGGGCCCAGGATAGCCCACGGTCACGGAGGACACGGGGGAGGGCATGACGAACACGACGACGGGCACGGCAGTCACGGAGGAGGACACGATGCCCACGGCGAGCAAAAAAACCACGCCACATCGCACGCCGGCCCGGAGCCTGAAAAAGAACATTCCGCGTCAGGGCATGATACGGGAGAAGCGCACCCTGCGGCCCCAGGCGAAGAAATGGAAAAACACGATACTGCGCACGCATCGCATCCGGCCGCCGCAACGAATGCGCCCGGCAAGAGAAAGCTTCACGTAAATTCGCTCCTCCGGCCGAATACGGAAGACAGCAACATACTGCATGACCACAAATCCCATTCGCCCTCGGGACACGACGACCAGACGCATCACTTTACCGCGGGACCGGACAAAAGCTTTTTAGAGCACGACCATCATCTTTCGCCCGGCCCCGACGAGGCGCATGCTGCTGAAAAAGAAGGTTCGTCTGCCGCAAAAAAGGAAACAAAAGACCCCGAAAAACGTCCTTGAATCAAAAGTGGTTAAAATAGGCATCCTATCGCTCCAGGGAGACATCGAAGAACATGTGTCCATGATGAAGAAAGCCCTTGACCGCACGGGAATGCCCGGGGAAGTTTCATGGGTCAAGACCCCTGAAGAGGTATCTAGCGTAGACGCCCTTGTCATACCCGGCGGGGAGAGCACGACCATAGGAAAGCTCCTGCGCCTCTACGGCATAGACAATGAGATAAGAAAACTTGCCGAAAAAGGCGTTCCCATAATGGGAACATGCGCAGGCCTCGTTCTATTGTCAAATAGCGGATGCGAGGAAGTGGAAAAAACCGGGCAGCCTCTGCTTGGACTGATCGACGCATCCGTGGAGCGGAACGCATTCGGGAGACAGAAAGAGAGCTTTGAGGCTGATATAGGAATACCGGTTCTCGGGAAAGAAAAGTATCACGCGGTTTTCATACGGGCCCCGGCGATAACAAAAACCGGAAAAGACGTAAACATATTGGCCGGTTACAATGGAAAAATAGTTGCAGCGGAAAAAAACAACATAATCCTTTTGGCCTTCCACCCGGAATTATCCGGCGATACGCGCATGCACGAGTATTTCTTATCGCATCTGAAAAAAATCAAAACTCCGCCCTAAAGGGCGGAGTATGTGATATATGCCCTTATAGGGCATGTGCCCATGGGGCACAAACACGCATATGATAACAATTCAAAGAGGTGTAAACGCAAGAACCTCGGCCTTAAGGCCGAAGTATCTTGCGTGTTTGTAATGAAAAAGCCGAAAGTGCTTGAATCCTTGGGACTGCGAAAGGACTGGATATACGAAGCGATCATATCCTCTTATTCAGGTACCCTCGCACATGCGGCCCCGATGGGAATATCCACGCCGGACCATGAGCGCCTGGTAGCCGAGATATACAAATCCTCCCGGACTTGCGCCAACATATTAGAAAAAAAAGCGTACGCAGTAAACCTATCATTCGACGTGTCCCTGTTCTATGATTCATACAATAAAAAAGAATCCCTCATCTACGGCCGGGCCGAAAATGTAGAAGCACCGATCCTCGCCAACGCAGACGCCTTTTTGGAAATCTCGGTCACGGGCTCGGAGGACCTGGGAGACCGGATACGATTCACCGGCAAGATCGCGGGTTATTCATCCCGAAGGGAACCCGGAGAGATAAAACTAATCAACCGGGGAGATGCGCTCGCACTGGAAGCATTGATCGCAATTTCCAGGATTCCGTCTGCATCTATTGAAGAAAAAGAATCCCTCCTCAGGGAGATCGCACGTATATGTCGCGTTGTGTCCCGCGTCGCTCCCGGGTCTGCGGCCGAAGAATGCGTTCGCGTTCTGTCCTCGCGTCTTTAGGTTCTTCGACGTATATCCTGGTAAGCCAAAGCGTGTAGAGGGGCGTTGCTATGAATGATGCTATGAGCATGAAAGCAAGCATCAGCAGGACTTCTGCGGCAGAGTATGCGTTCTGGGAGTAGAAGCGTAGCAGGCCCACTGGCGAGGTGAGCGCGCTGTAGGCCAGGCTGAGACCGTACATGAAGCCCATATAAGTTGAGAGCGTCAGCAGGATCTTTGCCTTGTTCTTTTTTGCGTATGCATAAGAGTTCTTCAAGCCATCTATTGCCCCCACGTCGTCTGCGACTATGGCTATCGCAGTCAGGGTGTACAGGAATACGAATACTGCGGCATATGTCAGATATAAGACGGCTGACAGCAGAGTCAATGATATTCCCGGATTAAATGCTCCTGAGTAAAATGCGGCAACCGGAGGAACGAGCAATATGAGTCCCGGCACGAGCAACAGCAGCATCCATAAAAAAATCGATTTGGAGACGTCAAAGATCTTCTTTTGGCCATAGTATGCCATGTCCGAAAGGGAGGTTTTTCCCCTGAGCGCGGATTCCAGGGACATGCCGATTGCCCCGGCCAAAAAATAGGCGTTGACCGCCACTATTATTATCAGCGAAAACCCGCATGAAAGGACCGGGGCCGCAAATGTAATGATCGTGGAAGACGTGGAATCAAGGTTCCCGGAAAATCCTGCGGCCACGGAAGAAACAAAGACCACTGCTATCATGCACACTATCGACAGCGCCGCGGTAATGACTGCGGCAAGTAAGTAGGGTACTCCGATCTCCGGGTTCTTTCTCCAGGAGCAATATCCTTTCTTTATTGATTCTTCGATTGATTCAGTCATTTTTCTTGTTATGGTTTTTATGTTTTGCCTTGGACAAGTACAATTCCGCCCAGAAAAGCGCAGCCAGGGGGGATAATACGTAGGATGCGGCCAGTATGAATACGACGAATGCGAGTATCCCTGCTGATGCGATGATCGGGACAGCGGGAATTATCCAGGAAAAGAATTCATTGATCGATGCGAACCCGCCGGGGCTTGGTATGAAAAACAGGGAGAACGAGAATATGGCCGTGCATGCGAGGATCAGCCAGTATGTGGCAAAAAGCGAGAAGTAATACGTGAAGGCGTAAAGAAGCGTAGTCTGAAGCTTGTTCTCTTTAAAGAAATCGTATGAGTAGCCGATGCTTTTGAATGCTCCCATGTCTCCTATGACTATGGCGTAGGGGAACATGGCCAATACTATCCCGGCCAATGCCAGCAGGATTGATGTGAAATCGCCCGGGAATATGAACTGTAATCCGGTAAGTACTATTGCTATCAACATCACGGGGACGTATATTATCATGTTCGCCAGGAATACGCTGAAGAATTTTCTGTTCCCGTAATAGGTTAGGTCGTCCAGCGAAGTTTTTCCGGTTTCCAATGCCTTCCATGACATGCCGATCGCTCCTGCCTGGAAGTAGGATGCGATTAGGGCTAATGCGAATAAGAGCAGTATGAATAGGACTATGTCTAGTGCGAGCAGGGACCAGTTTATGGCTGGCTGGCCGAATGCTGCAAGAGAGATTCCCTGTAATGGATTAAGCAAAAATATTACTGCCGCAACGTAAAGTGCTGCGAGGAAAATGGATACGATGGAACTGAACAAATAAGGCGCACCCAGTGATGGGTTGTTCCTCCAGGCAATAACGCTTTTTCTGAGGACGTCCTCCAGGCTTTCGGTCATTTTTAAATATTATTGCGTCCTATCCTAAATATCATTCTTTATCAATTCAGTCTTTTGGGTACCAGGGGCCATTTGGGTCGGCAGGGCAATACCATTCTATTGAGTGCTCGGAATTCGGAACGTTTTCATCATAGTAGCAGGCATTCTTGCAGCTGCTGCATCTTTCCCAGTCGCTGCGCGTAAGCTCTCTTGCCTTGGCGCATTCCGGCGCATAGCTTCCGTCGTCCTCCCATTTGCAATTCACGGGCGTAAGCGTGAATTTAAGGCTGTCTTGGTTTAATTTGAATCCCGGGATGTATTCGCCTTCCTGGAGAGGGCCGATCTTTGAATAAGCTTTTTTCACTTTGTCCGGGTCGCACGGGGTCCTATAAGAAAGAGAGATAGCATAGGGAAGGTCGAATTCCGTCTCCGAGAATTTTAATGCCTTAACCGTGCCGTCCTTTGTCATGATCGGGGTTTTTGCGCATACTTCGAATCCGTCTCCTGCCGGTTTTATTGTGCCGTCCCCGAGCATATACATTTCCTTGAAGTGTATCTTTCCGGACACCGTCAGGCTTACCTGCTGTAGTTCCTCATACTTGTCGTCCTTGCATTCATTGGATTTGTCGCCGTATATGAAGTCGCAGCATTCTCCCTCTACATTCCGGGGTTTTATGTCGACCGTGGCATCTATGTAATCAACGTTAAAGACTACCGGCGCATTGCTTTTTTTGTAGTCTGACAAAGCAAGTCCTTTGGCTTCTTTTTTCGCAACGTCGATTAAGGCCTCCTTTATCCTGTTCACTACCTCATCGGCGTCGAGGTAATGTTCTCCCGGTATTGATGTGAGGCTGTATAACACTTCGCCCTCGTCGTTCGTGGGAGACTTGCAATACATGCTTTCTCGCTTCAGCCAGTCAGTGTTTGTAGCGCAGGTTATGCTTCCCAGCCGGCAGGTTAATGCCTTACCCAGCTCTGAATAGAAGTTTTTTTTGTAATTCACGAATTTGTCGTAGTATCCGAATATCCCTGAATCCACGAATTTTTCTATCTTCACAGGAACGCCGTAGTGCTCTCCTACTGCGCTTACAACGAATCCGTCTTTCCTGGTGTTGCCTTTGTCGTCTTTGTAATCTATATTGACTTTGTCGTATGTGCCGACGTTTGGGCTCGCGTCGTTGGGGTCTACGGAGTCTACGCTGTTTAAGTCCTTTGTTATCCTTTGTTCTAGGTATCTTTTTAAGCCGTCGATCGTGTCCAGGTTGTCGCCTGTTTTTATGTATGCGGGGTCGTTACTGATTGCTTTGTCTATGTTGTCGTATGCCGATAGGAGTATAACGTTCCTTGCTGCGGATTTGCTTCCCTCTATCTGTAGTGCGTTCTTCATTACACTTCCTTCCTGGGCTATTGCCGCCGCCTTTTCAGAGTCTACGGTGATATAATGGAAGGCCATGATTATGCCTAATAGCATCAGTACTATCATAATATAAGGCGAAAAAGAAAAACCTTTATTATTTGCATTAAATTTCATAAAAGCGTATATTTATTAAACAAAGTTTTATATAATAATAGTTTTTCTAAATAAAAATGGGGGTCGGTAATAAGGGACAGGCGGTGGCATTGGATATAATGCTGGTATGCATTTGCGTATCCATATTCGCCGTAGGAATATGGTCGGTTTCCCTGGGTGGAAAAGCCCCAAGCTCGGAGGCGATGAGAAGCAGGCAGGACTATGTGAAATCCATGCTGATCACCGCGCTTTACACCACGCCCGAACCGGGCGACCTGAGATACGAAGCAAAGAGCATGTCGGACTTGATAGCAATGTACCTGACTGATCCTGAAAAGATGGATATTACCATAATCAAGGCAAAGATGAAAGAGGCCCGGGTAGGCGAATCCCTCAAGGAAAAAGTCCTGGGCGGAAATGCCGAATGGTTCCTCTACGCGCAATCGGACCCGCACGATAAAAAATTCTGCATCCATGGGAAAAGCGGAAGCGACGAGATAGAGGATTGCCCGGGCGGCATAGTAGGAGCAGAATCTAGCACGGCAGCAGTCGCAGAAATAGTCTATCCAACTACCGGAACATCGGGAATTTTCGTGAAGATGCCCATATTCCTGATAATCAAATGGTCCTAGGGTCTTAGGCGTTGTTTAGCCGCGGATCACTGAAACTTCCAGGACTGCGGGATGGAATTCTTTGTCGTTCATCTTAAGTGCCACGGGCAGCCTGATAGTTGCGGCAATAAAACCCGTATCCACGTTCGGATTAGCGCAGAGGCTTGTGCCGCATGAGCGGTTGATGCCGGTTCTGCGGTCCCTGACGCATACTCCGCAGCCGTTGCAGATATCGCCGCAGCTTCCTCCCGCAAGCTTATCTGCGACTGTTTTATTGTCAAGGACCCGGAACAATTTAGCGTTCTCATCGCTTTTATAATGGGTTGCAAGCGATACCGCAGCCTTGTCTGCATAGGCCTGCCCCATGCGGAAGCCGTCTAACGCGGCATACCTGCTCTCATAGTCCGCGAAGGACACGACTGCCAGTAGTAAGATAAAGGCTATTATCAGGAACATAATGGTATAATACATGTAATCCTCTCCTATGGGGCCCATCTGTCCGCGGTTGTCGAGCAGCATCTTTATTTGACGATTATCTGGAAAGGCTTCTGCGCAGTGTCGCCGTACCGTATCTCAAGAGTCATGGTGCCGAATACTTCGTTCTGGTCTTCTCCTCCGTAATTGATATACGCATACGCCGGGGAGTCCAGGTCAAGGGTCAACAGGTCCTTAGTCGCAAGCGAGTCTTTGCGATATGTCCAAAGCTTTTTTGGGTCGCTCATGTCGATGTGATACCCGGGGGGAAGACTTATCACCACTTTCTCGACCGTGCCTATGTCTCCCATTGCGTGTATCTCGTTCAACGCGCTGCGCAGCTTCTCAGTCTCCCGCATGGCAGTAGCATCGTTCATCGCCACCATCCAGTCCTGGAGATGTGGGAAGACTACAAAAAGGGTGAACACCATTATCAGCGCTGAGACTCCAAGAAAAAAGGGCGCGCCTTCTATTCCCTTTCTGGAACTGAGCAGATCACCGCTTTTTTTCATTCTTGAAAATATAGAAAAGAGTTTGACGTCGTTCTTTTTCTTTAAGCATATCAAGATCCCTAGACGCCGTTAGGGAATGCCTGCGCAGGGGGGAACTTTAAGCTGTGCTGTTTCCGCCTTGTGCGTTTTGTTTCAGCGTCTTTCCGTATGCGTCTATTACGTCGTTTGAGACGTTTACTGCTTTGTCTACGGTTTTTCCTACTCCGCTGATCGCTCCTATTATTATTGTCGTAACTATCAACAGCAGCACTGAGAGCAGTATCAACAGAAGGGCTCGGTCTTCTATTCCTTTGTTGTCTTTGGCTATCGCGGACAACTTGCTTTTTTTCTTGTATGTTTTCGTTTTTGGGTTCATTTTTCGCTCTTTTTTCGTATTTTTTGTATATACTTTGGATTATATTGGGATTTCCATATTTAAATATTGTTTGCATATATATTAAAAGAAGTAAATATAATTTGTTAATACTAATCTTTAATTATTAAAAATGTTGAAATCGGTCTATATAGACGGCTGCATATTCGTGAACCGGAATTTTTCCCCGCTTCTCAGGAGCATAGAAACTGCGCCCGACAAAAAGCTCGAAGACGCCCTTGAGTTCGTCAAAATAGGCCTGAGCGCCCGCGAGGTAAAACTATTCGCATATTTCTCCTGCTTCATCCTGTGTTTTCTCTCCCTTTTCGCAGCATTGCTCGCATTAGTGGCGGGATTCGGATTCAACGCAGTCTACGTTATCCTGATAGGAATGATAGCATCAATTGCCGCGCTTTTTCTGATAATACATTATCCAAACAGTCTCGTAGCTTTCGAAAAAATGAATTCCATCGGCTATGCGCCGAGGCTTATCGCCTACCTGATTATAACCCTGAAGGAGGACCCGAACCTGGAGAAAGCAGTCAAATTCGCGGCAGAGAACGGCGTAGACCATATGAGCGAGGATCTTCGCAGGCTTCTTTGGAATACCTGGGCCGGGAGGCACAACTCGGTAGGGGAGGCTCTGCCGGTTCTGGGGCAAAAGTGGGGAGACCACGTGAAAGGCTTGCGCGACGCCCTATATGCCATTAGGTCCTCCCAAGTGGAAAAATACGAGAACCGGAGGCTTGATACATTGGACCGGGCTCTTGCGGATCTTTTGGAGAACATAAAGACCCGGTTCCGCCAATTCGCAAATTCCCTGAGGCTGCCCGTCATGTTCTTATTCATGTTCGGAGTCATGATACCCCTCATAATGATATTGTTCATACCCGTATTCTCCATGATGGGTTTCGAGATAGGAACTGCCGAAGGCGTTTCCTCCCTCCTTTTGCTGATCCTTCTCGGGGTCTTCATATTCTCTGAGTACATCCTGTCCAAAAGACCCGTATCTTTTTCGCCTATAATCATTCCAAGAGACTACCCGGGCCTTACGACGCCGGGCCGTGCCAAGATAATGGGCCGCGAAATCTCTCTTGGAAAATTATCCTTGATCACGGCCCTGTTCTTTGCCTTATTCTCTGCCCCCTATTTTGCGGGAGTGAAAAACCCTCTTGTAGCGCAGTGGGGCACTTATCCGTTGGTCCTGGGAGCATTCGCAGGAACGTGGGCCTATTTCTGGTTCGACACAGTAGAACGGATAAAGGTACGCAACATGGTACAGCAGGCAGAGGAGGACTGCATAGAGTCCTGCTTCCACATAGGTAACAGGCTCATGAGCGGCATGCCCCCTGAAGAAGCACTTACGCGGGTTTCGGAAATGATATCCTCGCCCGATAACAAGTCCTATCTGGGGATCGTGCTGGACGATACGGTGAAGAACATAAGATACATGAACATGCAGATGAAGGACGCCTTCTTCGACGCTGAAAGGGGCAGCTTAAAAAACGTGCACTCCGGCCTCATCCACGGCCTATTCGGGTTGTTTGCCAACAGCATGGAGCGCGGAGTCGACGCCGCTGCGCAGACGTTAATTCATTCGGCGCAGCACTTCAGAGACATACGCAAAGTAGAAGAATCGCTCCGGGAGACCATATCGTATACGACGAACATGACCAAGCTTTCGGCAGTATTCATCGCCCCGGTTCTATGCGGCCTATCTATCACGCTTACAGAGGTCTTCATCACAGTATTGGACCAGGCTTCGGCAAAGATGCAGCAATCGTCGGTTGACGGAATGGGCCTGATGATCATGGCCGCGCCAAAGCTTGGCCCGGACGTAATGACGATAATACTTGGGACGTATTCTCTTGTCCTGCTTTTGCTGTTTACGCGTTTTACTGCCATACTCGAGCACGGGGATGACGAAGTCAGGATAAAATACGAGATAGCAAAGTCGATTCCAAGGGCTGTTTTATTATTCAGTCTGACTTTGTTTTTAGGGCGGCTGTTATTTGCCAACATTGTGCCGAAAATATGACGGATGTTTTTTTATGAAATGCAAGACGACTTATAACTCGGAAAGGACGAAAAAACTGTGCATCGACTGCACGAAATGCGCAAGCGGGGGGAGCCTTGACTCCCCGGAATGCATGCGCAAGGCAATCGACCTCATCCGGATGAACCAGGTGGAGGAGATAAAGTTCGTGCGCAAGGACTATTCAGAGCTCTACACCAAAAAAGAAGTAGACCTTCTGGCCGAGGTGGTGAGCGTCATACGGGGATTCGAAGACAAGAGGATTTGGACTATCCTCGACTGCGCAAACAAGCAGGACGAGGAGCGCTATAAATCTTTTATCATGGAACTCATCGATTCGTTTTATTCGAATCCCGTGACTGCCTATGAGATGCTGGTCGGAGTCATGGAAGAATACCTGCGCATGCTGGACAAAAGCCCGTCCGGGATGACTGTCCCAAAAGACATAAAGCCAGTAGACGAGGCAAAGGAAAAAGACATCCTCGCATATCTTGCAGTACTGGAAGAGATAAAAGGCGCGATAGAATCATGCCGGCTCATACGCGCATTCCTCCTAAGAGAAGCAAAGCAGTTGCTTAAGCCCACGATGCAGCCGACTTTCATCTCATCCTACGTGGACCTGCGCGTACCGGAACGCACTGAGATGGTCTCGCTTTACAAGGTTGCAGGATGCGATATCAGGATATACGAGCGCGAAGGGGAGCGCTTTTATTTCATGAACCCCCCGGAGCTGTGGCTCTTCCCTGAGCAGGTATCCCTGTTGAACCGCCTCAACGATTACATCAGTAAAGAACATTCACTTGAAGTCTTCGATCCCAAGGAGGCCAGGGAATATTTCAGGAAGCTCGGGTCAGAGAATCTGACGAAGCTTGCGCCGAATGTCAGCAAACTGGAACTGGACCGGCTTTCCGAGATATTTTCTAGATATTCCGCAGGCTACGGGCTCCTGGAAATACTCTTCCGGGACCGCGGGATACTGGACATATTCGTGGACTCTCCGCCCGGCTCGACCGCGGTTTATATCAACCACGAAAAGTACGGAAGCTGCGTTACCAACATCTATCTTACGGAAGAGGATATGGAACGGTTGTCGTCAAAATTCCGGGCTATTTCCGAGAGGCCGTTCGACGAAGCGAATCCCATACTGGACATGGAATTAAGGGACGTTTCGGTCAGGGTTGCGGGAATACGCGAGCCTTCGACTTTCGAGGGCCTGGCCTATGCTTTCAGAAAGCATTCAGAGAATCCGTGGACTCTTGCAAGGTTCGTAAAAAAGGGCATGCTCACCGCGCGTTCCGCGGCCCTTTTATCGTTCCTCATATCCGGCCAGTGCGCCATGCTCATAACCGGGGCGCGGGGTTCTGGAAAAACAAGCCTCCTAACCGCGTTGATAACTGAAGTGGATTCCAGAGACCGCATAATCCTAATGGAGGATACGGCGGAGCTTCCGTCCAAAACGCTTAAGTCGAAAGGCTGGAAAATAGAGCACCTAAAGAACCAGTCGGCCATCTCCAGCAGGAAAGGCTACGAACTGCCGCCTGAAGACAACCTGAGGGCTGCCCTGCGACTAGGTGAATCAGTGCTGGTACTAGGAGAGGTCAGGGGAACAGAAGCAAAAGTTTTGTTCGAAGCAATGAGAGTCGGCGCGGCCGGAAACTCAGTCCTTGGAACCATACACGGTTCTACGCCATACGACACATGGGACAGAGTCACGCACGACCTGGGCGTCCCGGCCACAAGCTTCAAAGCAGTGGACGTGATCGTGTGCCTGCGTTACCGCGAGATAGGCGCAGACTGCGGCAAAGCCCGCAGGGTGATGCAGATAACGGAAGTAGGCAAAAAGTGGAATGAGAACCCTGAAAGGGAAGGCGCATTCAGGGACCTCATGAGATTCAACGAGCACACGAACAAGGAAGAATTCTTCCACCCGGACTCGGATGTCATAAAGGCTATCTGCAGGCGTAAAGGGATAACTATGGATGAATTCGAAGAAATGCTATCCGTCAAGGAGAAGATCATAAACGATATGGTGCGAGCATCCCAGAACACGGAGGAAATAATAGAAGCCGATCATGTGAGGGAGGCTAACAACAGGTACCGGATACTGTATTTCGGCAAGGGCCTAAAAGAGCTTTATCCTCTGTGGAGCAAATGGTTCACACAATATATGGAAAATCACTTGAATAATGTTCATAAAAAGATTTAGTTTCAAAATATTTACTCTATATTTTCCCATCTATTTCTAAAATATTGAGTAATCGCTTAACTTTTTCATTAATTTCTTGAACATTTTTATCGCTTTTCATTAAGGCCTCTTCGTTCTTCTTGGCCAGTTGCGAAAGGAATTCTACCTCCTTTCTAAGCATCTTTACTTCGTCTCCAAGCTTGCGGACAGTGTCGGTGTATGCCTTTATCTCGGATGCCGCTTTTCCTGCGGATTTGTCGTCTTTGAACAGGGGCATTTTTGCTTATGTATATACTTTATTGTTATATATATCTTTTCGATTCGTATAATATACATAGAATCATTCATATAAAAATACAAACAACAACAAAAACATAAAAATAAGGTCTTTATCATAGGACTATTGCGAACCCACCACCAATAATTCAAAAATGGAAGAAGGCTTATTAACGAAGGCATCGTCTTACATCCTCATCGTCCTAGTCTTCGGGGTGCTGATGCAGTTCACGCTGCACTTCAGCCAGGTCCTAAGCTATGACCAAGGCCTCCATGCGGAACGCAACGCACAGATACGCGACGACCTGTCGAACACGGTGCCTCAGACGCCGCAGGATATCAGTACGCCCCTGCTGCCAAGCGG
>JAHEXG010000051.1 GCA_023252215.1 Candidatus Altarchaeales archaeon
CTCTTACGCTTGTCGCAGCAAACATCCGGGAGTTGACCGACGAATTTATCATAGGAGAAAAACTACTAAAAGAGGGCGACCTGCAGGGAGCGATGAAGACATTCGAGCATATCCTTGAGGAATACCCCGACCACGCCCTGGCCTGGCGCGGCAGAGCCGAAGCCCTTGAGGAATCGGCAAATGAATCAGAGAAACAGGGGAAAAAGCAGGAAGCAATCAACCTACGCCATGAAGCAGGAAACTGCGAGGAACAGATGGCTTCGAGGATCAGCGGCTGGTGGATACCCTCCGAGCGCAGACAGGCACAGAAGACAACTGATGCGGGCAAGGCAGTCAATGGAAAAACAAATGAGAAGACCCTCGCCTACAACTCCCAAGAAAACCAGTATACAACCATCCGCCTGGACAATCCAGGACAAACACCTTACAGAGGCAAGGCGCTTACGGATATTATCAAAGCCGTAAGCGCTCTTTCCTCCAGTCAGCCGGATGCCCTGTCGATCGATCTGCGTGACAAAAAAACGGCGCTCCTTGGCAGGCAGTTTATGAAGGACGTAGCGGGTATCCTGGGGATAGACTATGGAGCCCTGGGCGTTAGGAGCTTGGATGTGCGAGTCGGCGACGGAAGATGCTACCATGACCCTGTAAGCGGGAAGGTTACTGTGTACGTGAACAACGTGCTGTCCGGTAGCTTGACTCGCCAGATAGAAAGGGACCTGAAAAAGAGCGGATATGACGGGAATGAGGAGACGGTCAAAGCTATTCAATCGATGGTCCAGACTTACATATTCCTCCACGAGCTTGTGCACGGCGTGATTAGAGCTAAGTCTAATTCATATTCCGACAATGGATGCCAGATCCTTACCGGCTTGGACAGCCTGTCCGAGGGCTTTGCCGAATTGCTGCCTTTGGAGATCATGAAAAGATATGGGGCCGCTGCCTCGGGGAAAGAGAAAGGCTGGTTCGATGCATTCGAGATTATGTGCAAAAATAGGGACTCGGTCAGGGCGTTGTTCTCTCTTTCCGATTCCGAGGGTTACCGGGAGCAGGTCTCGAAGGTCCGAGAAGAGCTTGCAGTCCTGTCCGGGGGGAAAGAGGGGGATGCATGGAAGGAGTTATGCAATAGGAAATTGGGTGAAGGCATTAAGGTTTCGTCCATCACCGTAGACGACCTAAAGCCGGTGAGGACTTCAAAGGAATTCCGGCAGATAAAAAAGAGAATAGCCGCAAGCATAGCCCGCAAAGATTTCCCTGAAAAGGAGGTTACAAGGCTGATAGTCACCTGCGCCTACGGGACCAAAAGAGGCGGGGAGAAAGCAGAAGAGATAGTCCTTGGCCTGTGCAAACCGGAAAGCGACGATGCGAGGTCCTGGCTGAACGAGGTTTCTGCAAGCATAGAACACGTGAAGAAGGCAGTACCTGGAATATTTTGGTTTAAAGGGCGTTTAAATGGTTTAAACAGTCCCATAGAACGCAAAGACTCTGATCAATACCCTATTTCTAGCATTGAACAATCTTTCAGTTAAAATATTGAATATTTTACAATATTTATGTTTAAATAACTCAATAATATACATAAATATGCTGTTTCTAAGGCGGAGGTCGTAAAAGACCATGGAATGCCCTAAGAAAGAAGGGGACAGCGACCGTGCAAAGGCGCAAAAACATGCCAAAGCCTTTAGTTCCAGAAAGACTGAAAAAACCATCACTGTAATGCGGAAGATTCTTCCAGGAATAGCGCTTAACCTAAACAAACTGACGAATGCTTTAAACGACATAAAAACAGTTGTAAGCGAAAATAGGAGCAAACGGTCTTATCGGCCGCTGCCCGCTTCAACGCATCTGTTCATAAGTTCCGCGCTGGAAAGCGCGTACCTGAAAGGGAATTGGAGAACCCAGATCAGAGAAAAACTGGCCGAAGGAGCCTATGAAGAACCATTGGACCTGCTCTTAGACGAACTAGAGAACCGCAAGATCGCTCCAAGGGCATTCACCGTCTGGGCTGCAAGGCTTGCAAGGCTCACAAACCTACTGGAAAACAACGTTACTGAAAGGCCTAAGAACAGTACGGACTGGAAAGAGGCCATAAGAAAAGAGATATCGGGCTACTACACAAGCGCCATTCCAGACGGCATGCTCGAGCGGTTAAGCACGGATCATATAGACGCGCTCACCTTGGAAGAAAAAAGAGCCCGGCTTGGATGCGACGAATTCGCTTCCATCATAATCAAAAAGGGAATAATGCAGGAACACGACAAAAAGGAAGAAAAACCCTGGAAGAACGACCCTTACGGGAGACGGAACAAAAGAATTGAAAAGAGCCTCCAAGAAGCGGATGAAAGGATAAAAACCGGAAACAATAACGGAAAATCATCCCAAAACTCTGCAAAAATAGAAACCCTCGGCAACGCAGTTATCGTAGGAGCACAGGAAATATACGGAGATACGGGCAAATACCAGACCGCACGGGAAATAGAAGAGACCTATTTTTTGGCAGGAATAACGCTCGACCATAACGGAGACTTATTATACCTCTACAAGGACGGCAAAAACCTTCAGAAGGCTCATGGCGAACCAAGCAGCTACGAGCTAAAACAAGGTTTAGCACACATAAGAGCACGCCACGGGTATGAACTAGAGGCCGCATACGGCCAGAGCATCGATGACAAGACCCTTGCATGGATCGCCCTACAGAGCGTATACGACAAGAAAAATTATCTGTTTACGCCCGATGTAAGTGAAACATGCACAGTTTATACTACAAACGTAACGCTGACAGACTCCAAAGGGCAGACAAGAGAATACGTCGTACAAACAATAGTCCTCGCATTACCCGGGAGAAGTAACAGGATAGCAACGTCATATCCCGTAAAAAAGACTTACCTGATGAATACAATAAAAAAATATCTGATAAAGGAAGGCATCACCCAAAAAGAGGTCGGACACATATCAGATGTCCTATTATCTGTCTTGATAGAAAGAAAAATACCCCTGAGCCTGCATGAGAAAGCAGTAAAATACGCGGCAAAGACGTCAGGCAAAAAAATCAACGACCCCGGCTATGTAAGAGAACAAATCCTCGCATGGGAGGGGCAAATAAAAGAAAGAGAAAAACCCGAAACCCATGTCGCAGGAGAACGATACGACAAAGAAAGCAGGGACTTATACCTATTGGACGCAACCGGCGAACACGTCATAGCTAAAGCAATCAGGAGTAAAAAGGCGGCAGCCGTCCCGGATACCGATTCCATCGATCCCAAAATCCCCGATAAATGGAAGAATATCAAACAGGTCAGGGCATTGAAACAAATACTCGACGTAATAGGGATCGACATTACGAGGATCTCAAAAGAGGACTACAAGAGGATAGGGGATGCATTGGAAAGAGATAAACATGCAAAGCGCAAGAACAAGATATTTTCCTCAAAAAATCTCATAGGCAAAGCCCTTAAAAACGATTATGTAGTCAGCCGGGACGATATCAGCCGGGTGATAAGTTTCCTTAGGGGCATAAGCCATGAATCGATACCCTTCCTGAAACTCATAAACGGAGTAGACGACTCAAAACTGCCTGCGACCAGATGGAAGGTCACACGAGATAAAAAGGCCCTAAAAAGCATCGGAATAGACGCAGACAGATTCCCGCATGAGGTGGACATAAAACTTGAGATCTTCGAGTGCCTGGGCTTCATAGACCTTAAATATTCAAATGGCGAGGCTGTGATAACAAAAGTTCACAGGGACGCAATAAAAGCGTTCCTGGGAACTTTACCAGGCGCAAAGAACTGGGGCCAGGATAAGAATCCTCTCTCTTCCAGGCCGGTCAGTTCACAAAAAAACATTCTCCCAAGGATGTCCGGAACCGATCTACTGCATAAGAACCGGGACAAGGACACAGTCTACCTGGTAAACGAGGACGGGTCCGCGCACGTCGTAAATCACACAAGGAGTAATACAGAGCCAGCAGACTATGTTCTTCTCAAAGCAGCCCTTCCCTTGAATGAAGGGAACACAAGAAATGCCTTGATGCTGCTTGAAAGAGGCGTGATTGATCCAAGAGTGAGCTCAGATAAAGAGCTTTTAAGCGCTTTCATACAGAACGC
Organism: Candidatus Altarchaeales archaeon; assembly: GCA_023252215.1. GTDB lineage: Archaea > Altiarchaeota > Altiarchaeia > IMC4 > QMZM01 > CAIYYO01. The sequence goes on from JAHEXG010000051.1 coordinate 4,104, forward strand.
AGAGAAGGTTTCGGAGAACTACGATGTTTTATTCGATTTCCTGGGCGACAATAAATATATAGATCCAAGGCTTCTGATGCTGATAAACGCCAGGGATATCAAAAAGCATCCAGAGTATTATGTACTCAGCGTATTAGGCACCATGAGCCGGATGAAGAGATACGAGATCAGCAAAGAGACAGGATTATCTGAAGGTTCTATAACAAATTACATAAACAAGCTTGAAGCCTTGTCCAGTGAAGATACTCCCCTGGGGGTATATACCGCAAACATCCTTGAAAAACGCAAAAACGGGAAAAAAGATAATTTGACAGGCCAGGGCAATGGCAAGAAAAACGGGATACAGTACATCGGAAAAATCTATTTAAGAAAACTGCGTAAATACCCGGAATTCCTTTTGATATTGTTAAAGGAATGCGCAAATACGGGAACTGACGCCGCCAAAAGAGACGAAATATTGAGGGCATTGGATTACATCGCAAACAACTACAAGGACGACGTAAACAAAACATGGGAAAACCTAAGACCCGAAGAAAAAGGAGAGGCATTGGATCTGCTGAAACAGCTTTCACAGAACCGCATGCGCCATGGCGCAGGAATACGCGCATTCGTTGAATCAGTCTATGCAGACGAGAAATCAGGCGGCATCGGCTCCTCAGGCGTATCCGGATTCGGAGCGGACTTAGGCATTGAATTCGCCAGCATCGGAACACGTCCAAGCGTCAAAAAAATAAGGAATCGCTCATCAAGGATTTATTTCATCGACCAGGCAGGTCAAAGGCCGCAGATACGGGCAGACAGCTCGCCTGCAAAGGCCGAGAAAAAAACGTCTGCGTCTGTCCCCCTAAGCCCGCTCGAAGAAGAGGTCCTAGACCAGATAAAAAAACATCCTAATATCAAAGAATGGCAGCTAGCCAAAAATCTTAGCCTGGATACGCCCAAATTGAGAGGCGCGATCGAATCGCTTCGGAAAAGAAAGAAGATAAAAGGAAAAGATAGATATACCGCTTTCCCGAATACAGTAATAGCCAGTGTTAAGCCATCGGATAAACAGGATGCCATAGGAAAAAAACCGAAGAACGTCCCGGAAGATAATGCCGGAACGCTTGCGCCCGCTTCCGGGACCTTTGAAAAGGAAAAGAATGGCCCGGCAGGGAAAACAGAGGCTTCGGCAATAAATAGGCTAAAGGACTACCTTTCCGGGAAACTTGGCAGAAAGCTCTCTTTACTACAAGTCCAGATACTCCTGGTCGAATACCGCCTGTATAAGGAGCTGGACAGATCAAGGAAACTGAAGATCCATGAATACCTGGACTTAGGAGACGATACGGTGACCAAACACCGGAAGGTCTTTTATGAAGGACTGAAACCAAAAGACGTATGGGTTAACCTGAACGGAGGACTGAAAAAAACAGCAAAAGACTTCCTTGCCGAATTCGAGAAACAAGAGGGCTTATCCATAGAAGAAATAATACCTGCAAGACAGAGCACTAAGCAGATCCCAAGCGGAGCCAAAGAAGGCAGCGAGGATCAGGATACAAAACAGGAACACGGGACTCCGACCCTGGAAGAAGGCATGGCCCCTTCACGTAGTCTTGACAAACGCCTAACCGAACTAGAAAAAGAGCGGGGGTTTTCTTTGAATATTCCAGACAAGGCAAAAATAATTGCAGCAGCCATTGGAATAGAATCGAAAACAGATCACGACTGCGCAGCAGAGTTCATCGATAATCTGGCCAAGCATCGTTCTACTTTCCCGTTCGATAGAATAAACGAAGTTGCTTCTGCGGTTATAACGATCGCGAAATCCGACAAACAACGCCTACCTGCGTTTTTTAATCGCATGGATCGCATGATCCGGCATCCCGAGGTCTACGGCGAGTTGAAGAATATGTCCGACGTAGTCGAGTACTGCGTCCTTTCGGATATCCGGCATGACCGGTTAAGGGAGTGGAAGGACATAAGGTCAAGTCAGAAAACTATCGGCGGGAAGCATACCGGCGATGTTGACGCATACATCGAATCCGTTATCGATCTGGAAAACAAAGGCGAGGAGCCGCCTACCGTGATCGATGTCGGCATAGCTGCGCTGGATTCCAAAAAGGCGGGCTTTTCTCCCGCCATAACGACAAGGGAACTTGCGCAGAGGCTTGCAGGCAAAGCAAATGTTTTCGGCCTGGATATTTCAATGCACGGCGTGCGTAAGGGACTTGAGGGAGAGCGCGGCACCGGGGCGAAAGAAAACCCGGGATACTATCTGCCTAATTTGAAATACGTGCAAATAGACGTGTCCAATGAAAAAAATGGGCTGCCATTCAAAGAAAAAAGCGTGAAACTGATCCGGCTGGAGTACTTTTTAGGATACCTGGAGGTTTTAGAGGAACGCAGGCACGTCATAAGCGAATCGTTCAGGGTTCTGGAAGAAGGCGGAAAGCTTATCCATAACTCCGAGGTTTACGAGAAGAATGGAAATGAATTAGTGTACGTAGGACACATATTCCTGGGAGGAAAGGTCATTGACAGCGAAAAACACCCTCCAAGATTATACGAATCCCTCGGCCTGGAAAAAGGAGATAGGATCATATTAGAAAACGATCCGGTCGTCCGCAGATACGGTTCGGGTGCGGGAGCAGAACTCACGGAGAGCGATTCGGTCAGGAGCGCGAGGCCTATTCTTGCAGATGCGGGATTTTCCGATGCAGAGATACTGGAATATGGACTCGGAGCATGGGAACTTTTTAGGAGCGGCATCTTGTCCGCCGAATACGTCAAATCAAACAAAGCAGACGCGGCATCCTGTTTTAAGAGTCATTCCACGGTGTTGGAGAACTACCGTTTCCTTTCGCGTTATCTGGAAGACAGGTACATCGATAGGAGACTTTTGCTCAAGGAACCTGAAGAGCTTCGAAACCACAAGGGATTCATACTCCTGAGCCTCTTTGGCTGCCGGCCCGAAGTACGGGCAAACGAAATTCATGTAATCCTGGACGTTGCTTCTACGACGGTTCCAAACTGGATCAGGGACTACAAAAATATTCCCTCGGACGAATCCTGGATAAGAGACATTAAGGAGCGCAGGAAAAACAAAGCCAGGGGTTGGACCCATTCAAGAGAGGACGTTCTCCTGGATTTTATCTCCAAAGAACCGGGCCTGTCGCTTACCGAGCTTGCCAGGGAAATGAGCACCAAAGAATCTCGAGTGACAAATATCCAAGTAACAGAGTGGCTTCAGAAACTGTACAAAAGGGGAGCGTCAGACGCCGGGATTGAAACGATTATCCAAAGACACAAGGTCTGGACTACGGTTAGGCCTCTATACCTGATCATACGGGATAACCCGGGTGCGTCAAACGAATTTTTGGCAGAATTGCTCGCGGTCGAACCTGGAACTATCATCGACTGGATCGAAAAACTACGCACGATAAACGAGGAAGAAGTCTCAAAAACCCTTATACGCCACAAGGAATGGTACAAGCTCAGACCCCTGTTTTTCCTCATAAAGAGCCAGCCGGGCACGAGCCTGAGGAAATACGCCAGCGTCCTCGGAGTGAACGTTGAAACAGTCCGCGCGCAGATGAACAGGCTTTACGCCCTTGCAGAAGAGCCTGAAGAATCTGCGCTGCGCCAGGTTCTAAAAACCCACAAAGAACATACGGAAAACAAAGAATTGGACATAAAGCCGGCGCAAACCGATGAGGAAATGCGGGCATTGTTTGACCGACACGACCTGAATACAAATGCCGTTGATATGTTCTTTTACCTAGAGGAAAAAGAACCGATGCTTCTCAAGGATATAGGGAAAAACCTAGGCTACACCCACGCCGGGGTCGATTATTACTTCTCGAAACTAAGAGACATTGCGGCCCTGACCGGCAATCGCCGCCTGGAAAAAGCCCTTGCAAAATACCATCAATGGCAGAGCACAGGCAACGAAGGCATACGAACAGCGATACCATCCCCCGCTCTATTGGAAATCCTGCCTGAGAAGTCTCTTAATGAAAACATCGCCGAGGCAGCAAAGATATTGGAACAGGACACGGGACAATACGAAAATCTGGAAAGTTTTTCAAAACACCCCGAATACCTGGCATACGCCATCATATCGACCAAACCCGGCCTGTACCGGAACGTTCTGGCTGAAGCATTGCAGGAAGACTCGGTAAAACTGTTCAGGAAACTGGAAAAACTCGGCGACAAACACCCTGAAGTACGCCTGGCAATCAGTAGGAACGATCTCTGGTGGAACATGGAAGAACTCGCATCGGCTCTAGAATCAGAGCCGAGCATCTCTCTTACAGCCCTTTCTGCAAAACTGCGAAGACCGGCCGACCAATTGGAAAAACAAATAGAAAAACTTGCGAAACTGGAAGAGATTGGGGACCTGCGCGCCCATAAAATATTGAGCGAACGGGGAACCGGAATAGAAGCGTTAGACCTCGGTCCAAGCAGGCTGAAGATCGCTGCATTGAGTACCGGCTGCACTCAGGAGGATGCGGACCGGCTGGTTTCCCTGTTCAAAAATAAAACCCGGGTCGGGGAGGAGGATCTCTCGGAAGAAGAAAGAGAATTACTGAACCAGTTTTTCATATTCGCCGAAGGGCCGAAGATTATCCTCTCGGAAAAAGACGGCTGGAGCATCGACTGGGAAGCGGTCCGCAAAGCATCCTCTGCCGCGATAAATGAAGCGAGGACGCTTTTTGCGGAAGGCCGGAGATGCTCGGAGAACGTAGACCATGCGGGGGCGATAAATTCCTATGACCGGATTATGCGCTTATTCCCCGGATGGGACGGCATTCAAAAGGTCGCGAAGCGTAACCGCGTAATAGAGAACCGAAAAAAGAAACTAAAAGAGGAGGCCATGCCTGAGCCGGTAAGCGAAGCCTTTGCAGCAAAAAAGGAATCCGAAGAAACCGAAACACGATCGCAGACAAGGCATAGATCATCCAATACATATCCTGTTCCCCGGAAGGTCGAAGGAGAGATTCTTGAGAGGGCTGTTTTGGAGTCAGGCTGCAGTGTTGAAGAATCAAAAACAATAGTTTCGCTTTTCAAAGGCCAGGACTTTTTCTTTGACGAGGAGCTCGGGCCCTTCAATAAAGGCAGAGAAAAAAGGAAATTGATGGAAAGGCTCAGAAAAGAAGGTCTCGTGTCTATCGGAAGTTATCATCCCTCGACCAAGGAAGACTCCGGGAAATGCCTCGAACAACTGGGCAGGGGGATAGATAACGAGCATTTGACAAAACTGAGAAACCAGCCTTACAAGGAATGGCCGAGCCTGCACAGGTGGGTGATAAACATCAAAACCCTGGAAGACCTTTCCGGGAGAAGCGAAGGAAGAACAACCACTCAGCAGACAGTCATCCCGGATACGCCGGTAATCCAGGAGATGATAATATACGCGCTTGACGACAACGTAGAACTTGCGTCAAAGTCTGCCGGGGAACTTAAAAGGATCGCCTCCATTGGATCCCCCGGATCGAGGGAAAGGGTCGAGGAAGCATTTTCTTCTATCCCGTACGGAGAAGCTGCGGAGTACATCAATGAAAGATACGAACCGTTCGAAAGGCTTTATAAAGAAATAAGCATGCAACAGGCACAGTCTGGACGGCCTGCGCCGGCAGGAGAAAATGATAAAGGAGGGTTGAATGATGTTACGTTAACGCAAGCGCATAAAGCAGAGCCTCTCGAAGGGAGCGCAACAAACAGCCCGTCTCGGATCGAAGAGTTGCCTGTGATAACGCAGATTCCAAGGGAGCACCTGTCCGCGTATCGAAAATGCTTCGGGGAAATGTCGGAGATACTCCTTCTTGATACGTTGCTTGGTAAAGCGATTGTGTACTTTATAGCCATTCACGGGATAAGCTCCTTCGCGAAAGAAGAAGTCAGTTCAAAAATAGAAGTTTCGGGGAAAAGCATTCTAGGCACAATCCTTTTATCGATGAAAAAGGAGGGGTACATCACTTTCGACAAACACGCCAAGAGATATTCTATAACAGAAAAATTCAGGGCCTTATCGGAAAACTTCAAGGAAGAGCTTGGAAGGGCTCAAACCATAGGCACGATAGAGCATGAATCGTCTGCATCTGCTAAGGCTGCGCAAACCGCCGAACACGCACAAAACATTCACGGACCAGACAAGCGTTTAGCCGAATACATAAACAAGGAATTCAACGCAAACATTACACCGGAACAAGCCGCCGTATTCAGGCTTAAAGCAAAAGGCCATACGGCGGGAGATATTAGAAAAATTCTGGACATCTTTGAAAGCCAGGTAAGGAATGCAGAAAGCGCATTGCAGAAAACGGGTCTCCTATCCAAAAGAGGCAGGCTGACCGCGGCAGGCGAAATAACCTGGGAAGAGGCGAGCAAGGCGGAATACTCCGGAAGAAAGACAGGAGCGATCCCCGAATTCATCGGCCAGGAAACAGTAATAACGGATACGCCTTCGCAGGCCGGATTAACGAAGGACGGTATCATTCTACCGGAGGAAGCCCCGTCCGTCAGGTCTCAAACGGATGATCCTCTTCCGCCAGTTCAGTCTGTGGGACAAAGCAAAGAAAACATAAAGGCATTAAGCGAGGAACTTGGGAGAATCGGCTATTCGACTGGCATGATTGCGGAGTTCTTCGAAGAAGCGCGCGCTGCAGGCATCTGCGGCATATCCGTTGAAGATATCCCGGCGGCCGACTCCTTGATATCCTCTTTGAACGAGCGTTTCCCGGCAAAGAAGACCAGGACGATGAGGCGGGATATGCTTGACGGTAAGAAGCCTAAAAATCTCCTCATGGCGGTTATTTGCGCCAGGTACAAAGTAGAGTCGCGTACTTTAATAAGTCACAACCATGATCTTTCAGTCATCCAGCGCAGACTGAGAGAGTCGCAGGATGCCGGAGTTCTGCCGCTATTGAGTCACTATGTTTCAGCCTACGCACACACCGAGAATGAATTTATCCTGGCCATGAATACTGCAAGGAAGCAGATGGATGTGATCAATATCTTATTAAGAGAACCGGAAGGCCTTGATCAGGTCACTCTGGAAGGAATGCTCAGGCAGGCAGGCAAAGGGGATACCGCAAACGAACTAGGTCGATTATGCGACACCCTGATGAGTAGGAAGCTCCCGGGGCAACAAAAATATGTGAAATGGCTGACATGTGACGCGCGAAAGATCAGGCTTACAGAATGGGGCCGGGACGAACTTAGAAAAACCCAAGAAAACAGTATCTCTTTGGAAAGCAGTCCCAAAGGCCATTCGCAACACCAAATAACCAAAGGCGGCATCATGTCCTGGGAAAAGAATCTCTCAGAATTAAGGGCCATGCATGAATCCAGGGACGCACGCCGCCTCGAAGCAGGCCAGTTGTTCCAGATCGCTATGATGCGCGCCGGCCTGAAAGAGAATGACCCGTTCTCTTCCGAACTGGACGGCCTGATAAAATGGCTCGTCGATGAAAGAAAGGATGTCGCAGCGCATGTCGTTTCACAGGTCAATTCCAATGATTTGGGGCAGACTGTCGCTGCCGGCATAATCCTGGAGCATCTCGAACCATCTAAGGCGACAGATGCAGTCCAATATTCCAAGACGCAGATGAGGGAAAACCTCGGAGTAACTTTTTCGGACGTAGCGTACGTCTATGATCTTTTCCGCCTGGATCATCTGGCAAAGGGCGTAAACATCGATTCCATGACGCCTATGGAAAAGGCCGCCAAATACGCCGAATGGTTCACGTCCAAGGACTTTGGTCCCAGGTTCACGTTCGACGAGAAATCGATCCATCCAAAGGAAGCGATCGATTCTATGAGGGGGCAGGAAATAAACAAAGCGAACAGAAAGGAGAGCGGGCCGGTCAAGGTCAGCTGCTTTGCACTGGTCCCTATCTACGTGTGGACGTGCCGCGAGATCATAGGCATAGATGCGGGG
>JAHEXG010000052.1 GCA_023252215.1 Candidatus Altarchaeales archaeon
AGTCTCAGATACGAAAAAAATCATTGGGAGATACCCCGTCGATGCAGTGCTCACGGACCACACAGAGAGGTGGAAGGAATGAAGATAATTATCCCAATGGCCGGACGCGGCAAACGCTTCAACGATTTCCTGTCCCCCAAGCCGCTTATAGAAATAGACGGCAAACCCATGATAGAGCATGTCATGGACTACTTTCCCAAGAACTCAGAGTACATATTCATATGCAACGAAAACCATCTGGCCGGGACTCCCATGAGGAAGATCTTGACCAAAAACTCTCCCGGCTGCAAGATAGTCGGCGTCTCAGACGACATGTTAAAAGGCCCCGCGTATTCCAGCCTGGCGGCTTTCTCCTACATAGACGACGATGAGGAGGTCATCGTCAATTACTGCGATTTCATCCAGAAGTGGGACTACAGTCAATTCATGTCTCAGATAGATAACAAAAAGCCCGACGGCGCTATCGTAAGCTTCAGGGGCTTTCATCCCTCGTCTCTCGGGGAAACGTATTACGCTTATATGAAGGTCGATAAAGACAATTACGTGACCGAGCTGCGAGAAAAGAAGAGTTTCTCGGAAGACCGCAAGCAGGATTACGGCTCAACGGGCACTTACTATTTTGCCTCCGGCAGACTGTTTAAGGATTATGTGAAAAGGCTTGTCTCCAATCCCGAGAACGCCTGTAACGGGGAATTCTACATGAGCCTGCCGTTTATACTGATGATCAAAGACGGTCTGCGCATCCTAAATTACGAAGTGAGAAAGTTCATATGCCTGGGAACTCCCAGGGACTATGAACTCTACAAATTCTGGTCCGAGTTCTTTTTGCATTACGCACCAAACTTCGTTACGTTCGATAACATCAATCTCAAGGTCACAAACATATTCCCCCTGGCAGGAGGAGAATACGACTTTAGATCTCTGGGAATCGATGTACCGAATTTCATGATTCCGGTGATGAACAGGACCCTCATAGAGTATTCCTTCAAGTCCAACCCACGCGGAGTACGCAACATATTCATCGGCCTCCCTGAGCACGAGGAATACTTCAACAAACTGGCCATCACAAAGGAAAGCAGTTCCCAAATGGTCTACCTTGACGAGAAGAAGAACGGCAACGCAGCCACTATCTACGAATCAAGGGGACACGTAGAGGAAGAGTTCCCAGTCTGCGTCTGCGGCTCGACTTACATACTCGATTACAACGAACGAAAGATAGCCAACCTGATGGAAAAAGACGACATAGATATAATACTGTTCTCATTCTCCCACCATGAATGCGTACTGCGAAACCCTGAATATTTCGCTTATGCAAAACTCAAAAACAACATAGAAGTAGAGGAGATAGTCGAGAAAAAGACCATATCAAACAACCCCTATTTCGACCAGGCGCTCACTGGCACGGCCATCTTCAAGCGCGCCGGCGACCTCTACGACTGTATAAAGGAAAGCCGGGATGCCAACGCAAGCAAGAAATTGTATTACCTTAGTTGCCTGAACAACATTCTTAAAAAACGTAAAGTTGTGATATTCGAAGTCGACAAATTCGTCCCTATAAGGACCCCGACAAACTATCTTGAATTCAAATACTGGCAGGACTTCTTTGATAAGAGAGGGTACCACCCGTATTCAAAGACCCTTCAGTAGACAAACGGTGATATAATGCAGGTAAATCTCATACCCATGGCAGGATTAGGGAACAGGTTCTCAGAACAGGGCTATCTACTGCCCAAGCCGCTTATACCCGTCTCAGGGATGCCCATGGTCCTTAAGGCTGCTAGAGACATGCCTTCTGCGGACAGGTGGATATTTGTAGTAAGAAAGGAGCATGTAAAGGACTACGGGATAGACAGGCTGCTGAAAAAAGATATAAGAGGCGCAACTGTGATCTCCGTGGACAAGACAACCGAAGGGACTGCCTGCACGTGCCTGCTTGCAAGGAACCTTATAAAGGAGGAGGACTCGCTTTTCATAGGGGCTTGCGACGTAGGCTATTTGTATGATAAAAACAAATACGCATCCCTGCTAAAAGACAAAGCCGTTGACTGCATCTTCTGGACGTTCACACAAAGGGAGATGCTCAGGGAAAAGCCTGCATCGTATGGATGGTATAAAACAGAAGACGACGGAAGAACTATAAAAGAAGTATCTGTAAAGAAACCGATTTCAAAAGACCCTTACAGAGACCATGCGGTCGTATCATCTTTTTACTTCAGGCGAGCGGGGGACTTTTTCAGCGGCATAGACCTCATGATACGGAAGAACCACAGGATAAACAACGAGTATTACCTTGATGCGCTGCCAGTTTACATGAAAGAATTGGGTAAAAGATCGGTTATATTCGACGTAGACCTCTTCGTGTGCTGGGGGGACCCGAAGAGTGTATATGAATACCAAAGAGCAGAATACATGTGCATGAACAATGCAACCCCAAAGAACAACGCCACTGAGGAAGCAAATATTATCAGCCTTTGGAAGAAGTATTTTGAAGTAACCTGATGCCGCACACTAACATGAAAGAAAATAACAAGGTAAACTCAAAGATATTTGTCGCTAACATAGCTGCTTTGTTTGCACTGGTTGCGGTCTTTTTCCTTCTGTCCGGTTCGGCAAAGGAATGCCTGGGATTCGCCATCTATTTCATGGTCCTCTTCGCAGGGGGCAAAGGTATTCTGTCCGCGTTAAAAGCGCTTACTGGAAATACGTTGATTGACGGAGTCAACTCGGTTATGGCGGGCGCTACCTCTAATTTCATCGCATTCACTCTCCTGAGATTTACGGGTCTGGATGCCAACTGGTCCCTTTTCCTGGTTCTGGGAACAGGCACAATACTAATGGCCGCCTGCAAAAGAAACGCAAACGAAGCATTCGCTCAATTCAGCTTGCGCGACCCCATGATCGCAGCAACCTGCATCCTCGCAGTTTTTTCCGTGATCCTGATATCGGACAACATCTACTATTTGAAAGAAGGATTGATGGTACATGACCAACTGCATCCAACTTACGAACTGAGCATATCCGCAGGCCTTGATTCCATGTTCCCGGTTTGGGACAAGTCATACGATGGCAAGACGCTCAAATACCACTTCGGAAGCCCCATCATATTCTATCAGTTGATAAACATCTTTGGCCTGGAGCCTCTCAAGCTCGCCTACATTTTATTCCCTTCTTTTTTGATAACGCTTTTCCTTTTGTTCACAAATGAACTGTCAAGGCCCCTGGAAAAAAGAGCTAGGAGGTTGATATTCATTGCCGCTGTTTTCTTCTCTACTCTAAGCGTGAACACCGACCTGCTGATGTGGGTAAAGTCGACTACAGGCCTGAGCATCCCGTACATCTTAGGTCCCCCTCAGATATTCTCAAGGATTGCGGGAATGGGCAGCTATGGCCTGGGGATATTACTGCTTCTCAGTCTGTATTCCCTGATAAGGCTAAAGAAACGCAGTTATGGAGCAGAATGCCTCATCCTCCTTGGGATATGTTTCTCAAAATCCACCTTCTTTGTTCCCATAGCCGCCGCCTACGTACTGTATTCGGTTCTCGCATATGCATTATCAAAAGATGTTAGAGTCTCTCTCAAGAGTCTAGGTATCGTACTTCCAGGAGCATTGTGCCTCATCCTCTTCGTTCTGGATGCCCATAAATACAACCTGTGGGCTGTTTTTCCCGGATCGCTGAACATCGACGGCGTCTATCTAAAGGATAAGATTTTACTACTTTATGCCAATGTCGTGGTTTCCGCCGTTTCAGCACCCATCATATACATCGGCATAGGCCTCTTGTATTTGATACCGCAAATAAGGAAAGCGTTAAAAGACGTAGTTTCAAAAAAGTCCGAGATTATTTCTTCCGCTTACTTTTTTTATCTTATCGTAATTATCTCCAGCTACGCAATGGGCCTGCTCCTGTGCGAGGTCACGGAAGGAAACCAACTACAGTTTCTTTTCCCTGGATATGTTTTCTTGGCTCTTTTGTCTTATGAATTTGTACTGAAGGGGTATGCAAACAACAGGTTTTTCATGGCGTTCTTCACTGCTCTTGTCTTATTCAATTCAGTAACTTATATTGCGCTGCAAAACGTCCTGCCTTCGCTAAATTATGCTCAAATAGGCGCCGGCCAATCAGGCAACGCCATAGCAGATGCAAAATTAGGTCTTATAAGTATCATCCCATCTGGAAGCGCGGCGGAAATAGTCAGAACAAGCGCCCAGGTACCCTGTTTTTATTCTTACGACTTGCTCGGAGGATTGGGGAAGATTTCGGGATATCCTGAGAAAGGCATTTTCGTTTTCAATATGATGGAGGATTTCTGCGAGAACCGCCAGCCGAAATGGGTTGACAACGGATTTATCATGACCGCAGTCTCCCGGAGGCAGACCGTTGTCGAGAACTATAAGTACAAAGGGGTTCTGGCAGAACCCGGTTACTGCAACAGGACTTTTGACAACATCGTATTTTATGAGGTCATAACAGGAAAAGAAGAGGGTATAACAAAACTTTCCAGTAGGTTCAATGATACAAACATACCAAAGTTTGAAGACATGAGCTATTACCGCTATCTGCAATTGTTTAGCAAGAAAAATTTCTATACGTATAACCAGGATTTTATCCAGTGCATAGAAGGAAAAATATCCAATTATACGCCAAAAGCCGAGGATAAGATAAGCGTGCTAAAAGACTACCTGCGAAAAAACAACGTTCGATTTATCCTATTCCAGAACGGGACAGTACCCCTTGAAGAGTATGTTTCGGCTTTAAATCTTCAAAGCATTTATAAATCCCGGAAAGTGAATGTGTACAAGGCACATGAAAAAATAGAGTAAAATGGCTAAAACAAAAAGGGTGTTGCTTGACCAGGATCACACTTTATACGACTACGAGATATGCAATAACGCGGCTCTGAACGCCGTTTAATACCTGTTGTCCCAGCAAGAGCGCAGGTAATGATAACCTTTCTGGCAGGTTATCAGTTCATCTGCGGGCCCTGTACTTCAAAAGGCTCCTGGAGGATGCTAAAGGAAGGGCTAATCCGGCGGGAGGAGATATAAGAACGGGTTTAATTAGAGTACAGACTCATCTTTTCTTTAGATAGTTTTAATACATTATTGAAAATGGAATCCATTCTACAGCTTGCCCTGGATTACGTTGATATGAGCAGGGCGCTTAAGGCGGCAAAAGAAGCGTCCGTCGGAGTTGACTGGCTTGAAGCAGGCACGCCTTTGATCAAGAGCGAGGGCCTTTCTTGCGTTAGAGAATTGCGCAGGCTGTTCTCTAGCAAAAAGATCGTCGCAGACATGAAGGTCATGGATACCGGCCGTTTCGAGGTGGAGGCGGCTGCAAAAGCTGGCGCGGATATTGTCACAGTCCTGGCAGCGGCGGACGATTCCACAGTCACAGAAGCGGTAGAAGCCGCAAAGAACGTGGGCTGCGAGATAATGATCGACTTAATCGGCGTTCCGGAGCCTGTGAAGCGTGCACGGGAAGTTGAGGCTTTGGGCGTGGATTATGTTTGCGTTCATTTGTCTATCGATCAGCAGATGAGCGGCAGAGATTTCTTCTCAGAGCTGCGGGAGGTGTCAAAAGCAGTGGATATTCCTGTGGCGGCTGCGGGGGGTTTGAATTCCGAGACTGTTGGCGATGCCGTTAAGGCCGGTGCAGGCATAATCATAGTCGGGGGGGCTATCACTAAAGCAGAGGATGGCTTCAAAGCAGCCAAGGCGATAAAGAAGGTCATGAAGTCAGGGAAATGCGAGAAGTCCAAGCTTTACAAGAAATATACCGATCCTCGTAAGGCTTTTTCCATGGTTTCTACTGCCAACATAAGCGATGCCCTGCACAGGGTTCCTTGTATGGAGGGGATAAAGCTTGTATCCGGCGTAAAGGTCTGCGGGCCTGCGGTTACTGTGAGGACGTATCCGGGGGATTGGGCCAAGCCCGTTGAGGCAATTGATGTCGCAAAGGAGGGAGACGTGATAGTAGTCGATGCCGGAGGCGCATCGACGGCTGTTTGGGGCGAGCTTGCATCGCATAGCGCGATTGAGAGGAAAGTTTCAGGCGTTGTGATAGACGGCGCTGCAAGGGATATCGAGGACATAAGAAAGACAGGATTCAGTGTCTATTCCAGGTATGTCAGTTCTAACGCAGGGGAGCCTAGGGGCTTTGGTGAGATTAACGTGCCCATACGCTGCGGCGGCATGGTTGTGCGGCCCGGGGACTATGTGATAGGAGACTCTGACGGCGTGATTGTAGTCCCGAAAGAAAAGGCTGTGGAAATCGCAAACAGGGCAGTGGACGTATTGGAGCGTGAGAATCGGCTGAGGGAAGAAATAAAGAGAGGCTCTACTCTGGCAAAAGTAACGGAATTAAAGAAATGGGAGAAGAAAGAGGGTTGCTCTCTTTAGTCTGTTGAGAGCATCTTTCGTATCTTGTTCCCCTGCTCGAATGCCGCATCCACGCATGCCATTATCTCTTCTTCGTTGAAGGATCCTGTTCCTCCTTTCTGCATGGCGTTTATAATGTCTGTGGTGGCTACTGTCAGACGTGCATCCATTGCGTATTCTTCGTTCAGGGACGGGTCTACCAGGAGGTTTTTCCCGATCTTTGCTGTGGTGCAGGGTATTGGTACGCAGTTTATGGGCAGTTTTCCTGAGTATTCTCCGTAGATTATTTTTCCGTCTTCGTATTTGGGGAGCCTTGTGTTCAGGAGCGCTGACATGGCCGCGATCCCTCCGGCGTCTATGAGGTTTCCGTCGTGGTCTAGGACGTGTATGTCTATGAAGACTATCCAGACAAGGTTGTCTTCAATGAGGAGCTTTTTTGTGTCTATTGCGCCTGCTTCTCTTATGCCTCGGTCTATGACCCTTGCGATCTCTATGGATTCGTCGTTCGGCGGCCCGGATTCGAATCTTGGGGATGCCATGGGCCTTAGTTCGGTGCTGGTGCTCATCACGCCGTCGTTGGGCCGGTCAGAGAATGGTTCGCCTACGGCGATGCTTATCCCGGCCAGTACCTTGGTCTTTCCGAGCTGCACAAAGCAGGAGCCTGGGGCTTTGTCTTTTACGTAGTCGTTGTCTACCAGGATTTTCCGGTGTTCGTCGAATTTTCTTGCGTCTTCTCTTTTGTCCTGTTTTACCAGGTTTGTGATGTAATCCTTTTTAAGGTATCCTTCAATCTCCATTTTCTATTCCTCCTTCCCCTACGAATTTTTTCATGCTGTCCATGAGCGTTTTTCTCTGCAGGTCGTATATCTTCATGCAGCCGTCATAGGCCAGCTTGTATGCGTCTTTGAATTCGTCCCTGCTTAGTTTCCCGTCCATTTGCAATAGAACGACTTCTCCTTTCTTGGGTATGATCGCCATCGGCAGGTCGCATTCTCCGAAGTTGTCTTCTTCTTTCATGAGGTCTACTACTACCTGTCCTTGTATCTTTCCCGCGGAGCAGGAGGCTATGAGGTCCTTCATGGGTATGCCGGCGTCTGCAAGGGCGAGTGATGCTGCGGTAAGCCCTGCGCATCTTGTCCCGGCGTCTGCCTGGAGTATTTCTATGAATACGTCCACGACTGTGTTGGGGAATCTTTCCAGCATCACTACCGAGCTGAGGGCTTCGGACGTTACCTTGGATATTTCTACGGATCTTCTGTCCGGGCCGGGTTTCTTTCGGTCGTCGACCGAGAATGGCGCAAGGTTGTATACGCATCGGAGCATGGCCTTCGTCGGGTCCTGGAGGAACTTTGGGTGCAGTTCCCTGGGACCGTATACGCCTACCATGACTTTGTTCTTACCCCATTCAACATAAGCCGAGCCGGCAGCTCTTTCCAGCACCGAGACTTCCATCTTTATGTCTCTTAGCTCGTCAAAGTCTCTGCCATCCAGCCTTTTTCCGTCCTTGATCAATACTACGTCGCCGTTTCCTGACATTTTTCAATCCTCTGATTCATTAATGTGATAACTGGGTTTTATCGGATTTCCCCTGGATTCTTTATCCAGGAATTCCGCTATCTGGTCGGTCAAACCCTGGGTCTGAGCGTATTTTTCTATCTTTTTTATGGTCTTCACCGCAAGGTCCACGTTGCCGTCCTTTATCCATATCTTGCCGTTCTGGCCCACTATTATACGGGCGCCGGTCTTCTCTCTTATCATGTTTAGCATCGATTTCTGCTTGCCCACCACTCTTGGAACCCGCTTAGGGTTTACGTCTATTATGAGGCCGTTCTCTATCTTCCAGGGCTTCATGAGCTGGCAGGAGTATACTTCGTTCACCGAGCCTATCTTTGCAGTTAGTATATCGCCTACTTTGTAGTATCTTGAAAGGTCGGTTTTTGCCGCATCCCGCGAGACCTCTTCTCCGGACATGGCACAGATATATGGGGAGTTGATATCGACAAGCCATTTGCCGGTGAGAACATCCATGATTACGCCTATTACAACATCGTCTCTCTTGGGGATGTATCCGCCGCTGGAAGGAACGACCTTGATCTTCCTGCCGTCTACGCGGACGAGGCCCTCTACGGCAGAGTAAACATTGCCGCCCTCCATGTAACAATTCATGTCGGGAAGTATATCGCTCCCCAATAGATCTCCTGGAACTATCAAGTCCCTGTCTTTGACATTCAACATAAAAAAGCCTCAACGATTATTTCTCCATTAACTTGATCTTGACTTCCCCGTGGGTAAGAGAATTGAGCTTGCTATAAAACTCATCCTGCACTCCCGCAGGAATCTCTATAAGGGACATAAGGTCTCCGCGGTCCCATTCCTCCTTCTTTACTTCGCCGTATTCCCGAAGGACGCGATAAGAGTTTCCTGCATACGTTGCCGGAATCTTCACAGCCATCTGTACCGTGTCGAACTTTATGGGCAGGATAGGCCTTATCTCTTTTACAACCGCATCCACCTGCTCTTTTGCGCTCTTAAAAGGATCCACCATCACGCGGGCTTCATCCATCGCAGCCTCGACCCTCGCGGGCGGATTAGGCGCCTTGGTCTGCGGGTTTATCGAATTGCGGGATATGTATGAGATGATCTGCTTGCGCTTGTCGTCTATCATCTTCTTGCGCTGCTCCGCCGTAAGATGTATTTCTCCTTTGTGTATTATTTTGTCGACGACCACTGCCAGGTCGGATGAGCCGAAGACTTTTAGCATGTTCTCTTCGGCGGCTTTTTTACTGGCCGACGCGTCTTTGAATACTTCCTGGACCGCCAAGAGGTCTCCCAGGGGAACACTTGTCCCTTTCTTGTATTCCATTGCAAGGTCTGGGTCCACGTATAATTCGAAGGTCTCTCCTCCGGTCTTCAGGCGGGCGATAATCGCTTTGTCTAAGCTGACCATTTTTCTTTCTTGGAACTCTTGCTTAGGAGAAACACTATTGCATCGGGATGCAAAAAAAGAACCAACCTGAAACACGCCGAATGCATGGAGGCCTTTAGTCGGCCTTGACTTTTTTGTCGGCTTCCAGATCCTTATCCAGCTTCGCGAGGGATTTGCCTATCTCTTCTCTGTCTACTCTCTGATATTTGCTTCCTATTTCGATAGTGATCATCTCAACATTCTCCTTTTTTATCTTTTCTTCCGATATTATGTTGAGCCCTCTTAAAGCCAGGTCTATGGCGTCGGTTCTAGTCATCCCTTCCTTGTAGTATTTCTCGAATATTTTTTCCACATCCACCTTCCCAGTCCCTATGGAGGTAGCGGTGTACTCTGTGAATGCTCCGCTGGGGTCTGTCTCGAACAGGTATGATCCTTCGTTGACCCCTGCGATAAGTAGGGCGGTGCCGAAAGGCCTTGCTCCGCCGTATTGAGTATAGTACTGCTTGATGTCGCATATGTCTCTTGTCAGCGCAGAAACAGATATGGGCTCCGCGTATGCCAGGCGGTTCCTCTGGGCTTTGGTCCTTGCTTCTTCTATAAGCCTTCTAGCGTCTGCTACAAGGCCCGAGGCTGCGATGCCTATGTGCTCGTCTATCTGGAATATTTTTTCGATAGAAGAAGGAACGATAAGCTTTGATGCGATATTTTTGTCTACTGCAAGCAACACGCCGCCCTTATAGGTTATGCCGCAGGCAGTGGTTCCCCGCTTAACAGCCTCACGCGCATATTCAACTTGAAACAGCCGTCCATCAGGACTGAAAACTGTTATAGCTCTGTCATAAGCCGCCGGACCCATCGGATACATTCTTCTTTCACCAACAAGTAATTTTATGGTATTTATTGCTTAAATAAGAGATAAAAACGGCAACGCAGGATTAAACCGCCAGACTATCGGACGGATATTCCGCAGGCTACGCACGGGAATATAACGCTGAATGAGCAGCCAGAATAGAGTTATACTACTTCTGACGCTCGCAGATCTATTTACTTATACGCTTTCCCTCTCGGTCCGATGAAACTGATAAGGACCGATTTCTCATGCCATAGTATTTCGTAGACTATGCGAAGATCTCCGACTCTTATCCGATAAGCATTGCCGTATCCTTTTAGTTTTGATACGTCGCAGGTTTTGAATGGAACCGGATCTTGTTCTAGAATCAGTACGATTTCCTTTATCCGGCCCTTCTTTTTCTCGTCTATTGCTTTCAGGTAGTTGAGGGCCTTTCCTTTAATCTTTACCTCAAAGATCATTCTAAAGCCTTGGCAAGGTCTGAGCGGCAGAATACTTCATCTTGGCTCTCCAGTGCCTCTTTTTCTTCAGGCGTTGCTTCCTCAACAGAGATCATTCTATCAACAAGCCGCTGGTAGAGCATAACCAGCATATCAAGATCCTGCCGGATCTTCGTTATCTCCACATTACTTGCTTCCATTATAGTGGTTAGTATATGGGAATTCAGTGTCTAAATATGGTCTCGGCCACATAAAACTCTTAGAGAATCATTCGAATATCCTGCGTGCAACATCCAGCCGCGCCTTCACTGATCCTGCCATGTTCTCTGAGACCTGGGTTCCGCCGGAATATTTGAGTATGTCTGAGACATTGACTGCTACCAGTTCCGCGGCCTTTGAAAGGGACATGCCGCGGGTATAGAGCCTGGCGCCTATCTTTATCCTGGCCTTCTTTACTACGTTGCCCTGGAAGAAGCCGTTTTTTTTGTCGAACTGCTTTATGTCTTCTATTATGCTCTCAAGGCTTCCGCAGTCGAGCTTTTTTTTAGAGCACTCCAATAGTTCAGTGAACTGGGAATGATAATGGCCTTTCAGGAATATCTTGTGGAATGCGTAGCTTATTATGCCCACGTTTATTGCGTCCCGGCTCTGGGTTATGAATGCGATGTCCACGCACTGTTCTGACAATTCTCTGAGTCTGTAAGCGTCTTTCTTTTCAAGAGCGCACCGCAACTCTTTTACCGGGTCTGCGTCGGTATTTTCCATATTCATTCATTTACGTATATATTTTATTTATTATATGTGGAACACGACTACAAGTCCTGTTAGAAGGGCTACGAAAAACGAGTACTTCAATAGTTTGGCAAAGAAAACGACCAATACGAATTCTTTGAAATCCATCTTAGCCAGGCCCGGGATAACAGTCAAGGGATCCACCGGAACAGGCAGGGGTACCGGAGCTACCAGTACCAGGAATAATCCGGGCCATCCGTATCGGTCCATCAGGTTCTTGGCCTTTTTGATATTATCCGGCCCAATCCTTTTTTCCACCAGCTCTGCTGCATAGAAGCCTATGCCGTAGTTAACGCATGTTCCGATCGTTGCGCCTATGCTTGCGGCCAGGATTATCTGTAAGTAGTCCAGTTTAGCCGCTACCAGAAAGGGCAGAACTGCTTCCACTGAGAAGGGTACGAATATCGTTGAGCCGATGAGCGAGGATATGAAAAGCCCGAAAATGC
>JAHEXG010000053.1 GCA_023252215.1 Candidatus Altarchaeales archaeon
GGTCGTTCGTCGAATAGTTTTTTCAGGTAGTCGAGGACGTATCCTTGGCTCTTGCAGTCTGTGCAGTCTTCGGAGTAGAAATATAGGACTGTTACGTAGTCTGTTTTGCATAGTTCTTTTGTCTTTCTTGCGAGGATCCAGAAGTTCATCTGCGACTGTATGTATTCTCGTTTCAGCAGTTGGAATTCTTCTGTGTATACGTTTCCTTTTGCCAGGTAGTCTTCTAGTTTGATGCGTGTTTCGTCTGTTCTCTTGATGTATTCGTTTAGTGTTGCTGTGAATGCTTTGCAGCTTTCTTCTCTTTTGGACGTTGACAGGTATGACAGGTATAGGTATTGGACTTGGAGGCTTTCGTAATTTACTTTTTCTAGATTCTTGTTCTCAGCCACGTAATTGACTTGTTGTCCTTCTATTAGGACGCCCAGTGACACGCCTAGGAGGAATATTATAACTGTTATTATTCCTGCCAGTATGTAGAATCTTTTGTTTATTTTTCTCATGTTTTTCTGATTATATGGGTACTATATCGTTATATTTACCATCTTCGTTTGGCGCCGGATGCAAGTTCTGCTAATAGTCCCAGCCATATGAATCCCAGCAGGACAAAGTAGAATAGCATGTATGCCAGGACCGCGGGTAGGCCGTATTTGGTTATTTTTTCTCCTGAGAATTCGTGGCCTGCTATGAACGTTGCGGCTCCGAGTACGAGTATGAAGGAGGTGATGATGATTTTGGGGTAGTCTAAGTCCAGGAGGGTTATGTTCCAGCGGGCGTTTCGCAGGTATGTTGTCAGGTCGAATCCGATGAGCGAGAGGTTCGATAATTCGGTTACGACCGGGCTTAGCAGGAAGTAGACAAACAGTAGCGTGGATAATACCAGTATCCCCGCGCTTAGTATGTGCAGCGGCATTAGCATTCCGAAGTCTCCGTATTCGGCGTTGAAGAACAGTCTTCGGTATTTTATGCTGTTGTGTATGAGTCCCTGGTACCATCTCCTCCTCTGCCTGTACAGGTTGCCGACGTTGTCCGGCGCAACAGTGTAGACGTCTGCGTCGACTGCGTTCTCTATCTTGTAGTTGTTTTCCTGCAGCTTCAGGGCCATCTCCATGTCTTCTGTTATGTTTTTTTCGTCGAAGCCGCCGACGCATGTTAATGCCTCCCTCCTGTAGAGCGTGAAGGGGCCCGGCGTAACGTATATGCAGTCCAGGAAGGACATGAGTTTTCTTAGGAATACTGCGAATATGTACTCGAACCACTGGAGCTTCTGTATCATGTTCTTCGGGTCGTGGACTTTCAGGGAAGGAGTTACTGCGCCTACGAACGGATCCTGGAAAAAATATATCATCCTGCGCAGGGCGGATTTGTCGACCATTGAGTCGGCGTCCAGGCAGGCTATTATTTCCCCTCGGGATTCTTCTATTCCCCGGTTGAGGGGCGTGGCCTTTGTTCCGCTGTTCTTTTCCAGGTTTATGAGCCTTATCCCGGGGATCTTTTCGCAGACCTCCCTTGTTTTGTCGGTTGAGCCGTCGTTTACGACTATTATCTCTATTTTATCCTTTGGGTAGTCCAGGTTTTGGAGTGATCGCACGCTTTCTGCAACTATCTTTTCTTCGTTGTAGGCTGGAACGATTATGGATACGTCCGGCAGTTTGATTTGGCGTTTTTCCTCTCCTCTTTTTATCGATCCTCTGTTTTCGGCTAACACCAGGAGCCAGAAACTTGAGAGGTATAGCGTGCAGAGGTATATTCCCCACATTAGGATGTCCGGGAGGCCTGGGTTCATTTTCTATTATTATTCGTTTCTAACTTATATAGTATTCTATATTTATCCCGTATTTTTAGCATGGCTTTTGAAAAACTGGGCACCGGCCTGCAGGACGCCATAACCAATCTGCGCAAGGCAGTGGTCGTGGATAAGAAGACGGTCCGCGAGTATGTCAAGGAGATACAGAAAGTCCTTATATCCTCGGACGTGAACGTAAAACTGGTCTTCGAATTGTCCCGGAGAATAGAGGACCGCGGCCTATTGGAGAAGCCTCCGGGGATGCTTTCCAGGAACGAGAACCTGGTTCGCGTCACCTATGAGGAGCTTGTGAAACTACTGGGAGCAGGCGAGAAACTGGAAGTGCGCGACGGTAACCGGATAATGCTCGTGGGCACCCAGGGCTCGGGCAAGACAACGACTGCTGCAAAGCTGGCCAAATACTACAAGAAAAAAGGCCTTAATCCAAAACTGATATGCGCAGACACCTTCCGTCCCGCAGCTTATGAGCAGCTATTACAGCTTTCCGAAGAGATACAGGTACCATTCTACGGCGAACCGGGCAATAAGGACGCATTAGCGATTATCCGGGACGGCATAGACAAATTCAAAGGAGAAGGCCTCATAATCATAGACTCCGAGGGAAGGCATAAACTGGACACCGAGCTGATGAGAGACATTAACCGCATATTCACCGCCATCAAGCCCACCAAGACCCTTCTGGTTCTGGACGGAACCATAGGCCAGGGAGCCGGCGGCCAGGCGGAAGCCTTCAGAAAAGCCTGTAACGTGGACGGAGTCATGCTCACCAAACTGGACGGCAGCGCAAAGGGCGGGGGCGCTTTATCGGCGTGCGCAGCCACGCAGAGCAAGGTCTATTTTATCGGCGTAGGCGAACACATAGACGATCTGGAGGAATTCAACGCCGAAAGATTTGTTTCCCGCCTGATCGGGTTCGGAGACCTGCAGGGTTTGCTTGAAAAGGCAAAAGAAGTGGAAGTAGACGAAGAAGCCGCAAAGAGGATGATGAGCGGCAAATTCACGCTTGAAGACGTATATTCCCAGATAGACCAGATGAGGCAGCTTGGCCCCATGAAGAAAGTAATGGATATGCTCCCCTTCGGCCAGAAGGTTCCCTCGGACATGCTTCAGATGCAGGAAATCAAGCTCAAAAAATTCAAGATAGCGATGGACTCCATGACAGACGAAGAAATGCAGGACCCCGATCTCATAAAGCACGACCGCATCGAGCGCATATCTAAAGGCGCAGGCGTCGCCCCCGAGGACGTTAAAGAATTACTTGCCTATTACAAGAAGATGAAGAAGATGATGAAGACCATGGGCAACGAGCGCAAGATGCGCAAAATGATGGAGCGGTTTGGTATGGGTGTTGGTGTGTGATTTTTCTTTTTATGGCGTAGTCGTCCGGCGGGTGAGCCTCGCAGGATCATCCCGCCATTTCGCGAGCCTTTCTTAAAGGCTCTGATGGAGCGCTTCGGCATGGGCGCTGGCATGTGATTTTTCTTTTTATGGCGTAGTTGTCCGGTGTGGTTGCTTGAGGCAACCACGCCGTTTCGCAAGATGCGCCGTAGGGCGCACTTCTACAGGGTCATCATTCCTTTGAAGAATGATGCTAGGAAGGTGTTCATCGCCCAGAAGACGATTATTGAAAGCACTACTACTATGGGCATGAGCGGTACTCCGCTGCTTAGTTTTCCTGATTTTATGAGTCCTATGAGGAGTGCTCCGAATAGTCCGAGTACTGCGAGCATTATGATGGCGTATTGGAAGAAGAAATCTGCGGTTATGGGCAGTTTTTGCAGCGCTATCATCCCGGTCTGGCGGGGCATTTCGCCTGCTCCGGTGTTGCTGTATCCGACTTTTTCATATATTTTGTTGAATATGGTCACGAACTGGAGTGATGAGGAAAACAGGAGGGGTGCGCCTATGAGTAGGGCGAAGAGTATGAACATTGCCTGGGAGGTGGTCTGTGCGCTCATTCTTTTGAACAGGTTTTGTTCCGTGCGTATGTCGTTTGCTATTTCCTGGAGGACCGTCGGGAGTTCTCCGCCGGAACGCATGCCCTGTATCATGAGCTTCACGCTTCTGGAGAGCTTGTATGATTTTATCCTATTGGACATGTTCATAAGAGATTTCTCGAATGACTCTCCTCCGAGGGTTTCCCGGGCTACGGATTGTATCTCCAATGCCAGGGGGCCGAACTCCGGGCGGGCCGCTATCCACAGGGAGTTGTAGACTGTCATGCCAGCTATCATGTTCTGGGAGATCATGGTCAGAACGTCGGGTAGGACTTTTTCCACGCTGCTTGTGCGTCTCTCTATCATTACGATGAAGATCAGGTAGAAGAAGACCCAGGTCGCTATGAACGGGCCTATCATGGCCATCAGGATTATCACTCTCGGGGGCAGGCCGAAGTATGATTCTGGTCCGGTGGCGACTGCCAGGAAAGTGATTGTTGCCGAGAGCATGATGCTGTACATGAGTACGATGCCCAGTATTTCCTCTGGGTTTCTGGTGAGCCCGGCGTATATGACCATCATGCTCACGCTGCTTTTGCTTTTAGTTGAGAAATATGAGCCTAGGTGGGATTGAGAGGCTTTTGAGAATCTTACGAATCTTTGGTTTAAGCCCTCAATGATTCCAAGCAGATAATCTACTATTCGCATCACGCCGCTGGCGATGGCCAGTATTACGTATGAGAATATGGTGCTTACAGTCTCCCAAATTCCTTCCAACAGGTTTTTTAATGCATTGGGTGGCCCGGGGGGCTTTGATTCTTGAGGCATTTTATGGTTTAATTGACGTCCGGTCTTTTGCTTCTTATAATGGAGAGGAATATTATCTGGACGAATATTATACCTACGAGTATGATCCAGAAAATCATTTCTGTGATCATTGCTCCTCCTAGGAAGCTGGATAATATGAGTATGAGCGTTACTCCCATGGACGGCAGCACTATTACTGCAAGCATGTATACGAGCGACCATAGGCTTAGTTCCTGGGAGTAGGCGGTTATCCTGTTTTCTTTTTCTTCTTTTAGCTCTGTGGAGATCATCTTCAGGGATATGCCTACGTTGGATCCGGTTTTTAGTGCGTTCACTATCTGCCAGAAGACCCGTCTAAGGTATTCTGAGGATGAGAGCATCCCGAATTCGTCTAGGACGTTGACTATGGATTTTCCTGACTGCACTTCCTGGACTACTTTGTTGCAGACAACCGAGCATTCTCCGTATCCTCCGCTTGCGACGTTTACGAATATGTCGAAGAGGGGTATTCCTGCGGTGAGTTGTATCTCCATGTCTTTTAGCATGTATTCCAGGTTCTTGTCTATCCCTGTGCGGTTTCTGGCTATCCTCAGGTTGGGTATTAATAGAACATAGATGAAGGCCAGGATGCCGAGTATTCCTGCGATTATCAGCCCGGTCGCAAACTCCATAGTGCCTTTTAATATCAGGGGTATTGCTATGGTTACCGTGCTTATGGTGAATGTCATCAGGGCTACGAATAGGGCGATGGACAGGTATAATATGGCGTCTACTTTTATGCCTGCCTTTTTGAGGTTCCAGTTCAGGTCCGGGAACAGCGTGATCGCCCCCCAGGATACGGGCTTCAGGGGGTTGACTAGGCTGTTTATCTTTTTAGACTCGAAAAAGGATTCCCTCTGTTTCTTCATTTTTAATATAGTTACTATTAAGATTTTATTCAATCAGCCTAAAATACTTAATAAATTTCAGGCAAACGACACATCCGTCTCCGCGTTGGGAGAGGAATCGGCCCGCGGCCCCAAGACGTTATTTGGGGGCGTTCCTGTCATTCTCCACCAGGTCCAGGACTGTTTCCTTGTCTATATAATATTCTGTGATTATCTTCCCCACATCGTTTACTTCCTTTATGTTCTTGGCAAGCAGCCATTCCAGGACCTTCCTTTTCCCGGCCAGGTCCTGCTCTATTTCCCTATCCGACATGCCTGAGAATAACTGTATCTCGTCTATGACCCGTATGCTGTTACTCACCTTCTCGACTTTGTCAAGCCTCGGCTTCCACTTGAACAGGACGTTTATTTCCGGGCGGCCGGTATCATTCTTGACGTCTTTTACAAGCTCAGCTATCTCATAAGTCCTCCTCTGCCTGGTCCTCCGGTTCATATACTGCGTGACTATCATATGAAGCGACCCCAACACCAATGGAGGAATGTTCATTGGGGGGCTGATGATCCTCTCAGTTACCTCCCATGCGCCGAGGGCGTGGAATGTGCCGTAAACCGAGTGCCCGGTGTGCATGGCCTCGAACAAGACCTCTGCCTCACGCTGTCTGCGGACTTCTCCGACGATGATCCTGTCTGGCCTCATCCTTAAGGAGTTTTCCACCAGGTCCAGCATTGAAACTTCTCCCTCTCCTCTCGAGGTCGGAGGCCTGGTGCTTAGAGGCACCCAGTGCATGTAGTTTGGCAGGTTCAATTCCCGTGTGTCTTCTATTGTGATGATTCTCTGGTTTGCCGGGAGGAATGGGAGGATGGCGTTGAGCATGGATGTCTTTCCCGAGGCCGTTCCGCCGGATACCAGGGTGTTCATCTCGTATTCCATTGCCAGCCAGAGGAATGCTGCGGCTTCAAAGCTTATGGTGTTGAATTTTGGGTCGAGCAGGTGGACGATGGTCCACGGCGTCCTTGAGAATCTTCTGATGGTTATGGTGTTACCGATGGTGGAAATCGGGAACAGGGTGGCGTTGACACGGTCTCCGCTGGTCAGGTGGGCGTCGAGCAGCGGTTCAAGGTGTGTTATTTCTCTGCCCACTTCTCTTGCTATCCTTGAAGCGTAGTTCATTATCATCTCTTCGGATTTTATCTTGATGTTGGTCTTAAGCCACCCGTGTACCTTGTGAAAGACCCACACCACGTCTTTGCTGCTGTTTATGACTACTTCCTCAATTTTTGGGTCTGCAAGCACGTATTCTATTTCTCCAAGGCCGATCATGTCGTTTACTACTATCCTGCTTAGAACTGCTATGTCTTCGTCCGAGGACTTCTTCAGTACGCCCCGTAGTTTCTCTTTTGACCTTACGAGGAATTTGTCCTTCAATTCCGCATATTTGCCCGAGTCCATGGCATTCCGGGTCTCTATCTGGACCTCGGAAACCAGGTTCCTCTTTGTTTCGTCGAGGAGCGCCTCAGTTACAAAGTCTATCTCCGGCAGATAGACTTTATAATGGCCCACATAGTCGCCGGCATCAACGATGTTTATGGGAAAGGAGATGTCGCCCAACTGTATGTTGTAAGAGTCTATCTTTATCTCCTTCTCCGAGGGGTCTTCATTCTGTTTGGCTTCGTTGCCTGTGCCCGTCTTGTCCGCAGCTTCAACCATCTTGGTTTACATAAATCAGAAGATTATGCTTCCTTCTTTTTCGAACGGATTTTTTATTCTGTAAATCATTAGTAATTTACTATCTAGCCCTTTATAAAGATTACGCTAAAAATTAGCCTGGGCGTCAAAGAAAGATAAGATAAAATGACAAGAATAAAAACACCGGTTTTTTTCGTCCTGCTGGCATTAACCCTCTCCGCCCTTTCTGCGCACGCAACCTACATAACATTGCAGAACACCGTCACCGTGGAACGTATAATCTACGCAAACCAGACCACGGTAAACGTAAGCCTTACTAACACAGGAGACGAAGCAGCAAACGGAGTACAATTATCCCTCCTGATGCCGCAGGGCTTCAAATCCACTAATGTATTCATAGGCCGCATGGACCCCAACCTGCCGCAGACAACCCAATTCTCCGTGGAAATAGACCCCGGCACGGCTCCGGGAATGTACCAGATCGCCCTGCTCACTGAATACAAGGACGCTAATGGCTACCAGTTCTCCTCAGTCACCCCAAATTACCTGGTCATAAAAGAAGCCCACTCATCGCAAATAGACGCAGTCCTCTCCCCTGAAGAAATAGGCAACAAAGGAGAAGTAAAAAAGATCACATTGTCCCTGCGCAACACCGACCAGAAAGACCACACAGTCCAAATCCGCATCTTCTACCCCAAGGAACTCAAAGTAGACCCAGAGGAAAGAACCCTAACAGTCCCCGGCAGGAGCAATCCAAGCGCGGATTATGGAATATCCTCCTTCGGAGCCCTCCCGGGCAGCAGCTACGTCATATTCGCATCAATGGACTATGAAGACGCAGGAATACATTACTCATCCACTGCCAGCGCAGTAATCAAAGTAGTGCAGCAAAAAGACCCTATCAGCTTCTCCGGCTGGCTCCCAATACTCGTGGTGGCAATCCTCGCCATCGCAGTGATAGCATTTCAATTCATGGGAAGACCCAGGAACAAAGACGCTAAAAACAGCCAAGATGCGCCCCCCATAAAATGAGTTTAAAGCCCAACCAGAAAACCGCATCAGACGGCGGGCACGAGAAAAACCGCGGCCACGCAACAGCCGGCGCTGCGCGCACAGCAAATCCTAAACCGGTCCATAGATCCCGCATCAGTTTCGAGGACCTGATAAACCTATCCTTTCTCCTGGTGATATGGTCTTTTCTGGTAAGCTTCTTTACGCCTGACCCCCTGCGGTCTAAGACCACCACAACCGGCGGAGATGCTGAAAACAGACAAGATAAGGGTGGGGCTGGAATACGACAACAGCGAATGCTACGGCTGGGACTTCTCGGAAGCATACGTAACCGTCCCAAGCTGCAGATGCTATAAATGATGCGCAGGTCTTAAAAATGAACCCAAAAATATCCCTCGTGATGCCAGTACACAACGAAGAAAAGATCATCCTGGAAAACCTTTCCAAGATAATCGCGTACATGGCATCCCTCAATAAATCCTTTGAAATAATCCTGGTCGAAAACGGAAGCAGAGACAGGACACTCGTCCTGGCTGCGGAATATTCAGAAAAAGACAATCTTGTGAAAACGCTTTCAATACCTAAGAAATCATTGGGGGACGCCCTGCGCAAAGGCTTTCAGGAATCAACCGGCGAGATGCTGATATGGTACCCGATAGACCTTGCAATAGACCTCTCATACATAGAAGAATCCCTCCGCCTCATCGAAGACTGCGACATAGTGATCGGCTCAAAAGAGCATAAAGACTCCAAGGTGGAGCGCTCCAAATCCTGGAAACGGTATTCGATGTTCTACAACGCGCTCGTGAACCTTTTTTTCGGCCTGGGGCTCTCAGACACCCAGTGCGTAAAGACCTTGAGAAAAGACAAGATCCTTCCACTGCTTGCCAAAACCAAGAGCGGAGGCATAGTCTTCGAAGTGGAGCTGCTATATTTGGCCAAGAAAAAAGGCCTCAGACTAAAAGAAGCACCCGTAATAGTCAAAGACTTTAGAACGGATTCCAAGATAAAATACAACGACATACGCAGGGCTTTTACAGACCTTATCGCCCTGCGTTTGAAGGTAAGGTAGGATGGAAACACTCAGAGTCGGTGTCATAGGCGTTGGGAGTATGGGGAAAAATCATGCCCGGATATACTCGGAGATGAGGGAAACAGAGCTTGTAGGAATAGCCGATCCAAACGCCCCAGACCTAAAAGAGCTGGCGGAAAAATACGGGACAACGCCCTACAAGGACTACAAAGACCTTATCAATGCAGGACTCGACGCAGTGACCATAGCGGTGCCGACGACGCTGCATAAAAAAGTGGCCTGCGACGTTCTGTCAGACAAAGTATCGGTTCTACTGGAAAAACCCATAGCCGACACGGTGGAAAACGCAGAAAAGATAATAAAGACAGCCGCAGGCCATGGATGCAAGCTCATGATAGGCCACGTGGAACGCTTCAACCCGATAGTCCCGGTAATAAAAAACGGCATACAGCACGAAGACGTGATAATGATAGAGATAAAAAGAGTGGGCCCTCTTCCCCCGAGGATAAAAGACGTCGGCGTCATGGTGGACCTGGGCGTCCACGACATAGACCTCATACGCCACCTCACAGGAGCGGAATACGAAAAAATCTATCCCCTCATATCCTCCAGCATAACGGAAAAAGAGGACACGGCGATAGTGTCTTTCCGGATGAGGAATAATACCCTGGCGCTCCTCACAACTGACTGGCTGACGCCTTTCAAGGTCCGAGAGATAAACGTGTCGACAAAGAAAAAATTCATAAAAGGCGACTTCATAAGCCAGAAGGTAACCGAGTACAGCAAATACAGCGCAGACGGCTCCTACGTCGTCAAGAACCTGGCAGTGCCCGCAGGCGAGCCGCTCCGCCTGGAAATATCTTCTTTCATAAGATCCGTCCTGGAAGACAGAGACCCTGAGGTCACAGGGTACGACGGACTGGAAGCGCTTAAGATAGCGCTTCAATGCCTGGAGCTTTCCAAAAAATAGAATTGCGCCCGGAAAGCCTGCCAGGGATATATTAAGACAATACCTAATAGTTTTGATGAGCCAAAAACAGACGCTAAGACTTGCCGCAGCATTCGGCATAGGTCTGCTTATACTATTATATCTGTTCTGGAGCATGGGTTTAGACAACATAGCCCGGCTCATCTACAAGATACGCCCGGACTACTTTCTATACGCTGCGTTAATCTATTTCTTCAGCGACATACTGGGTGCATACTCCCTGAAGATCGCGCTGAAAAGCAAACTACGCCTGCGCAAAATCCTTCCGTCTCACATGTGCGGCATGCTGTATTCCGCCGTGACCCCGGGACGCGTCGGCTACTACTATACTGCTCTTTCCATAGCCAAAAAAACAAAAGAATCCCGGACCAAGAACATCGGCATACTAACCCTCATGCAGGGAATAGGATTCTTCATAAAAGTAGTCTCCTGCCTCATAGCCGTATTATACCTCTCCGCCCGCTTCGTCAATCCCGGATCCAGGGACTACTTATTGATGGCATCCCTGGTCCCAATAATATTCGCGATAATAATAGCGCTCATCCTCTACACGAACACATTCAACCGGGCGCTCATGCGCATACCCTCGCTTCATAAACCCCTTAAACACGTCACAAACATGCAGCATGCAGTAAAAGAAGTATCCGGAGGCATTATATTACAGCTCCTATTGATAAACCTCATAGGATGGTTCCTCGTAGGCCTGCAATGGTTCTACCTTGCAAGATCCCTGGACCTCCCAATAAGCTACTGGGACGCATTCATGATACAGCCCCTCCTTTCGGCAGTGATGTTCGTGCCCTTCACCCCCGGAGGACTAGGCATAACCGAAGGAGGAAGCGCCCTACTATTCGCATTGATGATGCCACAGATCCCCCCCATCCAAGCCAGCGCCGCAGGAGTAACCTTCGTACTACTCACCAGACTGAATTCCATAGTAGTAGACGCACTAGGACTGATAGACATGAGAATACACGCAAGAACCGACAAATAATCTTCTCAGACGATCACTCCGCGCAGATCGTTCCTGGTAGCATCCGTTATTCGCACCTTCAAAAAACGGCCCATAATATCCTCTTTTCCTTTCAATATCACCGGCTTGTAGGCATAATTCCTGGCGCAAAAATCGCCTCTTTTACCTTTCTCGGACACCAAGACCGTTCCCTCCCAGCCCACCCATTTTTTATTGTTGCCCTGGGCGATCCTACCGAATAATTCCGCAACCCTCCTAGACCTCTGGTTCGTAACCCTGCCGTGCAGCTGCTTCATCTTTTCCGCAACAGTCCCCGGCCGCACCCAGAACCTTGAAATATTCAAAACATCGGGCCGTATCTCCTCTAATAGGTCAAGGGAGTTCTGGAAGGCTTCGTCATCCTCCGTGGGAAAACCGG
>JAHEXG010000005.1 GCA_023252215.1 Candidatus Altarchaeales archaeon
ACCTGCCCTACTTCCAGAATGATCCGGCATGTGTTTCAGGAGGGAAATGCGGAGGAGGCACAACTACTACTACAGGAGGCACAACTACTACAACAATATCTCCCACTTCCACCTCGGGAGCAACCACCTCCTCGACAAGCAGCACCACGTCAACCACGCTCATAACATCGGACTGCAAGGATCCCTGCTGCCTGCAAGGCGGCACAGCATGCCAGGTCTACTGCAGCAGCACAAGTACTACGCCGGTGAGTATCGTGGACTGCAGCACTTATGGAAACTACAAAATAGAAACATGCACTTTATCAGGCGGCACATACACCGTGACCTGCAAGGAAACAAGCACTAGTAATCGTGTAAGCGTTGACCGCGCATGCGCCGATCCTCAATGCAGAGGCACCTCTAATGATTGTAATAAGGCTTGTACTGATGCCGGTTACGTGAGCGGCGCATGCCAGAATAGTCCGACTGCTGCGAGTTGTGCGACTGATGGCGGTTCTACTGCTAACTATAATTGTAAGTCTGCCACGTATCCTGATGCCAAGTGCTGCTGTACGGCCGCAACAGACGAGTGCAATACCTACTGCAAGCAGGACCAAGATTCAAACGGCAAGACTTACCAGTACTCCGGCTGCGGCATTTCATGCTACTACTATGGAGATACGCGCGGCGACACATATTGCCAGACCGCCACATCCGGCGCCGATCCGAAATGCTGCTGCGGCAACTGCGGAGACCTGGTCTGCGATAACTACGGCAAAACTTACGGAGAAGACAGCACCAAGTGCCCGACCGACTGCTGCGCGAACGGCAACTCAAAGAAAGACGATCCGAGTTGTACCAACCAGCCTGCGAGCTACTGTAATACCTACGTAGACACGCACGGCATGAATGTATGTAATGATTCCGCAAACCCGCAGGGCCTGGAGGATTACTGCGCAGTCGATGCAGCCAGCGGATTCGCCTTCGAGTATCATTATACCTGTACAAGCGCCACGGGTACGTGCCAAAAGAGCACGGGAACGAAATGCGGCTCAGGTAAATGCATAGCCCCCGTCAGCCCGGATGCCTGGAGCCACAAATGCGAGGCCGGGTCTGTTACAGCCGAGATGAAGGTAACAGTTGACGCATTCTGGGAGAAAGATAACGAGTACGTCAAAAGAGGCTTCTGGAGGTCCTGCCAGGCTATTAGAACCATAGTGGTAAATGTGACAAATAAGTCTGATTCCTCTAAATTGATAGTCGACCGGGGAATAGATATTGAATTATCCTCGACCGTGAGTTCGGTAGTAACCTGTAATACAAAGAGCTTTGCGTCATGTAATCCGCGAACGGGCGTTGCCTATTTCGGCCAAAAATTCGGGAAATTCACAACC
This sequence comes from Candidatus Altarchaeales archaeon, assembly GCA_023252215.1. Classification (GTDB taxonomy): domain Archaea; phylum Altiarchaeota; class Altiarchaeia; order IMC4; family QMZM01; genus CAIYYO01. The sequence continues at coordinate 1,374 of JAHEXG010000005.1, forward strand.
GAGATGTACGTAACTCTCACGGCGAAAGGCACGGATAATTCAGGGATGACGCCTGCTTATAGTCCTGCCGTCGGAACGCAGAATGTCCTGGTCAAACCCAACAAACTGCAAATATCCCAGAGCGAGGCCGGAGGCTATGCAGTTTCGAAAGCGGCTAAAAAGAACACGGTTAAATCCTGCGAGCCGATAATATTCAGCGCATGCGTTTTGGACGAAGACCTCAAAACCGTGACCAAAGACGTGGAAATAAGCTTTAAGATAAAAAACGACGCAAGATCGGACAATAACAAAAAATGCACTGTAGCGGCAGGGTCAAAGTGCTGTAATGTGGAATACACTGCTCCGGCGGTTGATAAGGACACCTCATTCGATGTCGAGGTAAATGCCGCCTCCAAGGATTGCTACCTGGATGCTGATCCGAAGACGACCCAGTTGACTGTCAAGGCCGTGAAGCTTGTAATAAAAGACCTTGCGGCAACGCCCGCCTCTGTGGATTTAGGCGCGAAAATCACGGCAAGTTGCACGGTTGTGGACAGCATCGACTCTAAGCCGGTTACTGGCGCAGACGTGTTCTTTAATCTGACCCAGAAATCCCCCGGAACCGCCGTTTTCCCCGGAACCGGAGGTCCGACGGGCTCCGACGGCAAAGCCAGCGCAGAGATCACGCCAACTACTGCGGGTACTTATAATGTGTGGGCCGCTGCCTCTGTAAAAGTGGTTGCTCCTAACACGTTGTCCTGCTATGTTCCCAGCGATAGGCAGACCAGTTTCACGGCTGTAGAGGTCAAAGCCCCGTCATGTGAGACCTTGTGCAATAACGACTATGCCTGTCTCGATTCATGTGCCGCCACGGATACTCCGAATACCCAGGGGGATGCGTGGTGTGCGGCAAGCCCGTTTGCCAAGCCGAAATGCTGTTGCCACTAAGCATTCTTTTTTGATTTTTTTTCTACTAATCTTGTTTAGCCTTGGCTATTAACAAGTTTTTATATCTCCACGCAGAAATAGATAAATATACCATGAATACCCGCCTCGGTCTTGTTTTAATTCTTTTCTCCTTAGCTTTGCTCTTATCCTGTCCGGCGTATGCGAGGAACGATCAAATCGTCTCCGACGACGAATACGTCAAGGCCTATTACAATCTCTATAAGGACTACCTTACGGCAGAGGATGCGAACAAGACCCGGGATGAATTGCTAGACGTCGTCGATTACTATCTCTCCGCTCCGGACGTTTCAACCGATCTATCTGTTGTCGGGTCCAGATCTCATCAGATGATCGGGAGAATACTTGTCGAGAACGGGGTCGTCTTTGACTGCGGGAAATGCAATTCAACTTTCCTTGGTGATCGGTGTTGTATCTACCGCGTAGGCCGGGTGCCTGTGGTCTATGAATGTATCGGCTCCGAGGTTTCGGGGGTTTCAAATTATTCCTGGAAGCAGCTTTGGCAGTGTGTCTATGGCTGTTGCAAGGATGGGTGTTGTCTTGGCTCGAATCAGTCAACGACTACTATTCCCACATCAACGACCACTACCCGTTCCACTACTACAACTACTTTATCCGGGGACAACTGCGTTGATGACGGATACTGCTACGCCAAATACGGCCCCTGCTGGATTTGTCTTACAATAGGGGGCAACTGCACATATAGGGTCATATGTGATAACGCGCAGGACTGTAAGGACAGATACAACTCCACAGTTGACTGGACATGTGTCTATGGCTGCTGCATTCCGCCGTTAACTACGTCTACAACGTCGCCTACCACATCATCAACAACTACGTCATCCACCACTTCGACCACAACGACAACTTCAATTACCACTTCAACCACCTTGACAACTACGACCACGGCAGCGTCTTCCACGTCAACTACAACAACGTCTTCCACGCCCTCCACCTCGGAAGCGACCACCTCCTCGACAAGCAGCACCACGCCAACCACTACGACCACTTCGACCACCCCGTCAACTACTCTAATCAGTTCGGATATATGCAGAAGCTGCTGTGCTCCGGGAGTATCCAGCTGTGACGTGGTCTGCCAGGACGGCAGAACTAGCATAAGCGGTTCTCCTGCGATATCTGCCTGTGAATATGACGGCTCTACGTTGACTATAAGGCGGGGCACAAGCACTCATACGCAGACTTGTCTGAACGCTAGATGCGCGGGTGGAGTGACCACTTCTACTGCGGGCTCTACGACAACGTCTACGGCAGGCGGTTCCTGTTTCCTTGACGGCACTCCGGTAGGCCAGTGTTCGTCGACGGTCTCCTGGCTTAGATGCGTTTCTGATCCGAATTTTCCTATTCCATATCTCAAATACGATCCCACATGCGTTTGAGCTGGCAACGTCTGACTGAATATGGGGGGTGTGCCTTATGCGACGTAGAAAGGGGTCCTGGCGTCCGTCGTTTGCTCTGGGGTGGTGCGGGACGCCTTCAGGTAATGCGTAGACTGGGTGTGACGGGCCAGGTACGCAACGGTACGTGCAGGACTCATGGAGCATGCGGTTGATTGCTTCGATGGATGCGTCTTTATTCGGCGTTGTCTTTTCTGTCTTTGGGTTTCAGCAGTTTGACCGGCTTGGGAGATCTTGGGGGAGTTGTCAGGGGCGGGGTCGTATTTAGTGCGGGGGGTGCGGGTTTTGTTTCTAGTTCCATATCGGGCTGCGTAATGGTCCGCATCATCGGGGGTCTGTAGTGTTCTGGTTCTTGGTCTTTGGCTTTGCCTCCTTCCTTGGAAGCTTCTTTTCCGCCTTCTTTCTTTTCGCCCGAGGTTTTCTTTTCGCCTGATGCTTTCTTTTTTGCAGGTACTTCTTTTTCTTCCTCTTCTACTCCGAACATGTTTCTATGTTTGAGTTTTTCTTTTTTCTCTTCTGTCTCTGCCGAATGAGTGAATCCGGTATCTTTTTCCTCGTCTATTCCTTCTTCCTGGAATATCTTCTCTTTTTCTTCTCCGGTCTTTATTATCATTTCCAGAGTGCTTTTGACTTCCTGTTTCTCGGTCTTGAATATGATCTCTCCTTCGTAGGTTTTCTTAGGTAAACTTGGGTCTGCTGCTATCTTTATTTTGACTGCTTTTTCTTCTCCGGGCTTTAATGCGAAGGTGCGTGTGCTGTATGTGATGTCAAAGCCTGAATCTGTCAGGTTTTCGTCGTATATGGTGACGCGGTAGAAAGGAGTCTTTCCGTCGTTTACGATTACTACGTTTAGTATCGTGCTTTCTCCAGGGGCTATCTCCAGTTCATAGTTGGTTGCGAATTTTGGGCGTAGTTTTATCTCGATAATGTTTTCTTTCTTTTGCGGCTCTTTAAAGGATGCGGGCCTGGATAACATGCCTACTCCGCGGCTTTCTGCTCCCTGGTTCTGCGCTGTGCCTGAGCCGGATGATCCCTGCGTGGATGCTGTGCCTGCTTCCCGGCCGCTTTCTGTAGGTTCCTGTGCTTCTCTTCCGGGCACTACTTCGTCTGAGTATCCGTAGGCTGTGTCCTGTTTCTGTTGGTTTGTGTTTTCATAGCCGTAGGAGGGCAATACCTTGTTTTCTTCGTCGTATCCGTACATTGACGAATACTTGGGTTTTCTGTATTTCAGAGGAGATGTTTCCTGCGTTCCTGCCGCGGCTTCTTCCTGTGCTGTCCCGGTTGTTTTGTATCCGCCGAAGCCGAGGGTGGATCCTTCGGCTTCTTTCTTTTCCGCGTCCTTTTCTTCGACTGACGCGTAGCCTTTCATCCCCACCGCCGATCTGGTGGTCTTGGCTTTTTTCTTGCCTTCCGCGGGCTTCTCTGATGCTGCGGCTGTTTGTGCTTCTGCCGTGATGGGCGCGGTCAGTTTTATGAATTGGAGCGTGTAGGAAACGAATACCCCTATCCAGTCCATTATGCCGTAGATTATCAGGGGCGATGCGATTAGTATCAGGGTTCCGGTGAGGTTTATGATGCTGGATAATTCAGGTACTACGCCTGTTAGATTCTGGCTGCTGACGACTATGGTTACCAGCACGAGGGCGTATGCTGCGGGTAGGAATGCCCAGAATATGAGTTGTCTTAGTAGTGTGTTTCCTACGGTCTTGGTGGGCGGGAAGAATGTTAGGAATATTGCGGTTGGGAAGAATATTATCAGGAAGATCAGGAAGAAATATCTTGCGGCAAGCATTATGAATATGCCTGCGGTCGCAAGAAATGAGAGCAGGAGGAACGGGATTCCGAGTATTATGTTGGTCCACATGAAGTCTATTGCTCTGTAGTTTAGGTAGTCGACCGCTTTTCTGTATGTGAATCCCACGTCGAGTGGTCCTTGTCCCAGGATGTTTCTTGTAAGGGTGTTTGAGGTGTCGAAGAGTAGCTGTATCAGGTAGGTTGATACTGATATGACTACCATGCCCATTATGAGGCTTATGAGTGTTGCTTTGGCTCTCATCCTGCCCTGGGGCGTTCCGGAGAAGAACAGGAGGTATATTCCTGTTAGCAGGATGGCCATAACGTATAGCGGTTCCAGGATGCTTATGAAGTAGCGGGAGATGCTTGCGATCTGCGGGCTTCCCGGGTTCGGGTCGTTTAGGAGAAAGTATGGGAGGTTGTCGTATATTTCGTATTTTATGTTGCTTATCTTGGTCCATAACATCCCCATGTAGACCAGTCTACCGGAGAGTTCTGATAGGAATTTACCCACTGCGTCGGCTGTGGAGCTGAGGAAGTACTCGTATTTTGTCGGGACCGCGCAGACGGAAGAGCAGATGAGCATTATTGCCGTCAGCAGAACGATGCTTGTGCGCTTCATTTATACGCCTCCGCGTTGAGGCGCTCGTATTCGGTCTCTTCCATGTCTTCCTCGCGTATTTCTGTTTTCTCCAGGTATGCTTCGGTCATGGATATGGGCCGTATCAGTACGTAGGACATTAGGCCCAGGGCAGAGATCCAGTTCACTATCCATAGGCCTATTAGCGGTGCCGCTATCAGGAGTAGGAATCCTGCGAGGGCGATGAATGTTCTCACGTCGTTCATGGTCTGCGGCAGCACTTCCGGTATGTATTGGACGCTGGAATATGCCGTCCAAGTGGCCAGTAGTATCATGCCGTCTATTACCTGGACGTATATCCATAGAAACATCTGTCTCAGCAGGGAGGCGCCTATTTTTTTTGTGGCTATGAACGAGTAGAGGAATACCGTGAATGGGAAGAACATGGCAAGCAATAGGACCATGTAGTATCTTACTGCTAAGACCAGTAGGACGCCGGCCGGCAATAGTACCATTGCCGCAAGGAATGGGAGCGCCGAGGCGGTGTCGAAGAATGCCATCCGAAGGAAGTATCTGGCGAAGAACTCTTTTACTGTCATGAACATGTCGGTGCTTATGGGCGAGGAGATCGCCGGCATGTTTGGGATGGCCATTATAATTGAGGTAAAATAGTGGGATGATTCCAGCAGCAGTTCGATCAGCGGGAGGGCGAGTGTGATTATCCCCAGGCCTAGTACCATTTTTATGAGGGTTCCTTTGGCTTTGGCTCTTCCTTTTGGCGAGCCTGACAGGAACAGGAGGTATACTCCGGTGGTTAGTATGGCGATTGCGTAGAATGGCTGTAGTATGCCTATGAATAGATTGAGCGGGGCGAGTATTTGCGGGGACCGGATCAATGGGGGGGTTTTTGTGTGGGAGTTGCCCTGGAAGAGGTCTTTTTGGTACATGAATGGTATGAGGGATTCGCTGAATGTCTTCATGATTGTGTCTACTTCGTTTGAGGCGTAGAAGTAGAAGTCTATCCTCCTGGATATCTCCATGAATAGTTTTGAGTCGTCTACTGCAACGTCGCCTAATACTTTTTTCAGGTGTGCGGCGATGTCCGGCTCCAGTGGCTGGGCTGCTATGTATTCTGCTATCCTGTCGTCTTTTGTGGTTTCCTGTCCCGTTACTTTTAGGATCGGGAGCAGGGCGATTGCTATCAGGATTATTACTGCGGCTTTCTGCCATGCGTTTTTTTTGTTTTTTTCCGGTTTCATAGTCCCTATATGAATCCTCTGAAGGTTTTCACGAAGAACAGCGGCGTGATTATCAACATGATGAGGCCTGCTATCTCCATTATGAATTTTAGGTATTCTGTTACTGTAAAGCTGGTTATTGAGTCTGTGAGTTGGACGCCGATAGCTACCGTTATCAGGACTATTGCCATTGCTACCTGGGTGAGGGTCCATAGTATGGTCTGTTCTGTCAGTAGTCTTCCTATGCCTCTTGTGGGCAGGAAGGCGTAGAGGGTTATGGTGAACGGGAGTATCATTGCAAGCACTGTCACCATGTAGAATCTGAGTTTTAGCAGTATGAGGATTCCTTCGAATAGGGAGTATGTTGCAAATAGTATGGGGATGCCGCCTGTTTCGTCTCCCATGGAGTAGTCGATTCCTCTGTGGGTCATTATGTATGTTCCTTTTTGCATCAGGTATTCTGCTGCGTCGGTGAATGGTTTTTCGGTGTCGACGGGTGCCAGCGACAATACCAGGAGCGTGAGAGACTTTGATATGCTGAAGAACAGCATGAGTATGTGCGGTGACGCGGTTATCAGGCCTATTGCGAATATGGATAGCACAAGAGAGCTTTTGGCTTTGGCTCTTCCTGAGGGCGAGCCGGAAAAGAACATTAGATAGATGCCTATGACTAGTATAATAGTTATATATAGCGGCTGTAGCATGGAGATGAAATAGTTTATGATCCTTTCCGCATCCTGCTGGTAAAGCGTCGGGTTGTCCAGTATGAGCCCGTTTATGTTCTTTATGGAATCTATGGCTTCCGCTACCAGTCGTCCATAGTTCTCGGTCGCTTTCTCCCTGAAGAATGCCTCCATGGATTCCTCGTCGAGCGGATGGATGATTGCGGACGCGGTATAAGACAGGACGAATACTGTTATGACCGCCGCCATAGTCAGCGTCTGCATCGTTCTTCCGGCCGTTTTTGCCCTTTTTCCTTTCATGGGAGGAACCTTTTTATCATAGTCAATAATATTATAGGCGAAGCTATTGATGCTGTGAATGCCGTTATTCCAAGGATAGTTTTCAGGTCTCCGGTTATGCCTAACAGGCCTACTCCTATGGTTGTCGTAGCTATTATGAGCGTTATTGCCACCTGCACGAACGTCCACAGCACCGTCTGTTCTATCATGACCCTGCCGAGGCTTCTGGTTCCTTTTATGGTGTATAGGAATATGCCTACGGGGAATAGCATGGCAAAGAAGAGCAGGATTACGTATCTTAGCGCGAGCATTGTTATCAGGCCAAGGATGAGTGCGAATATGAGGATGAGGAAGATTATTCCTCCGTCGAATGAGGTTATGGTTGCTGCGGAGAAGAACTTTGCCAGGTCGTTTATGGTTTCTATGAATAATCCGTTCATATTCACGTTTCCGGCGTCTATTATTCCTTTGCATAGTTCGTATGATGCATTGAACATGAGCGCGAGTATCTGGTAGGACAGGGATATTGCGACCATGCTTGCTATCAGAGCAGGCAGTAGGTTCTTTGCTCTTATGCGTCCCTGGGGCGAGCCTGATAAGAATATCAGGTATACGCAGGCGCAGAGGAGGACTGTAACGTAGAGGGGCTCCAGTATTATTATGAAATATCTCATCGTCTGGTATATCATCTTATAAGCCAGGGGCGGATTCATCAGTACCAGGCCTTCCAGGTTCTGGTACAGTCCCAGTAGGCCTGAGTCGGTCTTTTTTCCTGTGAAGGTCCCGTAGATCAGATAGTATATTATCTGTATGAAGGTTCCGCGGAATTCGAGGTTGACTGTCTCCCTCTGGGCGGACGCCTCGCCGAACCATGCGGCGTTCGCTACGACGCCCGACAGCAGCAATGCCGTAAAGCAAATTACTGCGATGATGTGTTTTTTCATGCTTTCTGTTTTATTGTTAATTTTATCCTAGCCCGGCAAAAAATCCCTGAAGAACAGCACTGAAGCGACCGGTATCGCTATCAGTGCAAGTATTGCGCCCAGTTCCAGGACTACCAGGACTTCCTGCGCCAGGAAAGGCGAAAATATTATGATTATCGTCACCACGGAGATCATCGTTATTGCTTCTATGACTTGTAGGAATATCCATATAAGCGTTTGCTCCATTATTCTTTTCCCGGTTTTTCTGGTGGGGAGGAAAAAGTAGAGGAACAGCGTCAGAGGGAAGACCATCACGAAAAGAGATATTACCAGGTATCTTGCTATCACAACCATGAGGAGCATCACCAATATGAGAAGAGAGACATAAAGGAAAGGCGCCGAGCCTTCTCCGGAGTACCAGGTGATCTTGTCGAAGTTGGACATGAGGTAGTCTATGGGGTTTATCTCTTCTTTTGCGGGTAGCAGGACCCCCATCGGATTGACCGGCCCCTGGGATATGACGCCCATGAACAATTGCTCCGAGAGATAGAAGAGGACGTTCAATATATGCGGCGAAAGCATGACAAGGAACATCGCAGCAATCACTCCCGGGATGATCGCTTTTATCTTGGACCTTATACTGGGGGATCCTGAGAAAAATATCATGTATACTGCGCTGCCTATTATCACCAGGACAAAGATCGGGCCAAGCATTGCTATGAAATATTTTGTTATGCTCATCACTCCCTGGCTCATGGGGTTGGGGTTCAATAATAGCAGGTTGACAAAGTGCCTCTGGCATATTCCCATCAGTTCGCGGACGAGTTCCTCTCCTACGTTCTTGAAGCCTTTTTTGAGCAGGAAATCCATTAGCTCGTTTACTGCGGCCGATTCGCCTGAAAAAGCGCGGACGCTGCATGCAAGGGCGGTTGCCGCCGCAGCCGTGAGTGCCGCCGCCGGGGCGGCTTTCCTGTAACCTGTTTTTTGTGTGACAGACATATGATAAGTCCCCGCAGGCTTACCTCCTGCGTATGAAGCGCATGTAGACAAAGAATAATGCCGCGACCAGTATCAATAACAGCAAATATTTGCTGTCATCTCCTTTGACGCAGTCCGGGTCTTCTCCGGCGGAGCAGTCCGGGTCGCATCTTCCGTCTTTGACTTTGTCGCATACTCCGTCCTGCGATCCTGATGGGCAGTCGCCGGGGCAGTTGTAGTAGTTCTCGATGCCTATATCGCAGAAGCCGTCATGGTTGCATGTGCAGTCCGGGTCTTCTCCCTGTTTGCAGTCCGGGTCGCATCGTCCGTCTTTGACTTTGTCGCATACTCCGTCCGGGGATCCTGATGGGCAGTCTTCGGGGCAGTTGTAGTAGTTTTCTCCGGTATAGCATACTTTGTCGTGGTTGCATATTGGTTTTATCGTCAGGGTTATTTTGTCGGATACTACAAAGCCTGCGGCATCCGATACTTTGAGGGTTATCGTGTTGGAGTCGTTTGCGTCGTTTGACAGGTTGTCGTAGTAGAATTCTTTTTCCCTTCCTATCACGCCGTTTGCGTCGGATTCCCAGCTATACGTGTAGGGTTCTTTTCCCCCTTCTGCCAGGGCTGCGAAATTCAGCCTGCTTCCTTCTTTGACTGTCTGTTTGTTTTTGGGGGATTTTATCGATGCCTGTAACGGGAGTATTTCTATGTCTGCGGGGCTGATTACCCAAAGGGTCTTATCGCTGGTTATGTAGGTGTTTGCCGCGTCTTTTACTTCGAGATGCACTGTATGTGTTCCTAGCGCAACTTTCATTTCCAGGTATTTAACGCTGCCTATGACTTTGTCGTCCAGGCGCCATGAATACGTATAAGGGGGAACTCCGCCGCTTACTGACGCGTTGAAGGGTATGTTATCGGTTTCGCTGTAAAATGTTTCCGTCCCCGGCAGGAGTATTCTTGCCTGAAGGGATGCTGGCTTTATGGTTATGTTCTTATGGGCCGTCATTATTGTGCCCATGCCGTCTGAGAACCTGAACTCTATTATGTGCTGGCCCGCCGACAGATTGTTTCGGGAGATTGAGACCCCGGTTCCAATTGTTCCGTCCAGGCTGGAAGACCAGGTGTAAGAGCAGGCGGCTCCGCAGGTGTCCTGTCCGGTGTAGATGCCTGCGAAGGTTATGGACTCGCCCTGGGTAAATTCCGTTTGCCCTGCTCCCGGCATCAGGATCTCTGCACGCGGCGTATGGTCTATTACCACTGGCGTAGTGGTTTTGTTTGTGCATCCCGCGCATCCTGCGTAGCCTGGGGAGATGACTAAAAGCGCAAATATCAGCATCCCTATAATATCCGCTGTTTTGTTTTTCATTTCTTACCTCTTAATTCATCCCACAGGCTGTAGAAGTCAAACCCTCCTCCCCTGAACCATTTGTATGAAAATGCCAGTATCGCCAGCACTATGAAGAGCAGCAGGACCTCCGGCGACAAGAACCACCAGATTCTGTCCAGGGAGTATATGTTCATGTATGCTGAGCCGCTGCTTTCAGTGTATTTTCTGCTTCCTGCGTAGGAACAGGTAATCCTTGTGCTCTCGTCTCCTGCAGTGAATTTGGGAAATGCTGCCTTTCCTGAGCTGTCGGTTCTGATTTCTTTTTTGAGTCCGTAGGCTTCTATCTCTATGGTGATGGGTTCGTCTGGTATGCCCTGGCCTGTCAGGGGGTCTGTAAGGCTTGCGCTGATGACTGCGTCGTCTCCGGATTTCACGGAATCGTTGACCTTGCAACTTATTGTCGAGGGCTCTCTTATTGTGACGTTGATGTTCACCATAGCGTAGGGCTTGGTTTCCGTGCGTTTCGGGAAAAGGTTGAATGTCTGGTCTGATTCATTATTTCTGAAGTGTATGAATAATGTGAGGTTGGCATCGTCTGTCTTGAACCGCGGCTGGGCGCAGCAGCATTTTGTTGCATAGTCTGTGCCAAAGACGTCTCCGCAGTCGGTCTGGCAGTATTCGTAGCCTGTGCCTGTTTGGTTGGCGTAGATGCAGCCCTTCTGTGCGGGATCCTGCGGGCAGGCGCATACAGCCGCAGAGAAGAGGCCTTTTTCCCTGCAGTAATCGTTGCAATTCGTATCCGGCGCAAGATCGTTCCATTTCTCGTTCTGGTATTTGAGCAGGGGGTTGGGGTAGTTTAGGGCTTCGAAGTCTATGGTATAGCCCCCCTTGGATTCTCTGACGTAGCTGTGTGTGAGGTTCTTTCCGTGGCATATCTGCCAGAGATTGTATCCTGCCATGTCGCTGTATGTGTATGGTCCGTCGCCGGTGGGCGCAAGGCATAGTTTATTCCCCCTAAGGTCGTATTTTATGGCTGTGTTGTCATTTTGGTTTATGGCCCATACGTGGTTATCGAAGTCCATGCCGATTCCGATGGGTCCGCTTCCTGTCGGGTATGTGCCCAGTAGTTCGCAGTTTGTGCCGTCTATTTTATAGATCTCGCCGGCATCTGAGTCCGCGACCCAGGCATTGTCGTCCCTGTCGATTGCCACTCCCTTGGTCATTGCTCCAACGGTTTTTTTGCATATTATGTTCCCAGTGTCTCCGTTGATTTTGTATACGTTGCCCGAGCTGCTGCCTCCCAGCCAGATGTCTCCGTTCCGGTCGATGGCTATGCCGTATGTTGCGTTGCCTATTTCGTATCGTCCTATTACCGCGGCATCGGATGTTCTTACTTTGTAGAGGACGTTGTTGTGGTTGGTTATCACCCAGATGTTTCCTCTGCAGTCATATACTGCGCCGTATGGGTAATCGCTTATATTTATGGGCGCGGATCCCGCTGGGCAGGTTGGGTTCTTTGTCCGGTCTCCTATGAGGCAGTTTCCGGTCTTTCCGTCCAGCTTCCAGAGGGTGTTGTCGTTTGAGTTGCCTATCCAGATATTGTTTTCGTCGTCTACAGCTATTGCCCTTGGTCCGTCTCCTACTTTGTAGGTGTCTACGACGTTGCAGGTATTTGATTCCAGCCTTGTTACGTCCCCTGAGTTGTAGTTGCCGACCCAAGCGTTTCCGTCATTGTCTACTGAGGTACTGGAAGGATTGCTTCCCACCGAGTACTTGCATACCTCCATGCAGTCGTTGGTCCGTATCTTGCTCACAGTGCCTTCGTTGGAATTGGACACGAAGATGTATGACGTCTGCCCAAGTCTCTTGTTGCCATTATAGGCTACGGTTCCGCGCAGGTTGCCTGTGAACTGGGGATTTGTCCCCGGCTGGCCCGCTATGACGTTTACATCCCCGTTGACCTCCCGCGTCTCCATTTCCACGAAATCAAAATAATATCCCTCCTCTTCGTGGAAGGTTCGATCAGAGGCGCAGAAAGTCTCGTATGTCTGGCCCTTGGGGGGCAGGCAGACGCAGTCGTCTCTCTTGTATGTTGTTCCGTTGGCGTCTTCGCATGTCACGTCCGCTATGTCGTAGTCGTTGCAGGTGCAGTCGTCGGGGCATATTTTTTGGCATTGCTTTGGGTAGTTATAGTTGCCTGATTCGTATCCGTATGCCTGATCGAAGAAATAGTTTCTCGTCCCTTCTATTGGGTTGTAGAGTACCGGGGTGCCTACGGCGTAGGGGCGGCCTGGTTCCCAATATCCGTGAGAGTAGTCTTTGCGCCAAGCCATGTGCTTGACCGGGTACACCATTGAATAAAAGTCTATGCTGGACTCCGCTGCGTTGAGGCTTAATTCGTTTATGATATCGGGCGTTGCTTCAACGTACAATTGGCCCTTGGACCGGATGCCAGTGGTAAGGTCGCTGTCCATGTAATTGTCGATATTTCCATTGACCGAAACGTTTACTGCCCCGAACTTGTGGATTATGGGAATACCCTTCCCCGGGCAGTTAAGGTTTATCTGGTCTTCCATGCTGCCGGTAGTATCGCTGACCAGGACCACGTTGTTTTCAGTGTCGTAGTTGGCGAGCCTATCATATATGCAGTCCAGCGGGCAGTCGCACGTCACCCTGTAGTATTTTCCTCCGCCGGCCTGCGCCAGACGCTCCATGAACGCAAAGTCTGCGGTGTTGCCCAATGCTACCGTGTGAACCGTTATGCCCTCGCCCTTGGCTGCAGTGGCCTGGGATATTGCATCATTTTTAGCGGCAGTCTGGCTGCAGGGGACCCCGCCCATACAGTATTGCGGCACGCCGTCCGACATGACTATCAAATACTTTGCACCGCTGGCAGTTCTAATCAGATCCCTCCCCCTCCCTATCCCGCAGGCTATGCATGTTCCGTCCAGCGGCCGGTACTGGTCTATCTGGTCGTGAAGCGGCGTTGGGTCCGAGGTCAAAGGATACGAAGAACAGATGCCGCCCGGGCATCTTGGGGGGCTGCTGAACGCAACCAACCCAACCAGTATGTTCCTGCCAAGTGCCAGGTCCACGAAACTATTAGCCGCAAGCTTTAATGCCTCGATCTTTTTCATGTCAAGGCTGATTTTCGACACATCACTATCCTCGACGAATTCCTGGGTTGTTATAGACACGGTTTCGCTCGGACAGCAGCAGCAGTCGGCGCTGGCGCCGCATCCGGGCGGACAAATACATATTCCAAAGATGTCGCGCAAAGGACACATGCAGCGGCATACGTGGTCTACTAGCGTTGTAGAAAAGCTTTCCTTTATGCCGGTCTGAAAGTCCGAAGCATCTTCGTTGAGCGTATAGTTGAGGATTATGTCCTGCGCTATCACGAACTGGTCATAATTCGCAGTGTAGGTCATGTGCCCGGAAGACCCGCCGATGGGCGTGTATACCAAGGTGACTGTGTACATGCCTGTGGATTCATCCTTTGAGAAAGCCGCGGACAATTCGAAAGGCATGTTGCCCGTGCTTACTATCTTTATTGCTCCGTTGTCTGCCGTGGCGACCGTATTGTCGCTGTTGTATGTGATCTCCATTACTCCTTCTGCGACCGTGGTGTCTGGGACTCGTATCTCTATTACGTTGTTCACGCTCGGGGGGCTGTATTCGGCCTGCAGGCAGCATATCTGGCTTGCGCATCCGGTTGTGCATGCGCAGTCGCAGTAGGGCGCGCATTTGCGGCAGCATTCCCACCAGCATGCGGGCTCTCTTCTGAAACCCCCTCCCGCATATAATGCTCCGTTCCCTGTTCTGGTCCAGGTCAGGTTGTTTCTTAGGTCGTTAAGCCTTGGCGTTACCGTGAATATCTTTGTCCAGATGTTTCTCAGGAGCTTGTTGTCGAATTGGTGGTTGCAGTAGACCTCGGGAACCCAGGTTTTCTTTGCTATGCCCGTGTCTGCTGGTTTTTCCTGGATTGTGACGTTGGCGTTCCATCTGTGCTGGTCGTTTATGTATTCGTCGGTTATCTTGTCCAGGGACCGGTAGTAGCCAGTGTCCTTCCGGGTCATGGAGTACCAGGGATAGTTTACTGCTGACGTGGGCTGGTCTGATTTCTGATAGCACCATGCGGTATTCTTCAGGTCATTCACCCTCCAGCAGAAAAGATAGTCGGCTTCCGGTCGTCCGTACATAGACTCATATTTCTGGTATTGGCATTCCTGGTAGTTTACGAGTTTGTGGCACTGCGGACAGCATTCACATGGGGCCTTTTCCGGGCAGCCCAGGCAGTTTCCCGAGCCGCACGGCGCATTAGGGTTGCATTCCGGCTCCAGGCAGTCGAACTGGCATTCGACTGATTCCAGTTGCTTGTCCATGCATTCGTTCTCAAGAAGAAGGTTCATGGCGTCGGAATACGCAACGTTGTCCACTATCACCGAGACCTTGGTTTCGTTGTCTTCTTTCTGCAGCTGCTCTGCGAAGAAATATTTATCGACCTCGGCGCCATTGGATAAGGAGGCTCCCAGGAGTTCTGTTGCCGCGGGCAGCTTAGAATTATTCGAAGCATTCAGCGCGGGATCTTGCGTAGAATTGGAAAAAGACATGGGCACATTTTTTAGTTCTCCCATCAGCCAGTAAGTCATCAGATTCTCCTCGAGGTTCTGAGTCTGACCAACTATCTTATAATTATAATTATCCACCACTCCAACGTATGTACGATTGTTCATGACCGTAGTGCACAACACCTGCGGATAAATAAAACCCTGCAGGACGTCCTCGATGGACATGTAACTGGGATCCCAGCCCACAACCCGGTATCCGTCGACTGGCAGGCTGCCGCCCACGTTTGCGCAAGTGCCGGAATCGATCGCCAGATCCTCGCAGAAGCCTTGTTCCTTGCAGCATTGCGCGCTATAACCCAGCAGGCCGTCTTTGTCCAGATACAGTCTCTGGGAGGTTATTCTCAGAGCCACGGTCTGGTCCGCGTTCCCGTCGTTAAGCGTTATGGGTTCGCAGCTGTATTTTTTAACCACGTTGACCTGGATGCATTTATCAACCGACTCCTGGCCTCCATTGTCTACGGCATAAGCGCAGAAAGAGAAAACCCCTTCATCAGGGAAAAACCTTTTATATTCATAGACGCAAGTCTTGAGATTCCCGCATTCGTGCTCTTCAATAGTTCCGCCGGCAACGTCTTCTATGTAAATATATGAGACGCCGTTATCGTCCTCTGCGACTATCTCGAACTTGATGGTGCCACCTACGTGAACCGTGGGAGCGTCTTCTACGCTTTGCTCGGACCGGAAGTATTTTATGATAGGGGGCCTATCCAAAGATACGCCGACTACGTCGCATACCAGGCCGGACAACTGGCCGACGGTATCTATCGCCCTCACGCAGAACCTGGCGTTTCCGACAATATTGACCTGGGCAGAGACGCTCTTAGAGCATGTGAGCGCATCGCTGCAGTTCTGGAACGAAAAGTCCGTAGAATTGGGGTAATAGAAATATATCCCTCTGACCCCCAGGTCATCGCTTGCATTCGCAGTAATCGAGATGGTATCCCCGGGGGATGCGAACATGGGATTCAGGCTGATCGATACCGCCGGAGGAGAATCGGCAGCACAGGCCGCGGAAGCTGAAAGGATTACGAATAGAAAACATGAGAACTTAAACAAAGCATCGTTCTGAGAGACCCGAGTATGTCTTTTTTTCATTTTATCCGACTGTATATTTCTATTTATTATAGTTTAATAAATACTTTATCATCTATAAAGATAACAAAAAAATAGCAGCTACCCAGAATGGAAAAAACAAACGCAAAATCGCATTGCCTTTTTCTTGCAATCCTGCTCGTCCTATCCCTGTCCACAATCGTTTTCTCTCAGGACGCGTCCATTAAAAACACCCAGAGCCTGGTCCGCAACCTTATATGCCTTCTACTATGGGTCATGCCCTTCATCATACTGCTATTCTTTACCGCCGGAAGCTATCTGATACTCTCCGGAAGCGCAGCCAGCAGAAACACAGGCAAGAAGATGATCAGAAATGCATCCGTATCCTTAGTGATAATGGTTAGCCTGATGCTGTTTGTATACCTGGCTCTCCCCGGGGTGGATGTGATGGTATGTTTCGGCGCTCTGCCCGGACTAGAGAATCAGCCCCCGGTAGCCGAGGCCAGGGTAAGCTATAACCCAAGCCCTTCCGAGAAAAGCGTGGAGATAACAGTAGGCGATACGGCCTATTTCGACGCCAACCTGTCAAAGGACCCCGACGGGATCGTCGTGGAATACCTATGGGACTACGGCGACGGAAATTACTCAGAAGGCTTCTACACAGACCATGTCTACACTGCTCCTGGAGAATACTATGTGCAATTGCGGGTAAGAGACGACAGAGGAGTAATAAGCCTTCGTCCAAGCATAGTAAGAGTGATAGTAAATCCTCCTCTCCGGGTGAGTTCAGAAATACAGAGGCCGGTGTATGAGACAATTGTCACAACGACCCTGGCTCCGTATGTTACAACAACTAATGGCGAGGGAACCACATCGACCACCTCGGCAGATTCGAGCACGTCCACCTCCTCAGGAGACACATCTTCCACGCAATCAAGTACTACAACCACTTCAACCACTACTACGACCACAACCACGACTACCACGCTACCCGTCAACGTGCTGATAGCTGCCTTAAAGGCCAATATGAAAAAGGTGTACTCAGACGCAGAGATAACAACCCTTGAGGGCAAGATAAAAGAATACCAGACCTCGCTGAAAAACGACGGCCTGAATTCGCTGTTCCTGTACCTCGACGAGGACGCAACATCCAACATAACCGGGAGCAAAGTCACAAGTCCGGCAGACTGGAACAACGTCGACGGCATACTGGACCAGGTGACTACGAAGTTACCGATACAATATGTCCTGATAGTGGGAGGCTACGACCGATTCCCGGCAGGGAAAGTAGGCGCCTACAAGACAGACAACTACTATGCAGATAATAACAAGGATGCAGGGACTCTACCAGACGTGGCCCTTGGAAGACTGCCGGACCCCAACGGAGGAGACATGTCTCTGCTTATCACGGAATTCGACACCTACACAAAACTGCATAACTCCGGAGGATTAGCTCTGCCGCTACACGTGGGGCGGTCTCTGGGAACCGGCTATCGCACCATGTGTTTTTGGGATATGATATTCGGAAAAACATGCGCATCGGATGCGAACTGCAAAGAATCAACGACAGATTCTCCAAGCGCGGTCAGCGGCAAGGACTTCTTCTACCTCGTGCAGCACGGCAGCGCAGGACCCCCGCAGCAGTATGCGAACGCTCTTTTGCCAAGCAACCTGGCCTCTATGGACGTTTCCAATGCAGTATGGATGATGGTTCCCTGCTACGGCGGCGTGATAGACTATGCGTCGACAGCCAGCAGCATAGTTCTGAGCTACCTGAAAAAAGGAGGCGCAGTCCACATGTCAAGCACCGAGCAAAACTGCTGCTCCACGACCGGCGGCACCTGCACCAATAACATAGATAGCGGAGTAGGACTACTCTACTATAAAATAGCAAAAAAATACTCTGTTGGAACAAGGATAGGGGACGCATACAAACAAGGAAAAACCGAATTCAAAAACGAATTAGGTAACGGACCGGCCCAGGAATACTACATAAACTGCCTATACGGGGACCCGACCTTGAAGATAACTACAATGTGGTGAGCAAAAAATGAAAGAAACATCATACATAATAAAAAACAGGAAAGGACTCTCAAAAACAGCATACATCATCTTAGCGATCATCGTATTAGCCGCCGCAGCTATTGTTTTCTTTGTCGGCAATTCCGAATCATGCGGGAACGGAATCTGCCACGCCGAAAAAGGAGAGACTTGCAAAAGCTGCCCCCAGGACTGCGGACCCTGCCAGAAGGTCCCAGTATGCGGCGACGGATTATGCACCGGAGCAGAGAACAACGACAACTGCCCCGCCGACTGCAAGCCGTCCACGCTATGCGGCGATGGCGTATGCGACCCCTCCGAGAACTGCCAGGACTGCTTCAAGGACTGCGCCTGCGGCAGCGGACAGTATTGCTCTCCTGCATTGAAGGCCTGCGCCCAGCGCCCCTGCGGAGACGGAAAATGCGACAGCGGCATCGGCGAGGACTGCAACACGTGTCCTGCGGATTGCAAAGAATGCAAGCCAACGCCTAAATGCGCGGATGGCGTATGCGACCCCTCCGAGAACTGCCTGGACTGTCCGCAGGACTGCAAGTGCGCCGCAGGCGAATACTGCTCGGCCGAAGAAAAGAGTTGTGTTAAGCCCGTGTGCGGGAACCAGAAATGCGAGATATACGAGAACAGCGACAATTGCTGCATTGACTGCCCATGCGAGATATCCTATACAAAATGCAATCAGGAGACCAGGGCCTGCGAGAATCCCTCCACTGTCCTGGGCGACGAGGAGATAAAGAAGATCGTTGCCGAGTATTACAGTAATAAATCGGCGCAGGTTGAGGATATAACCCTCAAAGAGGTGTTTGTATGGGATGGCAAAACCGGAAGAAAGACAGAGGTAAAGCTTGCGGGCCAGGACGAGTTGAAATTCCTACTGGTCACTGATGCAAAGGAGGTAATCGAGCTGCCTTTTTTCTGAGCGGCAGACACTAGTATAGTATATTATGTTATTTAATGATATGTTAAACGGATCGGAAATGAAAAACATAGTTTCAACCCTGCTCGCACTGGCCGTGCTCTGCTTTGCGACAGCCGCAGTTTCCGCGGACACTTTCGCCGCAAATTCCACTAAGGGCATCATATACTCCCCCCAGAATTATGTGGTGAGAGACAGCGGATTCAACGCCACATTCAAAGCCCGTGCAATGTTTGGCACCCCCTGCTTTGCCCCGCCCTACTACAGATATGGATGGTACCTGAATGGCACTCTTATAGGCTCCTTTGAAGAGTTCTCAAGGAGCCTTGAGGATTTTCCGACCGGCAACTACACGCTCACAGTAAACGTCACAGACTGCATGAACCGGACAGCTTCAGAAACTAAGGAACTCTACCTGGTGGATACGCTGAAAGTAAAGATAAACAGCATACAGGCGGGAGGAACAACTATCTATAGCATGAACTGCACAAATCCGGCATGTAACACCAGCGCCTGCAACCCCCAAGGCAATAGAGACGCCGCAGACGATTACGCAGGCGGAAAAGAGTATTTCTACAACAGAACGGCAACGCCGGCAAGCAGCTTGCTGTATCTCACATATGACGGAAGCCTCATGTATGAAATAACACAGCCCAACATAACAGTTCTTTTCCCGGACAAATGCAACGTAAACGGATGCAGCCCCAAAAGCTTCTACACAGTGGCCTATGAGCAAAGCACCGGCGAATATTATTTTCTCATAGGCGAAGACAGTTTCATGGGCGGCATGTCAAATGTCCCGGGAAACTGGTGCAAAAATATATGTAATGCATTCCTGGACGATTTCATCCCAATCACCTCCCAGATACTGATATGCGGAGCAGACACAATAAGCCCGCCCACAAGGCTAATCGGCACGATCAACGGCTATACCGAGATAATCGCAACCAACAGCATAAACGGCCGAAAAGTGCATTACATATTCTCAGACAACATGCAGACCTTCTTTGCCGCCAAGGGCTGGACCTATAACGGCCTGGGAGTCGACTCAGGAACTTCGAGACTAACCATCAATACCCTATGCTCTGTCAATCGACCAATGGAGCATACCGCAGACAAATGCCTCCTGAACTTCAGCGCAACGGTTACGGGAGGGCTCCCGCCATATAACGTAAAATGGGTATCCAGCAGAGACGGAGTAATAAACCGCTTCACTCTGGCAAGCGATCCATCCATATATGAATACATGAGCACTCCGCCGATGAGTCCACCCCTCTCCGACGGCGAACACAACCTATCTTTCTATGCCCAAGACCTACTGGGACTGTCAGCCAGCGCTACCTGGCCGCAGGCCGTAATACCCTGGTGCTGCGCCATCATGACTCCATGCCACAAATATTGGCCGGGAAGAGACGGACCAATTGTAAATACGGGCAATGAAGAGAGCAATTCATGCGACATATACGAAGTCTGCAGGCCCGAACTATGGCAGAGAGCAAGAGAAGGCATATATTGCTGCGAAAACAACTGCACTGGAGGCTGCCTCAAAGAATGCAGGACCGCATACAATTTCAGCAAAGACATGGTGCAGTCAAACGGCATGCTCACACCCGAAGGCGTCAAGAAATGCGCAGGCCTATACCTGATCTACGGATTCGGCCCGGGAAGAAAATACATGACAGACTACTACTTCCCGGAGATATGCTGTTTAGGCGACACATCCACCTGCTCCACCACTGGACTGGATGCAAATTGCTGCCCCGGCGATATCGGGACATGCAGCTGCAGCTACCACACTTATTCGGTGAACGCCAACTCCCTACAATGCACAGGCTATGTTTCCACCAGCGCAGAAGGCTGGAAGAGCGACATCGCAATGAACCTCAACACTTGCCTGTTCTCAGACCTCCCGGCATACGCAAGCATGGAAGTCATAAACACCGGAACATGCTGCGACTACACAAACTCGCTTACAACAATGCTGCGAATAGTAGGATACGGACCGGACGAAGTCTACGCAGCCAGCGGCCCAGGCCACTGCTACACCCTGGTCAAATTCCCAAACTCGCCCAAATACAACATAGTCGAAGTGACCGGGAATTGGGAAACACCCTACACCCCCTACGGCATATCCGGATACCCGGGCTACCCATATTGCAGCTACTATAACTGCCGCAACGATGCAGGCACATTTACCTGCCCCACGAACGTATGGGGCTGCTAAAAAAATGAAAAAGAAAATCTGGTCCATCACATTGATCCTATGCCTTGCGGCGGCAGCCTACGCGGCAAACAACACCTGCCCCGCATGCGGCGGAAATACGATAACAAATCCGGCAGGCACAATAACAGCGGAAAAAACAGCGCCGGAAAAGATAACAAAAGGAGAGACTCTGCGAGTTGTCATAACGATAACCAACACATATCCTGTAAGTATGTCCGTCAGCCTGAAAGAATATTTCGGAGGCGCAAACGAAATAAACATGTCAGGCTTCAAGAGAAGCTCCCCGCCCGGCTCATCAGTGCCTCCATACTACAGAAAAACCGTAGACCTGCCGAAAAACTCCCAGACAATCGTATCCTACGAGATAGAACCGCTATACTACGGCCCATTCATGATACCTGAAACCAAGTTGTCAACCTCTAATGAAACGTTTTCATCCAACCCCCTGACAGTGTCTGTTGAATGCAACCAAAACAAGATATGCGAACCAAGCCTGGACGAAAACGCATTCACCTGCCCCCAGGACTGCCCGCCCGACAAACCGGACAGCCTATGCAACCCGATAAGAGACAAAATATGCGACCCCGACTGCCCGCCTGGCGCAGACCCGGACTGCGTTACAACTACGACCACCACCCAAACCAGAGCGACCTCCACCACCCTCAAATACTACTGCGGCGACAACCTCTGCCACTATCCGGAAGAGAATTACGGAAACTGCCCATCCGACTGCCCATCAGGATCGTCTGACGGCTACTGCGACAAAGTCAAAGACCGACGATGCGACCCCGACTGCACCGCGAAAGAAGACCCGGACTGTGCAGGCCCGGACAACACCGGCCTGATCATAGTCTTTTTATTCGTATTGGCTTTGGCGCTCATAATCGCTTACAAAAAACGATGGCTGAAAAAAGGAGAATGAGGCTTATCGCAGGCGCTCTATTCCTGGTCTGCATGATATGTCTCTCCTACGGGGACGACTGCAAGGACGAATGTACTGCGCCATGCGACGCCCTGAAATGCAACATGCTGTCCTCAACTCTTGGAGGCTGCTGGTTTGACGGCGCAAGCTGCTGGAGCTGCACCGGAAGCAACAAAGTGACAACCTGCGAACAGTACGGTAAAGGCTCATGCGAGGCGAACACCTGCGGCCTCCCCGGCAGATGCAAGTGGACCATGTCCGCCTGCATAAGCACAGCCGTCCAGTCAAACTGCAAGACAAGCGGATGCTCCATCTCATACAAGTGCATGGCCGACGGGGAATGCGCGCACTATTCGATCTCCACGCAGGACTACTGCCGGAACGTCTACACGGAACACGGTTTCGCATACGACATCGCAGATGCGGCGTCCTGCGACAAGATAGGCGAGATATGCAAGAAAACGGACGAAAAATGCCAGGAACTATCAAACGACGCATCAACGAGCCTACAGAGACAGAGCGAATGCACGCTCCTCAAACAGATGTGCCTCCAGTGCCAGGGAGACTGCGAACTACGCAGGAGCGCAAACAGCATAGAGAACATAATATACGGCACCGCAGCAGG
This sequence comes from Candidatus Altarchaeales archaeon, assembly GCA_023252215.1. Taxonomy (GTDB): domain Archaea; phylum Altiarchaeota; class Altiarchaeia; order IMC4; family QMZM01; genus CAIYYO01. The sequence continues at coordinate 23,965 of JAHEXG010000005.1, forward strand.
CCTGGCAGTCCTGCTGCTGGTAATAAACGCGATCCAGATGATGACCGCAGAGGACGCACTGGCAAGGAGCAACGCCAAAAAGGGAATGGCCTACGTAGTTCTATCCCTTCTGATAATATTAATAGCGATAAAATTCATAGAATACGTGTGGATATCCTTCAGCACATAACGCATTAAAAAAACAATGAAAAAAGCGATAAATGCAATATTAATATTATCCTTTACGATAGCATTATCCCTGCAATCCAGCGCATTCGACCCACTTCCGGCAGGATGCAAAGCCCACTGCTCGAACATAACCGACTGCCAAACATGCATGAGCGACTGCGAAGGATACATCGGAAGCTACACAGACATAAGAACGGTCCTTGACGCCATACTAAGACGGGAAAAAGTCAGCGCCTCAACGTATGACCCGGACGCCGTAAAAAACCTGGAAAAATGCTGGTGCTCCGCCTGCTGCGAATACAAATACGGCGGAGACGCAAACCATCCCTGCATATACCCCTGCCCCTGCTCCATCAGGAATGAAACCGGCAACGCAACCACGACCACGACATTAGACAAAAAACAAAGGCCAGACCTTGCAACATCCCTGAACGAGATAACAGGTTCCGTTAACTACAGCCTATGCTACGCCCTAAACATCCTATGGATAGTTATACCCGGGATAACGGCGCTCATAATAATGTGGGCCGGCTCAAGATACCTAACCTCAGAAGAAGACCCCATCAAGAGGATAAACGCGCGAAACATCGTAGTATACGCATTAGGCGGGCTCATATTTTCTGTTGCGGCCTGCCCGGCATTAGACTACCTGATCCTTAATACAAACATCACCCCCTTCCAGTCGTCCTGCAAATGCTACGAGCTGATGAGTTTAAAGGCCGGAGTTACGCCAACTATGCCTTACATAGCAAATATAACCACCTCGTCTTTTGTCCAGACGACCCATGGTATTCCCACGACTATGACGACCCTAGTAAGAAACACCACGACCACTACGAAATCCACCACCACCTCGACCACTACGACCACGCTGGGCTGCCTGGGGCCCTGCGAACAATACAAGGCGACCCACGTGCTCCCGGCAGCCTTCGACTGGCGGAACGTGAACGGCAAAAACTATATGACGGGGGTAAGAGACCAGGGGAGTTGCGGCTCATGCTGGGCGCATGCGACGCTGGGATCAATGGAGGGCACGTATAATGTTGAACAGTGCAAGCCTGCTGAGAATAATATCGCCGAGCAGGAACTGGTCTCATGCGCCGGCAGCTACCCCAACAATCGCGGCTGCAACGGAGGCTTATATACTTCCGCTTTTATGTATATCAAAGACCAAAAGATAGTCGAAGAATCGTGTTTCCCATACAAGGCCGCCAACGTTGCATGTTCGCGCTGCGCAAGTCCGAAACTCTGGTCGATAACAAGCTGGACCAACGTTGGCAACAACATGAACAGCGTGAAGGCATATCTGATATGTCATGGACCTATTGCTATCGCATGTACCAACTGGGCCAACACCGGTTTCGGACACGCGATCACACTTACGGGCTACGATGACAACAGCCAGATATGCCAGAGCCACTACGGCAAAGCAGGATGTTGGATAATGAAAAACAGTTGGGGAGTGTTCACCGGCACATCCGGAGGTATATACCATCAAGGAGGATACGGGTATATCCCCTACACAGGCTCAGTTGTAAGTGACATTGTGGGGGGATACTATTCGCCTGCTGCGCCGTCCGGAATAAAAGCGCCATGATCGATTTATAACGAACATAACATACAAAATGAAAAACAAAAACAGTTTTTTTATCTGGATAATTATTGCTTTGGTCGCATCATCGGCCTATGCGATTAAGAACCCTGCAGCGGTCTATTGTCAGGCCCTCGGATACTCCTATGAAACGAAGACGAATGATAACGGAGACGAAGTAGGCATATGCGATTTCCCTGGGAACACGGGAAATACTGACTGCGACTCCTGGAACTATATGAACGGCAAATGCGGCACGGATTACAGCTACTGCGCAAAAATGGGATACCGGCAGAAAAAAGCAGCAGGAGCGGAATGCGGATCAGAAGACCTTTTGGCAGAATGCCTTCTATGCATCCTGCCAAACGGAACAACGGCAGAGGTAACAAGCCTGATGAACCTCAACTTACAAGAAGGAAAATGCGGCGACGGAGCATGCGTCCTCGGCGAAACATATGAGAACTGCCCCCAGGACTGCCCGGCAACGCCCACCACAATAGAAGAAGTTTCCACCATCCCGACAGAAGAAACCACGACCCGGCCGCCAGAGTCAACCACTGTCCCAGAAACTACGACAACAACCGAATCCCCAATGACCACAGTTCCTCAAAACCTATGCGGGAACGGCAAATGCGACGCAACCGAAAACGCGGACTCATGCTCCAAGGACTGCGCAAAACCCACGGGATTATCAGACTACCTGCCCTATATAGTGATAATAGCAGTTCTCCTTTCGATCCTCTACGTATCCAAAAAGAAGCTGGACGAAAAGAAGATAGCGAAAGAAAAAGAGGAATTCGAGAAATGGAAACAGGAAAAAGGAGGAACAACCATCTGATTCAACCCGCCAGATACTCGATCTCTTCCTTTTCCAATTTGAATTCTTCGCCGATCTGCATAGAATCTATTTTCTTTGCTTTTATCAACGTCCTATAAAGAGGAATAAAAGCATTCGCAGCCTCCTTCGACGAACAATGCAGGCGGGAACCCATCTTCAATCCAATGCTCTTTTTCAGATTCCTCTCCTTTTTCGTCTGCCCCATGCGGATTATGTAGAACGGGAACTGATAACGCGCAAAGTTTATCTTATCCCCCTTCGAAGCAGTCACTCCCCCAGTCATAAGGGCTCCGGCGTACCGCAGGTACCCCCAGTACTGCCTGTTTGTGATCCTGCCAAAAAACACGTCTGCGCGCGAAAGATAATCATAGCACCTGCGTATTTCCTCTGGACCCCTGACAACAGACGGCAGATTCTCATCAATCCACAAAAGGACATTCTGAGGCTGCTCATCCAAGTCATAAGTGGACCGAATAGACTCCTGCAGGTCCTTTTTTAGGAATATCGTCGAAAGGGCTTTGTAAATATCGGAAACCCGGTCCCGGCCTTCAAGCACGCCCAGGTCTTCTTTTACGATCTTCTTCCTCCCGCCTGCCAATGTCTCCAAGTCGTTTACAGCGGCCCGGAAATCTCCCTCCGATTTTTCGGATATATCCTTTAGGACTTCTTTATCGGCGAATATTCCCTCCCTGGCCGCTATAATCTCCAAAAGTTTTGCCACGGATATCGAACTGGGCCTGCGCATCTGGAATTTCTCGCAGAGCTTTTTTGCCGTCGCCAGGCGCTTGGATTCAAAATCAGAAGAAATGAGCAGCGTAGGGTTTTTCGTTATTCTAAGTATCTCCGCAACTTCCCCTATGTCGTCTATGTTATCTACGTTGTCGAACACGATAAGCTTCTTGTTCCCAAAGAGGCTGCCGCTCTCAGCGATCGTTTTCCCGTTCTTTATGTTGTCGTCGTTTATCTCTACGAGGTCGTAGCCTGACTCTTTTGCCAGCGCCTGCGCAAGAGCGGTCTTACCGCAGCCCGGCGGACCGTATAATATGGCAGGGGCTTTCCACCCGTATTTTTTCAGGTCCTCTGCGACCTTGGGGTTGCCCAACACGTCCCCCGTCAACAGGGGCTTGTATTTCTCAGTCCACATAGTCAATATCTATTCGGATTCAAAAGAAAAATAAGGTATCCCCCCTATTTTGCTTCTTTAGCCGACTTATAGAAAAAGTATCCTACGACAAGGAATGTGATTATCGGCGAAAGCCATGAGGGTATGCCCCTCCCGAAGCTGTCTGCGATCATTATCACTCCCAGGCAGAGGATGGAATACATTGCCCCGTTCTTCAGGTATTTGTATTTCTTTATTTTTTCGATGTTGCCTATGGTGATCTCCCGGACCACGACTGCGCCCAGGCCGTTCCCGAGGAGTATCAGCGGCACTGACAGCGTGAATGCAAAAGCACCTATTACGCCGTCTATGGAAAACGTAGCGTCTATTATTTCCAGGTACAAAAGCTTGCTGATGTCTGACATGCGGCCTTCCATGAGTTTTCGCTCGTTTTCTTCGGCATTCTGCTTGAAGCCGTGGGTTATGAAAAACGCGGTCGAGCCGACGACTGCGCCCAAGGCCATCATGGGGTTGCGGTTTATGGCAAAATAGACAAGCATTGTCAGAAGAACGGATACGACGGCGAAGAACCACACGCCCTGGGAAGCTATGAACTTCTCTCCCCGCAGGCCGTAGGATTTCGGCTCAAGGAAAAGCCAATGGAAGAAAAGAAAAACAAGGAATGTTCCGCCCCCTAACAACAGGACGGGCGCCGAAGACTCTACTGCTTCAAGAACGCCCGGATCGGAGGAGAACGTGCTCATCAGGGCCCCTACGGGACCGAGAGACGGAGTAGCCGCCCAGACAATAGCCCAGGGGAGAAGGCCCCTTACTATAAAGACTGCAAAGAGCAGGCCCCATAACAGGAACCACCTGCGGGCCTTTTTACTCATGGTCGAGAGGACGTCCGCATTGATGATGGCGTTGTCTATGCTGCTTATAGTCTCGAAAAGGCATAGTCCGAGAACGACCAGGATCATTGAAAAAATTTCCATAACGCCTGAAAACCTCTTTTTCCGCTATTAATCTGTCTCTTTGGAATAATAATACTAAATTATCTCATTTCAGGGATTAATAGTATCTCTCAGTCCATGACCGGCGAAGAAAGAATAACGGAAATAGAAGAAGAACTGCATAAGACAGTTTATAACAAGGCCACGCAGTACCACATAGGAAAGCTCAAAGCAAAGCTTGCCCAGCTAAAGGAACAGGAGATAAAACGCAAGTCCTCAGCCAAAAAAGGCGAAGGATACGCAGTCAAAAAAAGCGGGGACGCAACCGTGGTACTCGTAGGGTTCCCGTCGGTCGGAAAATCGACGCTGCTAAACGCCCTCACAGACGCAGACTCGCGCGTGGCGGCATACGAGTTCACAACCCTCAACGTAGTGCCCGGCATGATGGAATACGAAGGCGCAAGGATACAGATACTAGACCTCCCAGGGATCATCGTGGGCGCCTCGATAGGCAAAGGCCGCGGACGGGAAGTCCTATCAATCGTAAGAAACGCAGACCTCATACTAATACTCCTGGACGCAACAAACATAAAACACCTCTCGGCACTGGAAAAAGAACTATACGAAGTGGGGATCAGGCTAAACCAAAGGCCTCCCAGAGTAAGTATCCAGAAAACAGACCGAGGCGGAGTATCGGTCGTCGCAAACGTCAAACTCACCAAAATAGACAAGCGAACAGTGCGGGAAATACTAAACGTATACGGCATACACAACGCAACCGTCGCCCTGCACGAAGACATAACAGACGACCAGATGATAGACGCGATACAAAAAAACAGGATATACTCGCCCTCGCTCATACTACTCAACAAAATAGACATGCTCAACGCAGAAGACCTCAAAAAAGTCAGGACAGAACTCAAAAACCAGGCAATAGAAGTATCAGCGGAAAAACGCCAGAACATCGAAGAACTAAAGAAAAAAATATTCCAAAAACTCGACGTGATACGCGTATACACCAAAAGATACGGCGAAAAGACCCACTCCCCTGAGCCTATGATCATGAAGGCCGGATCCAACGTAAGAGACGCCTGCGCATTCGTCCACCGGGACATCATAAAAAAATTCAAATACGCCCACGTCACGGGAAAATCCGTCAAATTCGACGAACAAGTAGTTGGCCTAAACCATGTCCTCGCAGACGGGGACATACTGACGATAGTTACCGCCCGCTGAAAAAACCCTTTTTGTTCTCGTCATGCCAATATACATACTATGCTCAATTCCGTCATACGCATCGATCTTGCCGGTAAAGAGGTCCTTCTCATAGGCACTGCCCACGTTTCCAAGGAGAGCGTGGAACTAGTCAGGGAAACAATTGAAAAAGAGAACCCGGACATGGTGGCAGTGGAACTCTGCGCCCAGAGGCATCATGCGATCTCAGAGAAGAAGAAATGGGACGAGACCGACATATCCAAGGTGATAAAAGAAGGCAAAGGATATCTGTTTCTGACTCAGCTCATGCTTACCAATTTCCAGCGGAAAGTAGGCGACGAACTAGGGGTAAAACCCGGCAGCGAGATGGTCAAGGCATTGGAGTTGGCCAAGGAGAAGAACATCCCCATCGCGCTCGTCGACAGAGACATAGGAGTCACCCTCAAGCGGGCTTTGAACCGCATGAGCCTAAAGGAGAAAATAAGAATACTATTCGGCCTGGTATCCGGCATCTTTGAAGAGGAAAAGGTCACAGAGGAGATGGTCGAAAAACTCAAAGAGATGGATGTTCTCACAGAGATGATGGAAGAACTAGGCCGCGAGGTACCCTCAGTCAAAGAAACCCTGCTCGACGAAAGAAACCACTACATAGCGGACAAGATAGCGAGCCTGGAAGCTAAAAAGATCGTCGCAGTCGTGGGCGCAGGCCACGTTTCAGGTATAAAGGACATACTGGAGTCCAAAGACTTTTCAACTGACTCGGTCAAGGAGGAACTGGCGGAACTGGAATCGGTTCCAGAAAAAAAGAGCCGCTTCAAGAAATATGCCAATTATGCCCTTCCTGCGGCGATCATTGGCGTGGTTCTCCTGGGGTTTTTTATGGCTCCGAATGATCCTAAATTCTTAACGGATTCGGCTATACAATTCATCCTACTGACCGGCCTCTTGTCTGCATTAGGCGCAGCATTCGCATTAGCACATCCTCTTTCCATAATCACTGCTTTTCTCGTCGCTCCGATAACCACGTTGCATCCGTTTCTTGCTGCGGGATGGTTTGCAGGATGGGTTGAAGCCAAGGTTAGAAAACCCAAAGTAAAAGATTTCGAGGACCTTATGAATATCAATTCCGTGTTAGACCTTTGGAGAAACAAGGTAACTAAAATATTGCTGGTCATGTCATTCTCAAACCTGGGCGCATCCCTGGGTTTGGTAATCGCGCTGTTCTCGTTGATAATCAACTTTGTCTCTAAGTTCATTCATATTCTATAAACTTTGTTATTTGCTCCGAACGATTGATTTTTTCCGGATATTTCCGGATATATACAAAATAATACTAAGTATTCAAGCGTAGGCGAAATGAAAAAGAACAAACTTGGCTTGGTTGGGCACCCCCTGGGGCATTCGCTTTCTCCGCTAATGCATAGAGCAGTATTCGAGAAACTGCGATTAGACTATAGCTATGAATCCTTTGACGTAAAACCCTCGGAGCTGGCCTACTTTATGGACATAACCGTCTACAAAGGCTTCGTCGGATTAAATGTCACGATACCCTACAAGGTAGACATACTCAAATACGTCGACAAAGTCAGCAGGGAAGCAGAGTTGATCGGCGCCGTTAATACCATCAAATTCGTAGGGGACGATGTTTGCGGCTACAATACGGACGGCATAGGCTGCATCAAGGCACTGAAAGATGCGGGCGTTTCCGTGAAAGACAAGAGGGTGCTCGTACTCGGCGCGGGGGGCGCGGCAAGGGCCGTTGCTTTCCAGTGCGCGATCGAAGGCGCTTCTCTTTCTATTGCGAATCGCACTATGGAGAAGACAAAAAAACTTGCGGCCGATATAGAAGGACGCCTCGGCGGAAAAGTATGTGTCTGCGATTTTTCGTACGACGGGCTTCTATCCGGGTTAAAAGGAATAGACGTCCTCATAAACGCAACCTCTGCCGGCATGCATCCGCACGAGGACGAAGAACTGCTCTCCGCGGATATGATACCTGAAAAAATAGCGGTCATGGACCTGGTCTATAACCCTCTGGAGACAAAACTTCTTTCCGCGGCCAGGAGCCGGGGCTGCAAGACCATTGACGGCGTAGGGATGCTGGCACGCCAGGGCGCAGAGTCTTTGAATATATGGCTTGGCATAGACGCTCCGGTAAAAATCATGGAAGACGCGGTCCTATCCCAGCTCAAGAAAAAATGAGCACTATCTGCTGCATATCCGACTGCCACCTGGGCTATCTGCACAGGCTGAAAAAAGAGCGACTGGAAGATTTTGAAGCATCTTTCAGCGAAGCAATTTCCAAGGCCATGGAATACAACCCTGATCTGATCATCTTTGGCGGCGACGTGTTCGAGCATTCAAAACCCGATGCCAGAAGCTTTAAGGCGTTCATATCCGCTTTAATGAAAGTTTCCGCGAAAACCCTGGTCGTGCTGGCCATCGGAAACCACGAGCTCGACGGCCACCTGAGAACGTCGTATCAGCCGGCGCTTTCTCATCTTAGCAATAACATCCATGTTCTTTCTACCGAGAACCCGCACGTATTACTCGAATTATCCGGAAAAAAAGTCGGCATACACGGGTTTGAATACCTGCGCGAGAAAGACGCATCCGAGGCGGCTTTGAAGAAACTGACTTCAGAGATGGAGTCTATAAGCCAGAATGCGGATACGAACATCCTATGCCTCCACCAGGGAATAGAAGGAAGCGTTCCACGTTATGAGATTTCTTTAAAGGCATTACAAGAAATCTCCCAGAAATATGACCTGATACTTTCAGGCCACATCCACAAATACCAGAGAATAAAGGGCATAGCAGTACCCGCATACTATGTCGGGAGCACGTCCAAACGGAATTTTTCCGAGTCCGGGAACGTCAACGGCGTACTAGTCTTTAAAGATTTCGATTACAATAACCCGGCTTTTATAGAGATTCCGTCGGCTACTATGCGCGCGATAAAACAGGACCTGGGAACCAGAACGCCCGAGGAGATAAACGTATACCTGAAAGATCTTATAGAATCCAATTCCGATGTTAAAAATCTCAGCATCTCTTTGGATGTTGACGTAAAAGGCAACTATTTCGATGTTGCGCGGGACTGGGAAACTATTTATCCCCTGTTTACCATTCTTGAGGTACACGTTAACAATAAAGTAAAAGATGCGGCCATAAAGATAGAGAAGGCGCAGATGGAGCCAAAAGTCATCGAGGAGTATTTTGAGAAAAAGGGCATTGCTGCAAGAAAAGACCTGTTGGCGGCGTGCGTGCGGTTCTATGAACGGTATGGCGGGTGAGTTTCTGATTTATTAGCTTAGTCTAAAATATTATCCGGTACTAACAATGGTAAAAGTCCAAAAAGACCTTGACGTGCTGCTTGGAGGCGGCCTGCAGCCCCGGACCATCACCCACATATACGGTGCGCCGGGGGCGGGGAAGACCAACATTGCTTTGATGGCTGCGGTTAGCGCGGCAAAGGCGGGCGGAAAGGTCGTATTCATAGACGCAGAGGGCGGCTTCTCGTTCGAGCGGATTAAACAGATAGCAGGCGAAGGCGCAGAAGAGGTCTTGAAGAATCTGATATTGATAGAGCCTACGGAATTCGACGAGCAGAAACTGGGCATTAACCGCCTAAATGAGATAGTCCCCAATTCCTCGGCAAAACTTGTCATCGTAGACTCTATTGCAGTCCTATACCGGCTGGAGGAAGACAAAGACATAAAGGAACTAGGAAGGCAGATGGCCAAGCTACTGCGCATAGCAAGAAAATACGACATACCCATACTCATAACCAACCAGATATACACTGACATAGAGACCGGAAGAAACGTGCCAATAGGAGGGGACGTGATAAGGTACTGGGCCAAGATAAGCCTGGAACTGGACAAGAGGGAAAACTTAAGGACCGCGATACTCAAGAAACACAAGTTCCTTCCTGAGAATATGCGCATGGATTACCGGATAACCGCAAAAGGCATGGAAACGCTCCGCATGGAAATACCCTCGGATGCCGAACCAACAATTATTTTAGAAGGATAACCAAAGAATGGAATACACGCCAGTTAAGGTCGTCGAAAAACCCTGGGGACAAGAGATATGGCTCTGCGTGGAAAAAGAATACGCAGGGAAGATACTGGAAATAAAAAAAGGCTGCCGCACCAGTCTGCAATACCACAACAAAAAAAAGGAGAGCATGTACGTCCTCTCCGGCATACTCAAGATAACGTATCCCGGCGGCGAGCGAACCCTGAAAAAAGGAGAGTCTGTAACGATGCATCCAGGGGACAAGCACCGTCTCTGCGCGGTAAAAGACCTCGTTCTAATCGAAGTAAGCACGCCAGAACTGGACGACGTAGTCCGGCTGGAGGATGATCATGGACGAAAATAAGACAACTATCGTAGTCGGGGGACATTTCGGAGACGAAGGAAAAGGAAAGGTCATTTCTTATCTTGCATTGAAAGATAAGCCTGACATCGTTGCAAGGGCGGGCGTAGGCCCAAACGCCGGGCACACCATATACAAAGACGGCAGGGAATACGGCCTGCGCATGGTACCATGCGGCTTCGTATATCCTTCCTCTAAGCTGTTCATAGGCGCAGGAGTCCTGGTCGATCCAAAGTGCTTCCTCAACGAAGTCTCGGTCACAAAAACCAATGGGCGGATATTCCTTGACAAACGCTGCGCCATAATCGAGCAGAGGCACAGGGACCTGGATTCCGGGAACAAGTACCTTAAGGAAAAAGTAGGAACCACCGGCACCGGATGCGGCCCTGCAAACCAGGAACGCGCAGGAAGGACGATAAAACTCGCACAGGACATCCCGGAGCTAAGCGCATACATCGCAGACGTTCCCCTGGAAGTAAACAAGGCAATCTCATCCGGAAAGAAAGTTATCATCGAAGCAAGCCAGGGATTCGGGCTATCTCTTTTCTACGGCACATACCCGTTCGTCACGTCTAAGGACACGTCGGCATCCATGGCGGCATGCGACATCGGCGTAGGACCCACAAAAATAAAGGACGTGATAGTAGTCTACAAAGCGTATACTACAAGAGTCGGCGCAGGGCCCATGGCACATTTCATAGACGAACAGAACATCAAAGAATACCCCCTCTGGCAGGAAGTGCTAAAAGACGCCAAAGCAAAAGGCCACACAGGCACTGTAAACGAAATACTTGCCAAACACCTAGGCGAAAAAGGAACAGTCACAGGAAGAGCGCGCAGAGTAGGCGATTTCGACTACGAACTGGCAAAATACTCTGCGATGATAAACGGAGCAACCCAGATATGCATAACCTGCCTGGACAAAATATTCCCGGAATGCAAGGATGCCACCTCCTACGATAAATTATCTGCCCGGGCCAAAGAACACATAAGCGGGATAGAAAAAGAAATCGGCGTAAAGGTAACTATGTTATCCACGGGGCCGAAAGCCGAAGACATGATAGACCTGCGTAAATAAACCAAATACCAACATGATAGCCGTCGTCGGCGGAGGGCCGGCAGGATGCATCGCCGCAAGATACTGCGCAAAAGAACACGAAACAGTCCTGTTTGAGACCCAAAAGAAAGAAAGCCGCAGAGTGCAGTGCTCCGGCCTACTAAGCAAAAGCGGCCTGCACCGGCTGGGCATAAACCCAAGATCTGATTCTGCAAAAGCCTTCATACAAAACAGCGTCAGAGGAGCAAAAATATACTCCCCCCTCGGAAGCCTCTTGGAAATAGACGGAGGCATGGACAAAGCCTATGTAACAGACCGCAAAGCATTCGACAACCATCTACTGGATAAGGCAACAGATGCGGGCGCAGAACTCCAAAACAATACGATAGACAAAAAAAACCTCGGAGAACTAAAGTCCAAGGCAGATAAAATAATACTTGCCACAGGCACGAACTACAACCTGCACAAAGCCCTTAACATAAACGCCCCATGCGAGTTTCTATACGGCGCACAATACGAGATGAAAATAGAATGCGAGAGTGACTACGTGGAGATGTACCTGGACGTCCCCGGATTCTTTTCCTGGATAATACCAGTAGACGACTACGCCCGGATAGGACTATGCGCCCCGGACAACCCGGTCCCATACCTGGAGGAGCACATAAAAAGGCTGAGGAAAGAAAAAAGGATAAAGGAGCCGGCCATACGCGAAAAGAATTACGGCGTAATACCCATGTACAATCCCGGGCTTAGGACTGAGTACCCTAAAGTCTCCCTGGCAGGGGATGCCGCAGGACAAGTCAAAGCCACGACCGGAGGCGGAGTGATAATAGGAGGACTCGCGGCAAAAAACGCGGGAATCGAGGGGTATGAAAAAATCTGGAAAAAAGAGATAGGAAAAGAACTCTACCTACACCTGCGCGTCCGCAGATTCCTCAACAACCTGTCTGAGAAGAACGCCGATAAATTGATACGGCTGCTCGCAGAAAACAAAGACCTGATAGAAAAAAAAGGAGACATGGACATGGCCTCACACCTGCTGAACGGCTTCCTGGGAAGGCCTTCTTTCATGGCCAGATTCATACTCCAGGCCCCATCCCACCTGCTCGACCAGCTATAATCAGGGCGTTCCGCAATTATTGAACGTATTTAATCTACTCTGAGAATTAATAAATAATAGAAAACAAAATAAAATGAGAAAATCCCGGGGCCAGGCGTCTCTTGAATTCTTGATGACCTACGGCTGGGTCATTATAGTAATAAGCCTAGTCCTCATCGTCCTATGGCAGTGGGGCCTATTCACTCCCTCGGGCGGAACCAAACAGATATCAATGGGCTTCTGGGGAGTCGTGCCCGTGGACTACAGCTACAAAAGCGACGGAAGCTTGGCCCTCTCGCTGCAGAACAACATAATCGATGGAGACCTCAACATAACAGGGATCAATGTGACCGGCCCCAACGGAGAAATATACGCAGACCCAGATCTCCCCCTCATATCAGAAAATCTCTCCTCAGGACAAATATATCTCTGGGACCGAAGGATCGGTTCAGAAGGAAGCGCGGGCAACTCATACGACGTAATAGTCACAATATCATATGTAGACAACCGCATAGGTCCGAATACGACCTTCAAAAGCTCTGGAACCCTGAAGGGAACCACAGAGAAAACCTAGACCGCTGCAATACCAACTACAGCCCCTACAACGTCAACAACGACCACAACTAATACTACGACAACTACGACCACTACAACTTCTTCGACTACTACAACCACCACTACTACGACCACTACCACAACAATGGGAAGCAATTGTATTGATTGCTGCCAGCCCGGTTCAACCGAATGCAGCGTGACCTGCGGCAGCGGCAGCGACCACCTCTTCATATGTGGGCCTTTTGGTCACAGAATGCGACGACGACGGATGGTGGATGAGTGTAAAGGCGGGCGGGTCGTGGCATGACGTAATGTCCTCAGGGGGGTGCACGTGCTTATCGTGTTGAGCTCGCAGACAAGTTAGGTTGCGATAGATGTCTTAGTCTGATGAGACTTAGACCCAAGACACTGGTTTACCTATTATATAAAAACATAATCCCTTCATATTACATGGATTTTCAGGCAATCGCATTAGGCACGATCGGCATATTCTTATACCTGCTGATACCCGGGCTTTCAGTCAGCCTTGCAGCCTTTCCCAGAAAAAGCGACATAAGTTTCACTGAACGGCTCGTCCTGTCTACTTTCCTGGGGCTGCTGGTGCCTGCAATCCTGTATTTCAACGATAAGAACTACATAATACCCGTAAACTCCGGCACAACACTCGTCACCCTTGGCGCAGTAACGCTGCTGGGCTTGATAGTATGGCAGCTGCGGCTCAGGATGCCCGAAACGCAGGCTGGATTGAAAAGTGCCTAAGATATTCTTCTTATATTTCTCTCTGCCCATTATTCTAATATATGGAATACGTAAAAAACGTCCGTGACCCCATACACGGCACCATATACCTGACGAAACCGGAAAAACGGCTGATAGATACGTCCTACCTGCAGAGGATAAGGCACATAAAACAAAACGGCCTCTGCTACCTGGTCTATCCCGCGATGAATTCCACGCGCTTTGAGCATTCATTGGGCGTCATGCACCTTGCAGGCCTCATGGCAGACCACTTGGAACTGGCGGAAAAAGACAAGGAAAAACTCCGCGCAGCATCGCTCCTGCACGACATAGGCCACGGACCCTTCTCGCACACCTCGGACGACGCCCTCGCAGCCAAAGGAGACAGCCACGAAGGCCTTTCGTCAAAGATAATACAGAAAACGGAAGTAGCCGACATCCTAAACGAAGAAGGCCTAAGCCCCGCGGAAATAGCGGGCCTGGTCAAGGGCGAAGGAAGGTTCGCAAAAATACTATGCTCGGAAATAGACGTAGACAAAATGGACTACCTCGTAAGAGACTCCTACTACGCAGGCGTAGCATACGGAACGATCGACCTGGAACGGATAATATACGGTACAAAAATGCGGGGAGACGACCTAGTAATAAAAAAAGGAAGCCTCGAAGCAGTGGAATTCCTACTCATATCCCGCAACCTCATGTATGAAACAGTCTACCGCCACCACACCAAACGCATAGCAGAATCGATGTTCCAGGCGGCGATAGGATCAATGCTCAAAAAGAAACTGCGCTACGACGAATTCCTCAAAATGGACGATGTGGACCTGGTCTACAGGATGAGGCACGCCGGAGGATACGCGCAGGAGATAATGAAACGTATCGATACTCGCAGGCTGTTCAAAACAGTCTTCCAGGAGAGGATAATGCTGGTAGAAGAAGCATTCCGCCCGGACCTCGTGAAAAACAGAGAAGAAATAGAAGAAAAAATAGCCAAAGACCTCGGGATAAAAAAAGGAAACGTCATACTCGACATACCGGAAACCCGGATGCCGGAATTCCGGACACTGGTCGAGACCGAAGAAGGCCTAAAACGCATAGACGAAGTATCGACCCTGGCTCGGACGCTGGAAAAAGCAGACCAGGAAAAACTTACGCTCTGCATATACGCCGCGCCGGAATACATACCCAAGTTCAAGAACTTCAACGCCGAAAAATACATAGAATTCGCGCAGACGAGGCTGGGAAAATTCCTCTAAATATCTTTCCTACCTACCTTACACGACCCGGCACATGATTCCCAACTTTCTCCCTAACCGGCTCCAATATCCCCCGGAGCTTTTCTGCCATCGTTTTATCTGGCTTATTTTGTGTATTTATGCTTAAAATCTATAGTTATAGCTATGGAAACAACCATACAACTCAATAAGCATACAGTGCAGGTCCTAAAAGACATGAAAAAGAAATTTAAAATGAAGAGCTACGACGAACTGATCAACACGCTGATCCACAAGCAAAAGAAGACTCCGAAGTCCATGTTCGGATCAAATCCCCGGTTGGACCCGTTCACCGAGGAAGAGCGGTTTACGGACAGGGAGTACTCTTAAAATGGCCGAGTATGTTATCGACACATATGCCTGGATTGAGTATTTCCGGGGTAGTCCGGAGGGGAATGCGGCAAAAGAATATATCGAAGGCGGTGAGACTGCGACGCCGACGATAGTCGTGCTGGAATTGCGCAAGAATTTTTTAAGGAAAATAAAAGAAGGAAAAGAAACTCCCAAAGGCGCAGAGGAAAACATGGATTACGTCAGATCGAAATCAACCATTTTGGACCTTGGATATGCTTCTTCCATAAAAGCCGCCGAAACGGATCTGGAAATGAAACAAAAAGTCAAAAATTGGGGGGTCGCGGACGCCATAGTGCTCTCTGCAGCAAGAGAGTTGAATGCAAAAGTCGTTACAGGCGACGAACATTTCAGAGGGCTTAAAGAGGCGGTTATGATAAAGTGATCATTTCCCCACTTTCTCCCTAACCGGCTCCAGTATCTCCGACAGCTTCTCCGCAGACGTGTTCTTCAGATCCATCGCATGCAGCGTCTTTCCAAGGTATGCCGATTCCAGTTCTGCGTAGGACGTATACGTCACATCCCCCCCGAACTTCTCCGGTCTCTTGACGTCGACGCTGCCCAGTTTTGGGAATATGATGTATTCGTACATCTGCAATACTGGATTCCCTTCCTTCTCAAGGGGGCAGTATGCCTTGTTGATCTTGTTTTTTATGTCTTCGGGCTTTTCGTCTACTTTGATCATCGTCTCCGGCTTGGATGACGACATCTTGCACCCCGGGCCCTGAAGCGATACGAGGAGGGGTGTGTGCATGCAGACCGGTTTTTTGTATCCTATCTGTGGCAGTAGTTCGCGGCCCAGCATGTGTATTTTTCTTTGTTCCATCCCTCCGTGGGCGATGTCTACGTCGAGCGCTTTTATGTCCGCTATCTGCATGAGGGGGTATATCATCTGCGAGACGTGCGCGTTCTCCAGGTCCCTTGCTACTTCCTGCATGCTTCTCATGGCCCGGTTGACCGTCGTTAGGAGGCCTAGTTGCAGTATGTCGTGTATGTATTCTTTGTCGTATTCGAAGTCTGTTCCGCGGACGTATTCTGCGTTCTTGAGGCCCAAGCCTTCGAAGCAGTTGCGCCAGTATACGACCATTTCGTCGATCCATTCCTCTGTTCCTTTTTTGTTCAGGAGGGTGTGGAGGTCTGCGAATAATACTTTTACTTTGAGGCCGGCTTTGGCGTAGTCTATCTGTTTCATCACCGCGACCATGGTGCCTATGTGTACTGGTCCGCTTGTTTCGTAGCCGCAGTACGTTGTCGGTGTTCTATTTTCTTTTAGACGGGCGTCCAGTTCTTCTACAGTTACTATCTCGGCAGTATTCCTTTTTATAAGGGTTTCATCTATCATCTTTTCAATGCTTCGAGGTCGCTTATTATGTCCCAGAGCTGGGTTTTTGCGTGCATGGGTATGTTGATGTCTCCTGAGACCTCTTCTATTCCGTATATGGCCGTGGTTATGCGCATGGACATGTCCTGGTCTTTCTTTTTCAGGTCGTCTCCTACCTTTTTTAGAACGGCCTTTACCCGCCTTGGCATGGAGTAGTCTTGCGTAGTCTCATCTATCTTTCCTAAGACAGTATCTATATCCATTTTTTTTCTCTTGTATGATGCTTCTCTCTTTTAGAAGTAGATTAATCCGAGGTTATTAATATATAACTCCATCAATAAAAATTCTAATTAGCTTATGGAACTATTGGCTAAGGGCGCGGAGGCCAACCTCTACCTGGAGGACGGACGGCTTGTGAAAGAGAGGATAAGCAAGAAATACCGGGTAGCTGAGCTGGATTTGCGCCTGCGTAAGATACGCACCCAGAGGGAGGCCAAACTCCTCGAGAACGCCAAAAGGGCCGGTATGACTGTTCCAAGGGTCTTTAAGACCGATATAAGGAATTACAAGATCTATATGGAATATATCCGGGGAAGGCCTTTGAAGGATGTCCTGGAGTCTGCGGACGAACAGGAAGTCAAAAACCTCTCAGGGAAGATCGGAAGAGCCCTGTCCGTCATGCATAATG
The DNA here is from genome assembly GCA_023252215.1 of Candidatus Altarchaeales archaeon. Classification (GTDB taxonomy): domain Archaea; phylum Altiarchaeota; class Altiarchaeia; order IMC4; family QMZM01; genus CAIYYO01. The sequence continues at coordinate 41,299 of JAHEXG010000005.1, forward strand.
CTAACATCATACATAACGACCTCACGTCGTCCAATATGCTTTACGCGGACGGGGAGGTCTATTACATCGATTTCGGCCTGGGGGCGACTACTACTCGGATAGAGGATAAGGCCATGGACCTGGTCGTGTTCAAGAGGTCTCTTCAGGTGGCGCACGGCGACAAGTTCAGGATAATATGGGCTTCATTGATGGATTCTTACAAGAGCGTAAAGCATCTTTCCGAGATACTTGCCCGCGTGGATGTGATAGAGCGCAGGGCGCGTTATATGGAAGCCTCATAGTACTTTGAGGAGGTCCAGCAGGAAAACAACGACTGCCACGGATATTCCTGCCAGGAGCATCTTTGCTCCGCTCTTTATCCGGTCTTCTTTTGCTACGTGGCCTACGAGTGCGCCTAACAGGAAGAGGATGACCACTACTACAGCAATGGAGTAATAGAATGCGCTTTCAGCCTCAATGAATCCTACTTGTGAGGCGAAGAACGGGGATATTATTAAAAGCGTTGCGAGCATCGGCGACAGGCCGTCTACGAGCGCTACGAGGATTGTCGTGGCATTGACTTTTTTCTCTATCTCCGTTTCCTCGAGGTCTGCCATCAGGTGTCTTTCAAGCTCTTTTAGGCCCCTGAGCCTTTCAGCTCTTTCTATGGAGTATGCGCCCCATATCCCGGAAATGGCCATGGCGACGGCCGCTCCCAGAGAAGAGATTATTATAAGTTTTGAATCGTGTTTTCCAGATATGTAAACCGCTATCACGATGCCAAGTATGGTCAGTGCGCCGTCAAAGGAATTCATGACGAAGTATCTTCTGGCGATCTCTTCGTTCTTTAGTTCCTTCAAGGCCTTCAAAAGATCCATATCGTAATATGGGAAATGAATAATCTAGTATTTGGCGAGTTCTGAGAGCTTTGATGCTTCGCTTACTCTTCCCAGGACTACTTTGTCCATGGAGTGTATCACTCCTCCCTGGTCTTCGAGGATGTCTTTTATCTTGTCGAAGTCTATGTCCCGCCCTTCCAGGACTATCTTTAGGGACTCTGTCTTTTCGTCTACTGCGTACACGGAGATGGTGGCGGCCTCTATGCTTTTCTCGGTGCATATCCTCTTCCCGAAATCGAGTATATTCGGTTTGTGAGGCTTCAGGACGTCCAGGACCAATATTTTCACCGGTACCCTTGTTTGTTTGCCGATCATTTCGTCCATAACGTTTTTATAGTCCTCCATTCTCAATTAATACTTAGTAAGGTATGTTTTTATATCTCGGCTCTAATAAACTAATAAAAATAGGTGATTGATTTCATATTTGTATGTCTAAAATGGAAAATACAGAGGTAAAATCTGACAGGTGCCAGACTGGTATACCCGGCTTGGACGAAATCGTAGACGGCGGATTTCCAAGAGGCAGGACCATACTCCTGAAGGGGGAATGCGGTACTGGGAAGACAATATTTGCCGCGCAGTTCCTGCATAACGGCATCGTCAAATACAACGAGCCCGGCGTCCTGGTGCTCCTGGAACAGAACATAAACTACTTCAAGAAAGACGTTGCAGCTTTCAACTTCCAGATAGACGAGCTTGAAGAATCCGGAAAACTGGTTATAATAGACGCCAGCCTTTCACGTTTCAATCTCACCGATACGGCGACCAAGAGCACGAAAAGCTTTTCACTGACCTCAAGAGACCTTATAGGGACAAAAGAGGTCGTGGACATCATAATCGACGCAGCAAAAGAACTGAAGGCCGATCGCGTAGTGATCGACAGCCTGCCGGCCCTTGACAACCTGGTCCGCAGCAAGGAGAACGTAAGAGACGTCATACTCTACATGAACTACCGCCTGCAGTCCAAGGGACTGACCTCCATCCTGGTATCCGACATACTGGAGCACCGGTCCAGCGACATAGAAGGATACGTATCCGACGGAGTGATACTCCTGCGCTATCAGCCCTCGGGCCCGGATGCCGGAAGAACTCTCACGATACAGAAAATGAGGGGTACGAAGCATTCAGGGAACATACACCCTTTCGGTTTCAAGGAAGGCGTCGGAGTAGAGGTAATGGAAGCGGAAGACTGATTTTTCGTTTACTGTTTTTTTTCTTGGTCTGTTATCGATGAAAAAGGCCCTGTCTATCGCAGGCTCAGATTCGGGAGGAGGCGCCGGCATACAGCAAGACCTGAAAGTATTCTCTTCGATAGGCGTACACGGAACGTCTGTTATCACTGCAGTCACGGCCCAGAATACGTTGGGAGTGAAAGCATTTGTGGTCTTATCGCCTGAAATGATCGCATCCCAAATTGATTCAGTGTTGTCCGACATACGTCCCGATGCGGTAAAGACCGGGATGCTAGCAAATTCTGAGGTGATATCCTGCGTGCGCAAAAAACTAAAAGAATACAAGGCCCCCAATCTTGTAATAGACCCGGTCATGGTATCTACGTCAGGCCAACGCCTCCTTGAAGAAGATGCTATTGAGTCTCTTAGAAAACTTTTTCCCCTGGCATCGCTCGTTACACCCAACATCCCGGAGGCCGAGATACTTGCAGGAATGACGATTAAGAGCCGCAGGGACATGAAAAAAGCGGCGGAAGAAATAGGCGACTGCGTAGTCAAAGGCGGCCACCTGGATGCGGTGGACGTCTTATTCTACAAGGGAGAATTTTCCATATTCAAGGGCGGCGGCCGGATAGACGAAAAAATACACGGTGCAGGGTGCGCATTTTCTGCGGCGATAGCTGCGTACCTGGCGCAGGACTGCGCGGTTTTGCAGGCGGTATCTTACGCCAAGGAGTATGTGGATGAGGCGATAAACAGGAACCTTACTGTGGGGCGCGGTGCTAGGATACTCGACACCGGTAAAATAAAACTTGGAAGGACTTACGCCGATAAGAAGAAATCTCTGGTCATTGAAGACCTGGAGCAGGCAGTAGACCGGTTCGTGTCAGACGAAAATGCTTACAAACTCATACCCCAGGTTGGCGCAAACATCGTGATGGCTCTTGATAACGCAAAGAGCCTGCCGGAAGTCGCGGGCCTGAGCGGGCGGCTGATAAGAGACCGAAAATGCGTAGTTCCCGTGGGGCGGATAGACTACGGCGCATCGACGCATGCCGGCCGCGTGCTTTTGACCGCAATGGGCTGTGACAAAAAAATAAAGGCCGCAATGGTATTGCGTTTCGGATTAGACGTTGTTGCAGCCTGCAAGAAAGCGGGTCTTTCGGCTGCCGTATTCGAGAGAGACGCGCAAAAACCGGACCAGGATACCCTAGAATATGGCACGTATAATGCCATAAAACTATACGGCAAGGTGCCGGACGTAATATACGACCGCGGCGGAATGGGAAAAGAAGCAATACTCAGAGTATTTGGAAGCGATGCGTTGAATGTCGTAGGAAAAGCTATTAAAATAAGCGGAAATATATAAGAAAAAGAGGAATTATTCCCCTTGATCCCTTAGTCCTTTACGACGACTACCTTGCTTACCGCGTTGACTGCGTCGTAGGGTATTATCAGGTTTCCGTCCTTGTCTTTCGGGTAGGAAACGCGGGGTATTTCCTCTGATAAGGGCTCTACTATCATTGATATGAATTTTCCTGTCGATTCATCGATCAGTATGTCGTCTATTCGTCCGAGTTCTTCTCCGCCCGCCGTTATTACAGGTTTTCCGCCTAGCTGTCTTGCAATAATGTATTTTACCATTTTTTCACCTTTATTACTATCTCTCTAAGCTATATATTTGTTATGTTATACTTTATTAAAGTTTATCCTTAAAAATAACATAAAAGCTAACAAATGGGGGCATAAAGGCGTGGAACTGATAAATAAAGACCTTAGGGCTGTTCTGGAAAAGCAGAAATACCGTCTGGTGGGCAGGCATTCCGCGATAAAGTTGTGCACCTGGACAAAGAAGAGCATCAGGGACCAGGGTTTCTGCTATAAGCAGCAGTTCTACGGGATAGAGTGCCACCGTTGCCTGCAGATGACGCCCGCGGTTTCCTGGTGCACGCATAAGTGTTTGTTCTGCTGGAGGAACGTGGAGCAGACCCTTGGAACAGAGCTTCCGGGATTCGACGAGCCCGGATACATAATAGACGAGGCGGTAAAGCTTCAGCGCAAGCTCTTGGAAGGATACGCAGGAGTCCCTGACAAGGTGAACCAGAAAAAATATCGCGAAGCCCAGGACCCTAATCAGGCGGCCATATCCCTCTCCGGGGAGCCGACGATTTATCCGAAAATAGGGGAGCTCGTTACTGAATTCAAAAGGAGGCGTTTTTCGACCTTCCTTGTAACAAACGGCACATTGCCTAAGAGACTGGAACAAATGGAAACTCTGCCGACGCAGCTCTATTTGTCGATGGTGGCCCCGAACCCGGAGATATACCGGAAAATTTGTAATCCCTCTAATCCCGGCAACTGGGACAAGATACAAGAGATGATAGCGCTTTTCCCCTCTCTTGATACCCGCAAGGCGGTACGAATAACTTTGGTCAAGGGCATCAACATGGTTTCTGCGCAAGACTACGCAAAATTGCTCGACGTAGCGCAGCCCGACTACATAGAAGTCAAGGCATACATGTATGTGGGCGGCTCAAGGATGCGCCTTTCTATCGATAACATGCCCTCATTTGCAGAGGTGCAGGGATTCGCATCAGACCTCTCTACTGCCACAGGATACCGGATAAAAGACTACAAAAGAGACAGCAGGGTCGTTCTGCTTACGCGCAACTAATCCGTCCGAAAGCTTATATAGCAGTTGCGCCTAATTATTCTTTATATCTATCATATGGTGCTAAATGGAACCAAAGGTGCTTGATTCTTACGGCGATGTGCGTATCGTGGAGAGCCCGGACAGCCCGATCCCCTTATACATCGTCGTTCCGACCGAATTCACAGACGAAGAAATAGAACTGCTAAAAGACCCGAGAAAAGTCTTGCCCAACTATAAAGACATTATGGACAAGATAGAGGACTTCCGCACCTCTGTCGAAAAAGAAGACTTCCTAAGACAATACCTCGAAGTACAACTGGAAAAAGAAGGCATCGTAACTGAAAACCTGGAACCCCTGATCAATACCATAATGGACGACGTCTTCCTGGGATACGGAAGAATCGGCCCGCTCCTGCGAGACGACGATCTGGAGGAGGTAATGATTAACGGAGTAGAGCTGCCGGTCTTCGTCTTCCACAGGAAGCACGGCATGTGCGCGACAAACATTGAATTCACCACCCATTCGTCGCTTAACGAGCTTATCGACTGGATGTCCCGCTATGCCGGAAGAAAGATCAGTAGAGAAGTGCCGCTACTGGACGCGCACCTCCCTGACGGTAGCAGAGCCAATGTCGTCGTAGCCCCCGCTGCGCCGTATGGTCCGTCCGTTACCATAAGAAAATTCAAGAAGATACCCTATAACATAATCGACCTAGTGGTCATAAAATCCATACCAATCGATCTTGCCGCCTTCCTATGGGTATGCATAGAAGGCCTGGCGATACACCCCTCTGACATACTGATAGCAGGGGGTTCCGGGAGCGGTAAGACCACGTTGCTCAACGCATTGGCCATGTTCATCCCCCGAAGAGAGCGCGTGATATCCGTGGAAGACACCTTAGAACTGAACTTCGACTTTTTGGAGAACTGGGTGCCGATGGAAGCATTCCCCTCAGTCCTGGAAAGAGGCGCAACGAAGCTGAACATGGCGGCACTGGTCGAGAACGCATTAAGGATGAGGCCCGACCGCATACTCGTAGGAGAAGTAAGAGGCGTAGAAGCAGAGACCCTGTTCGTGGCAATGAACGTCGGTTTGAACGGCTCAATGGGCACCATACACGCAAACAACGCAAGAGACACGACGATCAGGCTAATGGAAGAGCCTATGAACCTGCCAGCGCGGATGTTCCGGCTGCTCGACCTTATAATCTGCGTCAACAGATTCTATTCCCGGACCAGGGGAGTCATCAGAAGAGTGACCCAGGTATCAGAGCTTGCAGGAATAGAGAAAGGAGTAGTACAACTGGGAGACATATTCCTCTACGACCAGGACAAGGACGTGACACAGCGTACCGAATACCCTATACTGCTCATCGAAAAGATCTCCGACAGGACCGGGATAACCAAAAAACAGGTACAATCCGAGGTATATATCAGGCAGAAGATACTGGAACAGATGGTTAAAAACAATATAAGAGACAACAAGCACGTATGCGACATATTCCAGGAATACCACCTAAACCCCAAAACAGTCATATCGCGCTTCAACCTGCAAAAAGAGATAGAATCCGAGATAAAGAGGATGTCAAAAGTCTAGCCTTTCTCTGCAACCTTTTTCCCGGCGATCTCTAATCTCTTATCTTTATACCTGCGGAAAAAACAGGACCTGTAGCCCTCATGGCAGGCCGCGCCGACCTGTTCGACCCTGAAGAGAACTGCGTCGCCGTCGCAGTCGACGTACATCTCTTTTATCTTCTGGAAGTGCCCGGAAGACTCGCCTTTAAGCCACAGTTTCTTCCTGCTCGTAGAATAATAATGGACCATCCCGCTCGCAAGCGATCTTTCTATTCCCTCCTTGTTCGTGAACGCTACCATAAGTACCTCGTCCGTATCCGCGTCCTGGGCTATTGCTACAACCAGTCCTTCTACTCCGTCTATGCTCCTGTATTTGAGTTTGTCGTAGGGAAAATCCATTTTTTTACTTACAAGCCGTTATAATTATGATACACCGAATTAAAATGTATAATAAACCCAGAAAACCGCCAGTCGAAGAGGGAGTACTCCTTGAAGAAGGGGAAGCGCCTCCGGAAGGAGCAGAAGAAGGAACCTACACGCGAGTCAGGACTCCCAGAAGAGGGCAGATCCTCGGAGAAGTCGAGCAGCTCCTCGGAGACAGAAGGATGCTCAT
>JAHEXG010000054.1 GCA_023252215.1 Candidatus Altarchaeales archaeon
GTTGGTTGCGAGTTTTGCTATGGAGCGGCCGTATTTTATGGTGTCTTCGACCGGCTCGGTTAGTTCGATCCTTATGAGGAATGCGAAGTTGCTGTTCTGCGCTCTTTTCTCGGAGAGGGAGTGGCCGTTTACGCCTATGAATCCGTCGTATCTTTCTTTTACTACGTATCCTTCGTGGTTCGTGCAGAAGGTTCTTACAAAGTCGTCGTAGGTCTTGGTGCGCATGTGGAATTTGGGGTCGCGGTTTATCTTTATCACCGGGTCCATTATGATGGAGGACACTTCTACTCTTACGCCCACGTCTATTGGGCCGAATTTGGCCTTTATCTTGTGTCTTCCGACCACGTCGTTGAACCAGGGTGCGCCCACTCTTCCCGGGGCGACGAGCACGTATTTTGCGTTTATCTCTTTTCCGTTCTTTAGTTTGACGCCCGTGCATGCTCCGTTTTTGATTATGAGGTCTTCTACTGCCGATAGCAGCAGGAATTCTGTTCCGTTGTCTTTCAGGTATTTTTCGAAATTTTCTATGACCTTCGGCGTTTTGTCTGTTCCGATGTGTCTCTGGGGTATCTCGATGAATCTTACGCCGACCGATGCCGCCCTGCGTTTTAGGTCGATGACTCCTTCCTTGTCTGTTCCGTACAGCTTGTTTGGGCCGCCAAATTTGAGGAATACCTTGTCTACTTCGTCTACTAGGGCGATTGCTTTCTGCTCGTCTTTGGTGTAGTCCATGAGGTTCCCGCCTATGTCGTACCTCAGGTTCAGCGTCCCATCGGAGAATGTTCCGGAGCCTCCCACGCCGCACATTATGTTGCATGGATTGCAGCGGGCGCACTGTATGGTCTCCTTCATGGGGCAGTGCCTCTGCCTTATGTCGCGGCCCGCGTCGATAAGCAGAATAGAAAGGCCTTTATCCTTGGATTTCAGAAGTTCATGCGCCGCGAACATGCCCGCGACTCCCGCGCCTACGATGACTACGTCATAGCTTTGTTTCGTCATTTTTTAAGCCCTATATATAATGGTAGAAGGAATATAAAACTGACCAGTCAGATCCCGATTACGTCATTGGCATTGCATTCTTCGGTTCTGATCCTTAGTTCGAGCTGTGGTTCGCTGCCTGTGCCAGTCCAGACGCACATCCTGTTCCCGACGCATTCGCCGGGGAGTACGCCTCCGCTGCAGTATACGCATTTTGCATTAGCGGGCGGACTAACGGACAACTCCGGGCCTGCCCCATTCAAGGTTTTTACCGCGCCTCTGACATAATACGTGCCTATGGCTGCGTTCGTAGGAGGAGAGCAGCTGTTGATCGTTATCCCGGTGTAATGGCCGTACAGGGTTTGACTTCCCGACTGATATGAGTAGTGGCATTCGGACTTCCCTACGCCGCAGCATTTAGCGCATATCTCGTCGGATCCCGTGCTCAGCACATGCAATAAAGGATCTGGGGGGTCTGCGGCAGTTTGTTTGCAGGTGTATTGGTCTTTGCATCCAAGCACGCAGTCTGTATCTTTTGACTGGCATTTGTCCGCAACGCATGTATAGCTCGTCAGGAAGTCGTCGAGGCTGCATCTGTTAAGGCTTATCTGGTTTCCGGTGTCTGTTCCGATGCATCCCTGGTGGCTGTTCTGGTCCGTGGTCTGGCAGCATTTCTCGCCCGGGCTGCAGTAATTGCGGCAGTATCCGTTGACGCATACGTATGTCGGGCCTGCAGGCGCGCAATCCGAGGGAGCCTGGCATGTGGTCGAACCGCCGGCATCGCCTCCCTTGGAATTCGCATTGCCAACAGATCCGAACACGCTCAGGCAGTCGCATTGGAATCCCGGGAGCATGCCTGAAAGCACCACGTTGATGAGGGGGATGGCCAGGGCTACTATTATCAGCCCCACTACGCCGTTTATTATTATGCTTCGCGCTGCGGCTCTTGCGCCCGGGTCGTTTCCTGCTGTCAGGTATTTTAGGCCTCCGTAGGCTATGACGATTATTGCGATGGGAGGGGCTATGTATTGTAGGGCGCATATTAGGCTGCATAGTATCCTGCCCAGTTGTTCTACCGGGTCTTCTATGTTGAAGCAGCCGCAGTCGACGTTTTGGAGGATGGTTGAGGATAATAGTATGTTTACGAGCGGGACTGCTATCATGACGAATATGAGGCCTACTAGCGCGGCTATTATCGTATTTTTCGCCGCATTCCTCGCGTCCGGGTCGTCTGCCGAGACTACGTATCTTAGGCCTCCGTAGATCATTGCCAGAACGGCTATGGCCGGGGCTATGCTCGCAAACAGGCAGATGAGATTACACAGTATCTTTAGTATCTGCGCTTTGGGATCCAGGTCTGGCAGGCAGTTGCAGTGGGCTGCGGGGAGGATGGATGATATGACGATGTTTACTAGGGGGATTGCTATCATCACGATTATGATCCCTATCAACGCGGATATGAGGGTGTTCTTGGCATTCGCTCTTGCTTCAGCATCGTCCGCTGATACGAGCCATTTCAGTCCTCCGTAGAGCATGACCAGGGCGCATATTGCGGGAGCGGTCGTTGCTATGAAGCATATGAAGTTGCATAGTATCCTGCCTATCTGCTCGGCTGGGTTGATGTCTTCGAAGCAGTAGCAGGTAACTTTTGTCAGTATGTCGGATATTACTATGTTGACGAGGGGGAGGGCTATCAGGATCAATATTAGGCCTATCAATGCATTCGTTATTATGCTCCTGGCTGCTGACCTTGCTCCGGGATCGTCTGCGGATGTTACGTATCTGAGGCCGCCGTATAGCATGACCAATGCGCATAATGCGGGGCCTATGCTTGCGAGAGAACAGATAAGGTTGCAGAGCAATGAGTTGATATTCTCGATGGGCGCGGAGATGCATCCGCATTCTATTTCTGGCAGAAGGCCGCTTACGACATAGTTTACTATTGGGATAGCGAGCACTACCAGTACCATGCCCACGATAACGCTGACCATGAATCCGCGCAGCTGGTTTCTCGTGCCCGGGTCGTCTGCGGTTATGTATCTTAGGCCTGCTAAGGCCAGTGCTAGAACGGCTATTCCCGAGACAAGGTATAGTATGATGCATGCAGGCATACAAATAAACCCCATTAGCATGTTCAACACGTCTTGCACTGCGGTTGTGAAGTTTGTTCCCAGGTCTGGGGGAGTCCACGCCTGCGTTAGGGAGGCTGCGACTGCCAGCATTAGTATGGATATGGGAATTATTTGTTTGTTCATTGTTGTGACATTAAGGATTTAGTAGAAGGTTATATATGTTTATGTTTTTTCAGGCCTGCCTGCGTTTTTCAGGAGTTTTTCAGGAAATCGGCCAAGGATATCCTCAAGGTGTTGTCTTTTTTGTCCGATTCCGCTATCGTTCCCGACGGATCGATTGTTACCACGAGATAATGCGATTTTCCGTCGGATAGAAAAGAGGATATTTGTTCCTTAAGGGCAGAGGGATCGCTTATATCGCATTCCAGCGCTATTGAGCGTTTTCCTTCTGAAACGCAGTAATCCGTTTTTTCCAGTTCCCTTGAGATCTTGCAGACGGGTAATGTGTCAAGCTCTCTTTCGGTTTCGATGTAGGAGGATATCTCGAAGTTGCATACTGGGTCTCCGGTTCCTTTATAGCTGACGTTGATGTCTATGCTGTTTTCTTCATCCGGGCCCTGTAAGGGATTGCGAAGATGCGCCTTTTCCAAGACGATATCTTGCAGTACTGCAGTCGATGCGTTTTTTGACTGGCCTTTGTTGGCATCCTCTGCGCCGTGATATTGCAATGAGAAAAGGTCCATTACTTCGTCCGGGCTTGGGATCATTTTGCAGCTTACAGGTCCTGCAACGTTCTTGATCTCCATGTCGACTACGAGAAGCGCTAAAGCCAGGATGATCAAACCGGTGACGGCGCCTACCATTCCTTCGCGGGCTATGTGCCTGGATTCGGTGTCTGTGCCGGAAGCCTTGTATTTTAGGCCCATGAATAGTAGTACAATTGCCGCAACAAGTATGGCTACTATTTCTACGAGAAAGAGGATGGTACACGATATGTTATTGACGTATTGCGAGGCCCCTTGCGTGGTCTGCGACGCTGAGTAGGCGGAAGAAAGGGATATCAGGCCTATTAGGGGGGCTGAAAGATTTGTTTTCTTCATTGTGTTTTTATATTTTGGGTATTATTATCTTGCCGGTTGCGCCGCCTACTTCCTCGCTTTTTCCGTCGTAGTGCAGGTATGCTGTCAGCGCTGCGAATACTGCGTCTATTTCGTCTTTTGTGAGCATCCTTTTTTCCAGGTCTCCGCAGAGGCCGGCTGCCAGGAGTTTTTTTTGAATTGCGCGGTCGTCTGCGTCGTAGAATCCGAGTATTTTTCCAGTGGCTTTGGCGTATATTTCTATGTATTTGCAGCCGACCTTATTTAGTTCTGATGCCAGGCGGGTTCCTCGTTTGGCGAGTACTTCCATTCCCCGCAGGGTCGCTGGGAGTGCTCCGTAGTCTCGCAGGATGCTATCGCATTCCCGGTTCATGCCTTCGTAGGTCAGAGGCGCGTCTATTGCGGTCAGGTCCGGATCGTTCTTCCTTATTTTTTCGAGTATTTCAGAATCGGAGTGCAGGAGCGTTACGGAAAGCTTTTTTTCTTCCCCCGTAACCTCCAGTAAGCAGAAGCCCGTGTCGTTTTTCGGGCTGCCTGCCAGGTCTATGCCTATGAATCTCATAGGGAATTAAAAAAAATCAGACTTTGCGGAATTCCGTGTATCCGCATTTGCCGCAGGAATCCCTGTTGGCGTGGTGGGCCAGGAATACTCCGTCTCCGCATTTGGGGCAGCACTTCGCTTTTTTCTTGGCTTTGTCGCCTGATAGTTCGTAGCGCTTCCATTTCTGGCTTTTAAGCTCTTTTGCTTTCGGCTTGCCTCCTGGTTTGGGTTTTGCTCCGCCTAGGGGCGCTTTTGCAGGCGCTTTTGCGGGCGCTGCCGCGGGCGCAGCCGCAGGTGCCGCAGCCGCTGCGGGCTTGTCTTCTTTTCCTTTGGGTTTTTTATCGTCAGCCATTTTTTTAGTAACCTATTAGATTATTTCTTTTCCTCTTTCTTCTCGACCGGGGCAGCCGCCGCAGCATCCTTGGGCTCCTCTTTTATGAGGGAATTTTTCTTCATGCGGTGTTTCGGCTCTATCTTCAGCCCGGCCTCGTCTTTGTACACTTTTGCGTATCCTGCGAGGCGTTTTGCCCCGAAGCTGGGCTTGAGGCTGTCTATTATGGTCAGGTTTTCTTTTGAGTGTATTGCAGCTATCAATTCTTTTCGGACCTCACCTATCTTGGGCGTCCCTCCGTCGTAGGCTACCTTAAAGTCTATTTCTTTTCTGTTCAGCAGCTTGTTTTCTTTCTCTTTTACAATCTCTATTTTCATTTTTCGATCATCTCGCCAAGTATTTTTTCCACCTTTTTCTTTGTTTTAGCGTTAACTTCCACGGCGACTATGCCTTTGTCGGGTTGTCCGTATATGACGTATGTTCCGATGGGTGCAAGGTTTATCGCCGCGAGGGTGAGTAGGTCTTCTTCGCCTACGACGAATATTTTTGTCTTTTCTTTTGATTCGTATGCGTCCTTCAAGGCCTGGAATGCTTCGCCGGTTATTTCTCCGGCCGGGTTTTTTACCCTGATCGCGCGGGCCGGAAATGCCTTGACTGCTTCCGGGATCGTTATTTCCTCTCTTTTGGTCTTGCCGTCGTAGACGCATACCTGGAAAGGTATTTTTTTTGTTATCAGGTTTTCTGTGACTTTGTCGCCGACCGCGGTTATTGTTTGTTTTTCGAGTATTTCCGCTGCTTCGTCTATGTTGGAATATAGTTTTCCGAAGGGTTTTTTTAGTCTGGCTCTCAGGTTTTTTGGTAGCATGCGATCCATTGCTTGCCCGGCCTTATCTTACCTTCATTGCGTACTGGCCCGGGGTTTTTAGTCCCATCCTCTTTGCGACCTCCGATTTTTCGGGGTCGATTACGCAGAGGTATCCGCTCCAGTATTGTGACGTGGAGACTTTGCATATGGGGCAGGTTTCTTCTTCCATTATCCTGCGGCAGACTTTGCATGCTCTCATTTTCTCTCCTTGGCCCGGTTGTCTTTTTTATCGGATTTGGGGGCTTTTTTGTCTCCTGGGCCTTCTTTTTTGGGTGTTTTTCCTTCTTTGGCCTCTTTCTTTTCTTCTATGAGCCATTCGATTTTGCCCAGATACGGCTGCCTCATGGTGAGTCCCACCTTGGAGTCTGAGAACTTGTTTTTCAGGCTTACTGTTATTATACGGGCTCTTACGTCGTCTGCCTGTTTTAGGGCTTTTTTGGTCTCTTTTCCTATTAGGACTGCGCTTTTCTGGTCGTAGCTCATGTAGTCTTCCGTGACCTGTGATACGTGCACTAGTCCGTCCATTGGTCCGAAGTTTACGAAGGCTCCGAATTCGGTTATCTCGGTTACGCTTCCTTCCACTACTTCGTTTATGACCGGCTGGTATACGAGGATGTCGAATGAGGCGTTGTAGTATATTGCGCCGTCGCCCATGATGATTTTTCCTTCGCTGGTCTTGTCGACGTTCGTCACGGCCAGTATTATGCCTACGTTCTTGTCTATCCGGCCTGCGAACTGGTTCTCGTATTCGGCTATTATCGCCGTGTTTAAGTCTGTTCCAAAGCTTTTGGGAGGAACTCTTATGGTATCCTCAACTGTAAGTATTTTGTACATTTTTTACCTTAAAGGGGTTCTTTTATTTGATAAAATACAGCCCATATACAACTATTATCTCAACGAATAATAATGCTATCATGTTGACGACCTTGATAAGGGGGTTTATTGCAGGGCCTGCCGTGTCTTTTGAGGGGTCTCCGACCGTGTCTCCTACCACTGCCGCCTTGTGAGCATCGCTCTTTTTTCCGCCGTATCTTCCTTCTTCTATGTATTTTTTGGCGTTGTCCCATGCGCCTCCCGCAGTGGTCATGAACAGGGCAAGCAATAATCCGGTGACGATGACTCCCATCAACAGGCCGCCGAGCGCTTTCGGCCCAAGCATGAAGCCTATTATCCCGGGAGCTACGACTGCGAGTAGCGCAGGCATGCTCATCTCTTTGAGGGCTGCTTTTGTGACTATGTCAACGCATCGCGCGTAGTCGGGTTTCGCTGTTCCTTCCATTATGCCCTTTATTTCCTTGAACTGGCGCCTTACTTCGTTCACTACGCCGAATGCCGCTCTTCCGACAGCCTTCATGAGGAAGGATGCGAACAGGAAAGGCAGTAATCCGCCGATGAATAATCCGATTATCAGCGCGGGATCGTCCAAGTTGAATATCAGTGTTTTTGCGCCTGCGGCCATGCCGAATTTGTCTTGTAGGCCTTTTTCGAGTATTATCCTGTTTACTTCCAGTGTGAATGATGCGAATAGTGCGAGTGCTGCCATTGCGGCGCTGCCTATGGCGAATCCTTTGGTTACCGCTTTTGTGGTGTTGCCTACTGCGTCGAGTGCGTCTGTGACCTTTCTTACTTCCGGTTTTAGGTTTGCCATCTCGGCTATTCCTCCGGCGTTGTCTGTTATGGGGCCGTATGCGTCCATGGCTACTATTAGTCCGGTAACTGATAGGAGGGCCATTGTTGCGATCGCGACTCCGTATATTCCTGCCATCATGTAGGAAACGAGTATGCCCAGGCATATGACCAGGGTGGGTAGTGCGGTGCTTTCAAGGCCTACTGCGAGACCTGATATTATGTTTGTTGCTGCGCCTGTCTGCGATGCTTGGGCTATGTCTTGGACTGGGCGGTATTTTTTGGCTGTGTAGTATTCGGATATTTTTACTATTGCGAATGCTACGACTAGTCCTACGAGGGAGGATATGAATATTTTGGTTGTGTCGGTGTTCATGCCGGTTAAGTCCACTGCGCCCAGGATGTATTGGGTCACGAAATAGAACATTATTGCTGCAAGTATGTATCCTACTGCTAGGCCTTTGTACATTGCGTTCATTATAGTGTTCTCTTTCACGCCTCTTACGAACATGACCCCTATTATGGAGGCGATTATTCCGGCTGCGCCGAGCATCAGGGGATATATGACAAGCGCTGTGCTGTCTTTTAGCAGGATCGCTCCGAGGAGCATTGCGGATATGGCGGTTACTGCGTAGCTTTCGAAGAGGTCTGCGCCCATTCCAGCGCAGTCTCCGACGTTGTCTCCGACGTTGTCTGCGATGACTGCGGGGTTCCTTGGGTCGTCTTCGGGTATGCCTGCTTCGACCTTTCCTACGAGGTCTGCGCCGACGTCTGCTGCTTTAGTGAATATGCCGCCCCCTATCCTTGCGAACAGGCTTATGAGGCTTGCGCCGAAGCCGAACCCTACTATGTAGGATATACGCGTTACGAGAGGCACTGCGGAAAACATCTGGGCAAATAGGTAATAGAATCCTGATACTCCGAGCAGGCTTAGTCCCACGACGAACATGCCGGTTACTGCGCCGCCTCTAAAGGACATCCTGAAGGCTTTTTCCAGGCCGTCTTGGGCGGCGTTCGCTACTTTTACGTTGGCCATGGTGGATATCTTCATCCCGAAGAATCCTGCAAGGCCGGAGAATACCGCGCCGATTAGGAATGCGACCGCAGTGGGCCAGTTTACTGCGAAGCCCAGTATGACGAACAAAATGGCTGCGAAGACGCCGATGGTAGTGAACTGTCTTTTCAGATACGCCATGGAACCGGCGCGTATGGCGCCTGCTATCTCCTTCATCTTCTCGTTCCCGTCTTCCTGTTTCCGTATGTCTAGGACTATGTATCCTGCGAACAATAGTGCCAGAATGCTTGAAGCAATCACTAAAATTATGTCCATTTATTTTACCTCAGATTGTTATTGGATAGGCATATGATAGGTATATGAATTAGGCTTAAATCAATAAAAATCCCCCCATGGAGCATCAGGCATAGTCCAGGTAACGTTTGCTACGCATGGAGATAACGGGTATTCCCCGCTCCATAAGGGTTTTACGCAGGCGTTTGTCGTTGGTGCATATGATGGTTGCGCCCTTGTTCTCTTCCCCTATCTTTATGAGTTCCTCGTCGGCCCACCTCGTATCGGCGTCGCCCACTATCTTCACGCCTTTGCTTTCCAATAGGCCAAGGCCCACTCCCGCAGCCACTTTGTCTTCGCCCCGGGACTTTTCCTTGAGGGAAAGAAGCTCTTTTTTCACGCTCTCAAGAGTGGACAATTCGTATTCGTAATCCGACGACATAAGCCGCTCCAGTTCGGAGAATACGTCTATGTGGTTCTTGTAAGGCATCATGAAGAAATTAGTGTCCAAAAAGATCCGGGTTTTCACGGTTCTTTAATCCTTAATGGCTCCGTAGCCGATAAGCCTCCAGCGGGCGCCGATCCTTCTGCTGATGGCTACGTTGCTGCCTTCTTCGGCGCATACAGGGAGTTTCAGCGTCATCTCTCCTTTCTTCGGGTCTATTACCACGCCGACTGTGACTGCGCTTCCAACGGAAAGCATTATGGGCTCGCCTTTTTCAAGAGCCTTTATCTTGACCTCTTCTTTGCTGCCCAGGAGTTTATCGAATAATTTGACTTTGAGTTTCATCTTGTTTCGCACCGGAGGAAGCTTCTCCGGGAACCCTGCGACGTTGCCAAGCAGGCTGTCGGACTTGGAAAGATTTGGGTCTAATTCCGTTCCTATAGCTATTAGGCCGCCGGACCTCACTTCCTCGACAGAGACATTGGAAACGTTCATGCTGACTATCCGGGTCCTTATGGGAGCGTAGACGTTCTTTTTCTTTACCCCGGGACGTAGCTCGATCGTATCTCCGATGGAAAATCTGCCCTGCAAAAGAGAGCCGCCGATAACGCCTCCTTTGACTTTGTCTATTTCGGTCCCCGGCTTGTTGACGTCGAAAGAGCGGGCCACGTATAGTATCGGGTCTTTGGCAGTATCCCTCTTGGGAGTGGGTATCTTTTCTTCTATCGCAGCAATAAGTGCGTCGATGTTTGCGTTGTGGTGTGCGGCTATCGGTATTATTAGCGCGTTTTCTGCGACCGTTCCCTTGACGAAGTCCTTTATTTCCTGATAGTTTTTAACGGCATCTTCCTTGGAGACGAGGTCTACCTTGTTCTGCGCGATTATTATGTTTTTTACGCCCAGTATCTCCAAAGCCATCAAATGCTCCGCAGTCTGCGGCTGGGGACAATGCTCGTTCACCGCTATCACAAGAACCGCTCCGTCCATGATGGCAGCGCCTGACAGCATGGTCGCCATCAAGGTCTCGTGGCCCGGCGCATCGACGAATGAAACGCTTCTCTGAAACTCGGCCTTTGCCCCGCACTTGGGGCATAAGGCGCTGGTACAGTAGCAGTCTGGTTCGGCACATTTAGGGCACTTATAGAATCCGATATCGGCATAGCCGAGGCGAATGGAAATGCCCCTTTTTATCTCCTCAGAATGCCGGTCAGTCCAAACACCAGAAAGGCTTTTAGTAAGAGTTGTCTTCCCATGGTCTACGTGCCCCACCAGCCCGATATTAACCTCGGGCTGCCTGAAGGCATTGCCCACAGACCCGGTTCTCTCATCGCTCTTGGAAGACATAATTAGAAAATAATAAACTACTTTTTCTCCTTGCCTGCCTTCTTCTCCTTCTTAGGCTCGGCAGGTGAAGCTCCAGCAGGCGCTTCATCTCCTTCCTTGGGCGCAGGCACGCCGAATATTTCCTCTATGCCCTTAGCGCCTTTCTTCGTGACAGCAGTATTGATCTGGACTATGTCTTCGGCGATCTTCTCGCCGCGAACGCGCTTTCTCACACGGACATCGCTCTTGGGTTTGTAGCCTACGCCGCCCTCCATCAGGACCATTGCGCGCTTCATACCCTGAACGCCTTTCTTCATGGGAAAACCGGCTTTGTCGCTTCCGCCGGTTATCTTCAAAGTATATCCTACAAGGCCCACCAGCACTCCGTCGAATTCATCTCCCACTTTGCAGGCGGCGATCCTTGAAGCCTTCTCATCTTTAACTTCTCTTTGATACGATTTCCCTGACTCGGGATCTGAAACAACTACCTTAAACTCCATTTTATATCTAGAAAACTCGATACTAAGGTTTTAATATTTCGAACCAAGGAATAAAAATCAAGCCCCCACATAGTCCGGCCGAAGAGGGCCTGGCGGTTGCCATGCCAAAAGTATTCTGGTCGCGCAGGTTTATACTTCGCTTAGATATATCTGATCGTGGTGATTAGATGCCCGCATAAATACAGTATCGTTCAGGCGTAACACGATCCCTCCCGCCGTAGTATTGCAGTCCGAAGCGATACAGATTATGTTGCTTGTAAGAATAGGCGCATGCATAGTCATGTCCTGCAT
>JAHEXG010000055.1 GCA_023252215.1 Candidatus Altarchaeales archaeon
TCGGATAGCACGGATCTCTTCTACAAGCTCTTTGGAAGGGTTAACATAAGCCATTTTATCAGTAAATACATGAGAAGACATAAATAAATCGAAGAAAAAAGTAAAATAAAGGCTCAGAGTAATATTGCGCATAACGTCCCGGATTTTACGAAGTTCAGCCGAAGGCGAAGCAAGGGCATGAAGGGTCCACAGAGTGCCAGAGCCCGCAACAATTTTATCATCTATTTCATCATTATCAATTTTATGTGCTATACGAATCAAGTCAATCTGGAAATTCAAACAATGCTTGGGCCATCATTTTTATTCTTTCGACATTATCCATTTTGGCATTACTGTTGATTATAATAGATGGAACATGTTTAATGAATCCACTATTCTCTACATGCTTTGCACATAATATAATCCCAGATATTCTTGTATGAGAAGCACCCGCCAATTTTTTATGAACTTCGTCATATGCATATCTAACTTCATCCGGTCCCCAAAGAAAAAGGGGGCCCCCAATGATTACACCACTTTTTCCAGCAGGTAGTTGTTTTGATTTCTTGAAAAGCTGATTTACCCAGTTCCTTACAATTATTTCAGGTTTAGGTTCTAAGCCATTAATACTCACCCAACCACCATTTTTATTGGCCGTATCCAAATGTATTTTAAAATCTTCATTCTCGAACACAAAAGGAAGTTGATCCAACATTCGTGTCGTATAATCATAATGACTCTTAAATAAATTTAATAATTCTCCTATTGTACTATCGGGTTTATCTTTCCCAGAAATAAATTCTATTGAACCAGTCATAGGTTCACAGTTTCTAGATAACCAATCAATAATTCTATTTTTAGAATGCTGGATATCTGTTTCATAACTTGACCAATGCTGTTCAGTCACTTCGTAAAATAGGTCTTTCCCATCAATGATAACTTTCCCATCAGGTTTAGAACCTGAAGGGATGGGGGGGTACATCTCCAGTCTAAACCCTGCTTGATTAAAACATGTGGCAATTTCCAATTCCGTTGCGGCAGCCCAGAATGTTCTTTTGTTCATTAATCGTTTAATCAATTCGAGGGGTAACTTCTTTTTTCCTCCCATATGGTGTATACATTCTCCTAATCTCAATATTCTTAGAATAGGACACTGACCACCAAATGCGCCCAATGGATCGCTCGCAATCGATTTCCTCTGTTTCTTACATGCACAACTCCACCATTCATTATCAAAAACTTCTTTAAACGAATTTAGATACGCATCCATCTGTTGTTTTCCCAATTTTAGTTGGAATCTATTTAATGAGTCCTTTACTCCAATTCTCTTCCAAAACCACCATTCATCCTCATTCCTTAATGTTGAAAGTTGATCAAGTAATTCCTGATCCTTTTTTTCTTGGGGTGTTGGGTCTCTTATTTTAACTTGTTCAAATAATGTAAATTCCAAAACCATCTTTGGTGGTATTTTTCCTCCAACGAGATGTATGCTCATCTTACTTTACACAATTTTATTTTTTTAAGCCGAGCTTTATTATTCATATAACTATCTTTTTTACGAATAAAACTTCATAAAAATCCGTATTAGGGTTTTTTACGACCTTTTGTCTTTTATTTTGCCTCCTTAGAGCGCATCCCCATGTTAAACGCCCATATTAAATTCCCCTAATCCCTAATAAAAACCATCATTATCCGGGTGGTCAACATTTTAAACAAAACCTACGATTATAGGAAGATAGAGGAGAAGTGGATTAAGAAGTGGGCCGAGTCCGGCGTGAACAGGTTCGATGCTGCGAAGCAGCAAAAGGTCTACTCTTTTGACACGCCTCCGCCTTTTACTTCCGGGACATTGCACATGGGCCACATCTATAATCATACGTGGATCGACATCATAGCCCGCTATAAGCGTATGACCGGTTATAACGTGTATCTGCCGCAGGGATTCGACTGCCACGGCCTGCCTACCGAGCAGCGCGTGGAAAAGGAATTTAAGATCCGGAGGGATAACCGCGAGGAATTCCTGGCGAAGTGCAGGGAATGGACTGATACCGCGATCACTCGCATGAAGGCGCAGTTTAATTCTATCGGTTATTCCACTGACTGGGACTATACTTATAGGACCATGGATGATTCTTACAAGGCGATGGTCCAGGAGACTCTTCTCATATTCCACGAAAAGAACTTATTGTACAGGGAAAAGCATCCCATCCTGTGGTGCCCGAAATGCGGGACCGCCCTTGCCAAAGCAGAGATCGGATACGTTGAAAAGGAGGGTAGATTGTATCACATAGACCTTGTAAGCGGGGGCCATAAGCTGACTATCGCCACCACCCGGCCTGAGATGATGCCTGCCTGTGTTGCGGTTCTCGTAAATCCCGCGGATGCGCGTTATAGTAAGTTCATAGGAAAGAAGGCGTTGCTGCCGTTATTCGACAGAGAAGTTCCCATACTCGCGGACGACGCAGTGGATAAGGAATTCGGAACAGGCGTCGTGTACACCTGTACCTTCGGAGACGAGCAGGACATCGCCTGGCAGAAGAAATACAAGCTGCCGGTGATAGAAGCGATAGATAAAAGGGGCAAGATGACGGCTGTTTGCGGAAAATATGCCGGCTTGAAGGCCGAGGAAGCGAGGAAAGCGATAGCGGAAGACCTGGAGCAGACCGGCGTTATCAGGAAGATAGACGAGTTAAAGCACAATGTATTATGCCACGTGGAACGAAGCAACTGCAAGGCGCCTATCGAATTATTGCCTATGGAGCAGTGGTTCATCAAGGTCAGAGAATCCATTCCAGATATCGTTGCCAAGGCTAAAGAGATGAACTGGTATCCTGAATACATGCTCGGACGGCTCATAGACTGGACCGAGGCCATGGACTGGGACTGGATCATTTCAAGGCAGAGGGTGTTCGGAACGCCTATACCTTTCTGGGTGTGTTCCTGCGGGGCAGTGTTGCCCGCGACAAAGGATGAACTGCCCATAGACCCCCGCGGGACTGCGAAGAAGTGTCCGAAGTGCGGCGGCGTAGCTATCGGAGAAACCGATGTCTGCGACTGCTGGGTTGATTCGTCTGTGTCGCCGTTGCGCGTGACCAAATGGGGCATAGACGAGGAATTCCATAAAAAGACGTATCCTGCGTCCCTGAGACCCCAGGGATATGAGATCATCAGGACTTGGACTTTTTATACTATCTATAGAAATCTTATACTCACGGATAGGGCCTGTTTTAAGGACCTGTGCATAAACGGCATGGTCTGCGGCCCGGACGGGAGGAAGATGAGTAAGTCTCTTGGAAACGTCGTATCCCCTGAGGAGCCGATGAAGAAGTATTCTGCGGACTCTATAAGGCAGTGGGCTGCGGGCGGCACTTTGGGCGACGATTATCCTTTTAATTTCCAGGAATGCGAGCATTCCCAGAAGTTCTTAAACAAGCTTTGGAACATCGCCAAGTTCATGGAGATGCACGTCGTCGATTACGACGGAAAACCGCCGGAGAAACTGAACGTTGTGGACAAGTGGATCCTTTCGCGCCTGCAGGTTCTTATAGAGAACAGTACCGCGTGCCTGGACAAGTACACGTTCAACACGCCGATAAGTGATATCAGATCATTCATATGGCGCGACCTGGCCGACAACTACCTGGAAATGGCTAAGCATCGGTTGTACAAGCCGGAGATATACGGCGTGGACGAACGAAGGTCTGCCCAGTACACGATGAGCACAATAATATCCATTATAATAAAGATGCTCTATCCTTTTACTCCGTTCGTATCCGACGAGTTGAGAGAGAACCTCCTAAATGAAAACTGCGCATCTGCCCCAAAATGGCCCGTCGCGGATCCGGGCCTAGTTGACAAGGCTGCGGAGGAAACTGGAGAGATCGTAAAAGACATAGTCGCGCAGATTCGGAAATACAAGTCCGACAAAGGCGTGTCCCTTGGAAGCGACCTGGAAGAGGTGGAGATAGCCTGCGGGCCGGATCATATGGATAGGATGGGACTAATACGCCCGGACATCGAGGGGACCGGGAAGATAAAGAAACTGATTCTTACGGAATCGGACGACGTTGAAAGATACGTGATAAAATTCGAATAAATATAAAAGAAAGAAAATAATTCAGCCGCAGCAGCTCTTGCCTTTGCCTTTCTCGTCTTTCTTGGGCGCGCAGCAGGAGCAGCATCCGCAGTCTTCTGCGTTCGCTTTCTCTTCCATCTTTTTGTCTGCCTTGTTCAGGAGTCCTGACAGGAATCCTTTCTTCTTTTTTTCTGTGTTTTCAGCCATTTTAATCTATCCTCTCCTTGGAATATATTTGTTTTTGAACTATATTTATTAGTCGGAAGCCCGGCAACTCAATCCTTTTTTATCTGTTTTTCCACGTAGTCGGAAAAATCCTCTGTTTCCTCTTTCGTAGGCCGTTCGCCTGCGACCTTTATTCCCGAGTCCATGGCGACGATGCTTATGCTGTCTTTTATCCCTGCTTTTTCCAGTATCTTTTTTGCGCAGCAGAGCCTGCATCCGTTGAGCGCTATCCTGCCGTCGGCTTCTCTTGCGGCTTTTATCTTGGTGTTTATCCCGGCCGCAACTCCCGCAAGGCACGCCATATGCCCTACTCCCCGGTCCTCCAGTTCACTGGACGCTTCATTCGTAAGTTGGCCGTACCCCGACACTCCGTTGCATGCGTATATCAGCGTTGTCCTATTTTTTTCTTTATCCATCCTATAACCTCGTATCTTTCGAATAATTTGAATGCCTCAAACCATATGACGCTGACGATCCCGGCAGCCAGGCATATCAAAAGGTCTCTTGGATTCAGGCTCGAAAAGGAGAACAGAGTCTGTAAGAAGGGAACATACAGCACCAGCATGAGCAAGGTAGGCGCGATGATTATAACATACCATAGGGCTATATTCTTCTGCCTCAGGGTTTCAAAGACAGTCCGCTTAGACGATCTCATAGTCAATATCAAGCCTATGTTCGCGAATATCAGGGTTGTATAGGCCAGCGCCCGAGAGTATGTGTCCGTATGGTTCCTGGAAAGCGCCACTCCGAAGATCGCCGCGATTATGAGGAGTATGCTTAGGCCCTGGAATGCTGCGATTAGCAGGGTTTTTTTGTCGAACAACCGCTCATTGCTTCTCCGGGGTTTGCGCCTCATGATGTCCTTTTCTTCGGGCTCTGCTTCGAATACGACCGAGCATACGGGGTCTATTATGAGTTCCAGGAACGCTATGTGAACCGGCATCAGGACCATGGGCCATTTCATCAGCACTGGAATGAGGGCCATTCCCGCGATCGGGACGTGTACGGCTATTATATAGGACATGGCCTTCTTGATGTTGTCGTATATCCTCCGGCCCATCTTGACTGCCGAAACGATGGAGGAGAAATCGTCGTCCAGCAGCACGAGGGCTGCGGATTCTCTTGCGACTTCGGTTCCCCGGCTTCCCATGGCTATTCCGATATGGGCTGCTTTCAGGGCCGGTGCGTCGTTTACGCCGTCGCCAGTCATTACCACTACTTCGCCGTTGGATTTGAGGGCTTTTACTATCCTTAATTTCTGTTCTGGCACTACGCGGGCGAAGATGTTGGTTTTCTTTATTCTTTCGCCTAGTTCTTTGTCGTTCAGGGAATCCAGTTCCTGTCCGGTTATTATCCCCTCGGATACGAATCCTGCCTGCTTTGCTATCTCGCGCGCGGTTCCCGGGTAGTCGCCTGTTATCATGATCACCCTCATGCCCGCAGTATAGCATTCTGCGACCGAGGCTGCGACGTTGGGCCTGACAGGGTCTTCGAATCCGAGCAGGCCTGTGAATTCGAATTTGAAATCGTGGTGGTTTACCGGCAGCTCTTCTTGGGTGAATGCGGCTTTTGCTACGCCCAGGACTCTTAGGCCCTGGTCTGACAATGCTATGACTTTCTGCATCACTTTTTCCCGTTCAGAGGAAGTCATGTGGCATAGGTCGATTATTGCCTCAGGCGCTCCTTTAGCGGCTATCACGTAGTCTTTTTTGTTGGGTGAGCGCCATACGTGGGAAAGCGCGAGGAGTTCCCTGGATAGGGGGTATTCTTTGACAAGGCTCCATTCATCGTGTAAGTGTTCGGTTCCGGAAAGCAGGTCTTTTCCCATTTCCCTTATGGCTTTTTCCATTGGGTCGAATGGGTCTTTTTGGCTGGCAAGTACTGAGAATTCTATGAGTTCATGGAATTCTTCAGGCACATTGTCCTTTTCTTTGATCTCATACGCTCCGGTGTTGGAGCATATTTTTTTTACCTTCATCCGGTTCAGTGTCAGGGTTCCTGTCTTGTCTACGCATAGGACTGTTGCCGCTCCGAGATTCTGTATCGCGGGAAGCCTTCTTGTGAGCACGTTACGCTGGGACATCCGCCATGCTCCAAGGGCCAGGAATATCGTCAATACTACAGGGAATTCTTCGGGCAGGATGGCCATTGCCAGCGCCAGTCCCGATAGGAATCCTTCTATCCAGTTCCCGCGGGTCAGCCCGTAGATGACGAAGACCATGATGCATAAAGCAAAGCCTGCGGTTCCGAATATTTTTACCAGGTTCCCTGTTTCTTTTTGCAGCTGCGTTTGTTCTTCGGTTATGGTCTGCAGGGCTTTTCCGATTTTCCCGACCTCGGTCTTTGCTGCAGTGGCAGTTACCCGGGCTATGCCGTGGCCCTGCACTATGAGCGTGCTTGAGTATACATATGGGAGATCGTCTCCCCCGGGTTTTCCAGCTTCTATGCCGTTCACCCATTCGTTTTTTCTTACCGGTACGGATTCCCCGGTCAGCAGGGATTCGTCGACCATAAGATTCCTGCAGGATAAGACCAAAGCGTCCGCGGGGACCCTGTCGCCTTCATTGAGGACTACAATGTCTCCGACGACTACTTCGCGGCCTGGTATGCGTTTCTGCTCCCCGTCGCGTATCACAAGCGCCCTCGGGCTGGAAAGGTCCCGCAAGGCTTCGAGCGCGCGTTCTACTTTGCGTTCCTGGTATACGGTTATGCCCATCACGAAAAACACGAAGCATAAGAGCATCAACGCCTCGCCCACGTCTCCGACGAAAAAATACGTCGTACCGCATGCCAGTAATAGTATGAACATGGGCTCCCGCGCAACTTCAAGCGCGATATGGAGAAGCGTGTGTTTCTTTTCGCGGGGTATCTCGTTAAAGCCCTCTTTTTTCAGCTTTTCTGCGGCTTCGCCGGAGGAAAGGCCGCTTAATTCCTTTACAGGTTCAGGGATTTCTTTCATCTGGCAGATATGTCAAAGAATGTGTTTCAGCGCATAATAAAGAGAAACAGCCTCATCATCGTATTAGTGCATTACTTGGCTTCGTCGCAGTACGACATTGCAAAGGCCCCGCAGGACCCGTCGTTGTTTCCGCTCGGCACTGTCTTAACGCATGTCACCGAATGACATATGCCCTCGGCTCCTATGCGGTTCCCTGGCGCGCATTTTAGCCCGCCTTCGGTGTAGCAGGGCGTTTCCATGTCGTTGCCGCATTTGACTGTGGTCGAAGTAGTAGAAGACGTCGTAGTGGTCGTAGTAGTGGTCGTGGTCGCCTCTGTTGTAGTAGGCTCCGAGGTAGGGGGTTCGGTAGTTGCCGGCTCCGTGGTAGCCAGCTCAGTGGTTGTAGACGCCTCGGTCGACGTTGTCGCTTCGTTTAGAATATTATCGGATGCCGCAGGCTGAATCTGGCCCTGGAGCTGCTCGGAAGGATACTGGCCGGCGGGCATTTTAAGGTAATAGGCAGCGGAAACCGCCAGGGTCATGGTTATCAGTAGGGTGAAGAGCAGAAATGTTTCGGAGAGAGGCCTTGAGAACTCATGCTCCTTAACGATTATTGTTTCAACCCCTGAAACTTTGGAAACGTCTTTGATCCAGGAGAGAAGCTCACGTTTTTCAGCGCACATTAAGTAATTAATAGGTAATTGTAATATAAATATCCTGGAATAACCCAAAATAACCCAAAAAATGGCCAATAATGACAGGCGGATCGAGAAGGTTTTTGTTTTATTCGCGATCCTTTTCGGATTATATACTTTGTATCTTCTGTTAAGGCCTGGAGGATGCGCCCTTTGCCTGTATAAGGAGTATAGTTCGCTTATAGCGTCCTTTTTCTCCCTGTTTAAAGGCGTCCTTTAGAGAAGTCTTATTGGCAGAATTTCAAGGCGAATGCGCCGCAGTTGCCTTCGTGCAGCCCGCTGTCTACGGAGGGCAGGCATATCGGGGTGTGGCATATTCCCTCGTCTCCAAGTATATTGCCTTCATTGCAGACTAGCTTGCCGCTGTCCGCTTTGCATGGAGCCTGCATGTCTCCGCCGCAGGGAAGCGTTGTCGTAGTTGTTGTAGTCGGGGCGGGTTTTGCTCTCAGTTTCTTTACGGCGGGTTTTGTCGTGGGTGCGCTCGTTGTCGTCGACGTGGTCGTGGTCGCCTCGGTAGTGCTGGTAGTGCTTGTAATAGTCGAGGAGGTCGAGGAGGCTTGCATTGTGGTTGAGGCGATGGCTGCCGGCACGGTCGTGTCCGTGGCCTGCTCTGTTGCCGGTTCATTCATGACTGAGGAGTCGTCGAACCATTCGGTGGGTGCTTTGTCCTGGGGGGTTGTTGTCTGCACGATTATGAGGGTCGCGGAGCATGCCACGATCCCCATTAGGAGGAGGAATAGGACGAATATGCTTGGGGCTGCCTTCCGGCGTATGCCCTTTTGACTCCCTTCTCTCCCCAGAGGCGACTTTTTTTGGCGGTAGTTCTTGTTGTTTTCAGGTCTGCCGAACATTGTATTTTGGGTTTCCATTTTTGGCTTAGGGTGGGGGTGCATATTCGTCCTTTTTGTTTTTTGGTTGGATTAAGAGTTTACTGCGTCCCCATATAAAAACCTTTCGTTTTTTTACCCTAAAATGCATATATTGCAATGATGTTTATGCATAATAGCATAAAAATCCGGGTATGGCGTTTTACCGCGAAAGCGGGAAAAAGTTCATGGCAGGCATTCTAAAAGGGGTCATTGGAGGGACGAAAACAATAATCCATGTAATTTGATTTTTGAAGCATTCGGCACGTATCCCATGATGCGAAATATATAATCGAATACATCCATCCCCCAACTTTTATATTCCCCTGCCTTAATCTATTCAGATGCCAGAGCAGACCTTCCCGGAGCCGACCGTAGGCGCATTGATATTCGATCCAAAAGGAAAACTATTTTTAATGAAGTCCCATAAATGGCATGACAGATATGTGATACCCGGAGGCCACATAGAACTTGGAGAGACCGCAGAACAAGCCCTTATCCGCGAGATAAAAGAGGAGACCGCGCTTGACATCTATGATATAGAGTATCTCTGCATGCAGGAATTCATATACGACAAAGCCTTCTGGAAAAAACGGCATTACATATTCCTCGACTACGCCTGCAGAACAGACTCGACAAACGTCGTCCTAAATTCAGAAGGCCACGACCACATATGGGCTGCGCCGGACGACCTGGAAGCCCTGCAAGTCGACTCGTACACCCTCAACGCATTAGCCAAATATTTCGAAAAACATGGAAAAAGAATACGCGATTAGAGTAGAAAATCTAGTAAAGAAGTTCAACCACGACGTCGCAGCAGTCGACGGCATCTCCTTTAACGTGGAAAAAGGCGAGATATTCGGGCTCCTCGGCCCGAACGGCGCAGGCAAAACAACTACCATCAACATGCTCTCGACCATGCTGGAAAAGACCTCGGGATACGCAGAGCTTGCAGGCTACGACATCTCAAAAAACAAAGACAACGTCAGGCGCAGCATAGGCGTCGTTTTCCAGGACCCGGCACTGGACGCCAAACTAACAGGCAGGGAAAACCTGGAATTCCACTCCATGATGTACGGCCTGCACAAACAAGAAAGGGAAGAACGCATAAAAGAAGTCCTGGCACTGGTCGAACTCACAGACAAGGCAGAAACCCTCGTAGAAAAATACTCGGGAGGAATGAAACGCCGCCTGGAGATAGCAAGAGGCCTGATACACCGCCCCAAAGTGCTATTCCTAGACGAACCCACCCTCGGCCTCGACACGCAGACGCGGAGGCATATCTGGGAATACGTAAAGAAACTGAACAAAGAAATAGGCACCACTATCATCCTGACCACGCATTACATGGAAGAAGCAGACTACTTATGCGAAAGGATAGCGATCATAGACCACGGGAAAATAGCGGCTTTGGATACTCCGGAGAAACTAAAAGAAGTCCTCGGAGGAGACGTCATATCCCTGAAGGTATCGGGCGACGCCGCCAAGTTCATGGACAAACTGAAAGGCTTTGATTGGATAAAGGGCATAAAACCGCACGAAGGATTCATCGACCTGTCAGTGGAGAACGCAGAGAAAAGGATCCCTGAAATAGTGTGCCTTGCGCCGCAGTATTCTATAGCCATTTCTTCGGTCAACCTGCGCAGGCCCAGCCTGGAAGACGTTTTCCTGAACTATACCGGCAGAACTATCAGGGAACAGGAAGGGGACGGAATGGATCGGGCAAGGATGTTGATGAGGCATAGGACATGAAAATGATAAACCTAACGGCCATATACGTTCTGTGGCTCCGGGAGATGAAAAGGTTCATGAGAGCCAAGTCAAGGGTCATAGGGACGCTTGCCATGCCTCTGTTCTTCCTGGTTTTCCTGGGATTCGGCCTGGGCAACTCGACGGTATCAGGCCTTCCGAAAGACGTATCCTACATTGATTTCCTGATCCCAGGCATAGTGGGTATGAGCATGCTTTTTACTTCGATGTTCGCAGGCATATCAGTCCTATGGGACAGGGAGTTCGGCTTTTTGAAAGAGATAATGGTCGCACCCGTAAACCGGATATCCATAGTCCTCGGAAGGATAGCCGGCGGCGCAACCACGTCGCTCATACAGGGAGTGCTGACGCTTATAATATCCTTTGCCGTAGGTTTCAGCGTGACAGATCCCGTATCCATAATCGGCGCGCTGGTCTTCATGGCCCTGATATCGACGACCTGCATCGGACTGGGACTGGTCTTTGCTTCAAGGATGAAAGACATGCAAGGATTCAACCTCATCATGAACTTTGTCATATTCCCCACGTTCTTTCTTTCAGGAGCCCTATTCCCGTTGCCAAATCTCCCTGATTTCGTAAAATACGTATCATATATCGACCCCCTGACATACGGCGTAGACGGGATGCGAAACGTCCTCCTGGGCCGGCAGTTCCTGTTCCCGCTCGCATACGACCTCTCGTTTCTG
>JAHEXG010000006.1:0-43356 GCA_023252215.1 Candidatus Altarchaeales archaeon
AGCCTACACTGGAAGCGACCTGCAAGGCAAAGAATTCGAGCTAAGATTCAAAGGCGCAACAAGCAAAGGGCTATGGATCCGATGCTCTCTTTTGACGATCTCTACCAAATATGCCTACGATGAATATGGCGGCGTACTGCTCCTATTTGTAGATGGAAGCGGAAAGATACCTTTCAAGCAGCTAAACGACGTACTCGACGCATTAGTCCAGGGATACCCAATAGCCTTAGGCTGCCGCTTGAATAGCAACTGGACGGACGATCAAAGCAGGCTGGCGGCCGAAGGATACGAAAACTACCTCGTAGAACAAAAATACGGCGTAAAACTACCTGATGCCCAATGCGGTTGCTGGGGCCTAAACTGTCACATACTAAAAGACCTCTCGCTCATATCAAACTCCTACGAAATAGAACTCGACCTACTCATAAACAGCCTCAAAAACAGCTACGACATTTGTTACATACCGATCACGACAGAAAAAGGAAAATCCTCATACAACGAGGAATCAAACAAAAGAAAACTGGGATATATCGCATACAAGCTGGACTATACTCCAAAGGAACTAATGGCGCTGTATGATAGTTATACCAAAGAAACAGGACAGAAGCTACCCGAAAGTTATACAGAGACGATCCGGGAAACAAAAAATACGATACTGAAAAACAAGAACCAGAAGATTGTCTGCCTGAAAAAACAAGGAGAAGAAAGATGTAGGGAATGCAATACTGCTAGCGGCTAACTGATAAATCCAGGCCCCCAGAATATTTCTCAGCATTCCTAACAAGCTTTTTTTTGCCTCGTCAAGAACCCAGATAATTGTCCGGGAACTCTCCTCAATCAAAAACTCCGGCAAACCACAGTGCCTTACTCAGCCTAAACTCTCCCTCTTTCGCTCAGAACCTCGTTTAATGTGGGCATGTTAAAAAGAAAGAATAAAAACTAGATCACCATCCTCGTATTGGTGACCGCTATCGAGCTTGCGCCTTTTTTCTTTACTTCCGGTAGGATGTGGCGCAGGTTTTTTTCGTCTATTACGATGAATATGTCGTGTCCTCCTCCTTTCAGGTCGGTTACGGTCGGCCTTTCGACGAAGCTGTTTATGACGTCGAGGACGTCTTTTAACTCCGCGTCTTTTAGCACGTTCATATAGACGTTGACTTTCCCCTTGCTCTTTAGGACTCCTGAAAAGAGCATGACTATCTCGTCTATCTTCTTCTTTTTGTCCTTGTCTTTGAGGCTTTCGGTGTTAGCTACCAGGTGAGCGGTTGCTTCCAGTACCGTGTCCAGTATGATGCAGCGGTTCTCCTTTAGGGTGCGTCCGGTTTCAGTGGTCTCTACTATCATGTCTGCTTCCGGGATCGGGGGTATGAGCCATGCTTCGGTCTTTCCTGCGGGCTGCCGTATTATTGCGTTTATGCCTTTCTTTTTCAGGTATTCTTTTGTGATGTTCGGGTATTCCGTGGCTACGACCGCCTCTTTTCCTTTGAATTTTTTGGCGTAGTCCTCTACGGTCTTTATCCCCGGGAACACGTCCTCTGATATTGCGGCGCATAGCCGTGTTTTCCCGAATTTGAGGTCCAGCAGCTCTTTTACGTTCCCTGCCATGTCCGGGTATTGCAGCCGGAATTCCTTTATGATGTCTGAGCCGGTTATCGCGATGTCGCCTTTCCCTGTGCCTAGGACGAATGGGAAGTCCTGCGGCCTTATTCTCTTCAGTAGTATGTCCGAATCGTCTATTTTTGGGTTGTAGTCCCGGTCGCTTATGGATACTTCATATCCCGCTTTTTCGAATAATTCCACGGTCTTTCTTTCCAGGTGCCCGTCTGGTATGTAGAATTTTATCATTTTTTTTGGTTTTTCTTATTTTTTATTGGTGTCTACGAAATACTTATATATTATCATATTATTATTTGAATTCGGTGATAAAATGGTAAAAATCGCAATAAACGGGTTTGGAAGGATTGGAAGATGCGTTTTCAGGCAGGCGTTCGGCACGAAGAACATGGAATTCGTGGCCATAAACGACCTCACAGACGCAAAGACGCTGGCATATCTGTTAAAATACGACTCAGTCCACGGCATATACGACAAAGACGTCAAAGCCAAGGGCAATTCCATAGTCGTCGACGGCAAAGAAATACAGATAGTCGCGGAAAAAGACCCTGAAAAACTCCCCTGGGCTAAGCTCGGAGTAGACGTCGTCATAGAATCCACAGGCCGCTTCACAGACCGGGAAGGCGCAGGAAAGCACCTGAAAGCCGGCGCAAAAAAGGTTATAATATCGGCGCCCGCAAAAGACCCGGACGTAACTATCGTCATGGGCGTAAACGAAAAGATGTACGACCCCCAGAAACATAACATAATCTCCAACGCTTCCTGCACTACCAACTGTCTTGCGCCACTGGCCAAGGTACTGCTCGACAACTTCGGAATAAAGAAGGGGCTTATGACGACCGTGCATTCATACACCAACGACCAGATGCTACTGGACCTGCCCCACAAAGACCTGAGAAGGGCGAGAGCAGCATGCCTTTCCATGATACCGACATCTACCGGAGCCGCATCGGCTTTATCCCTTGTGTTACCCGAACTAAAAGGAAAAATGGACGGAATGTCCATACGGGTCCCAACACCGAACGTTTCCGTGGTCGACCTAGTAGTGGACACAGAAAAAGACGTCACGGCAGAATCCGTCAATGCGGCATTCAAGCAAGCTGCGGAAGGGAGTATGAAAGGCATACTAGCCTACACGGACGAACCCCTGGTATCGATAGACTTCAACAACAACAAAAGCTCATCGATAGTAGACTCCTTGTCCACCAAGGTAATAGAGAAAAACATGGTAAAAATACTCTCCTGGTACGACAACGAAACAGGATACTCCCAAAGAGTAATAGACCTGGCAGCCTACATATCCAAGTAAGAACGCAGCAGACAAGGGGCTATTAAACCCCTATCTAATATCTTTTTTATTTCTATTCTCTTTCCGTTTTCAACGCATCGGCGACGATCCTGCCGTGATCAAAGGCAAGAGGCGGAAGATTTGCGATAGAAAATTCCTTTACTTCTTTTGCATCGGTGTCCGCTTTCAGTTCTCCGCCCATCCTTTTGCAGATGAATACCGTGCCGACTGTCGGGCCCCGGGGATCCCTTTTCGGGTCGGAATATACTCCTAGGAGGCGTACTATCCCCACGGTTAGGCCGGTCTCCTCTTTAGCCTCGCGCACTGTCGCCTCTTCTACGGTTTCATCGCATTCGACGAAGCCTCCCGGGAGGGCCCACATGCCCTTGAACGGGGGGTTGCCCCTTTTTATGAGAACTATTTTGCCTGCTTCCAGGATAACTGCGTCCACCGTCGGTTTGGGGGATGCGTGACTCATTTTACTTGCGTGAGAAATAAGAAAAATACATGGGCTCAACCGGATTCGAACCGGTGGTCTTCGCCACGTCAAGGCGACGTCATAACCGAGCTAGACTATGAGCCCGTTTGTTAATCCATAATCTATTACGCGTATCAAGAGAATTCCTGCAGGAATTCCATTTCTTTTGGGGATGAAACACCTTTTCTTTAAGAAAGAAAAGGGGTTCTAACCGAGCTAGACTATGAGCCCATACTGATTATTCGGCGCTGTTTTGAGTGGTCGAGAGTCTTTTTTTTTTATTCGGATGGGTGTGTCTTGCACTGTAGTTTGGCGCTTTTTCCGAATCCGCATGAGGCGCATATTTTCTGTCTTACGTGGAATGCTGGTTTTCCGCAGCGGCCGCATCTTATGTGCGTATGCCGTTTGCCCATCTTTCCGAAGCTTCTTGTTCCTTTCATTTTTGTTCTCTGTCTGGGTATTAATAAGGGTTTTTCCAGGTTATAAATCGATAAAAAGAGGTAAAGAGGGGGCTTTTAGGATATGAATATCACCATGTCCCCTCTCAGGAACATATGCTTGAATTTCTTCTCCACGTCGCCGTCCTGGAAGGAGGCGTCTTCTAGTACGAGGTTTATGTGAATGTCGAAGGCTTTTAATTTGCCCGTTATCACCATTCCGTTCTTCAGTCGCACCATCACTTGATTGTCCAATAAATCGCTTAATACATCCAATGGTTTCATATATAATCACCTAAAATATTAAAAGATAATAATACTAAGGATAAAGCAAATAAAAAACAAACAACCGAGATGATGATATGATAACTGCCGCAGAAGTAGAAAAGAGGGTTAAAAGGCTGCACTCCCTGATGGAAGAAAAAAAGATAGACAAGCTTCTAGTGACTGCGCCCAAGAATACGACGTACCTTAGCGGAAGAGATACCGGACGGCTTCTACTCACAAGGGATGAGGATTTTCTCTGGACCCGGGAGATATACAAAGAAATATACTCTGACCTCTACGATGACAAAAAATATCCCCTGGAAGTTATGCTCTACGAAAAAGACGCAATAAAGAACCAGGTCAAGAAGCTTGGCATAAAATGCCTTCATGTAGACAATCCCTCAGTCATGGGTTTTCAAAGCATGGAAAAGAACCTGGGAATAGACCCTTTGGCAACGGACGTGATCGAACAGCAGAGGATGACGAAGACCCCGCTTGAAATAGGGCTACTGCGAAAAGCCGCGGACATCGCCGTGATCGGCATGCGTAAAGCCTATGACGTCGTTTCCGGGGGAGTGAAGGAGTTGGATGCCCTGGCTGAGATAGAGTATGCCATACGCAAAGCCGGGTCGGATGCGCCTCCATTCGACGACGGGATGCTCCTCTCGTCGGGTGCAAGCAGCGCAGACATACACGCGCGGGCAGGTCCCGGTAAGATAAAGAAGGGGAGCACCGTAGTCGTAGACCTCGGAGGAAGAGTGTACGGGTATTACTCTGATATGACTCGCACCATCGCCGTCGGCTCCGTCGACCGGCCGGCAAGGCGCCTTATCGAGTACGTCGACGAGTTGAGAGGCGAAGCTATCGACATGCTAAAGCCGGGGGTCGTTGCAGGCGACGTGCATGCCTTCATAGAGAAGGATATGGGCCGCAGGGGTTACAAGTTCTATCACTCCAGCGGCCACGGAGTAGGTCTGAACATACATGAGAGCCCGAGCCTTAGCAGTGATTCATTGGACGTGCTCAAAGAAGATATGGTTTTTACTATCGAACCGGGTGTGTACATCCCGGGCAAATACGGAGTAAGGTTCGAAGATACCGTGCTCCTGAAGAAGAATGGAGCGGAGATATTAACCGGGTTTTCGAGATGAAAAATACGCGCAGGAAAAACAAGGCCGAGGGGGAGAATATCGCATCCGAGAGGATAAAGATACTTTTTTCCCTTGCAGACCGGGCCGCGCTCTCAGGAGACCTGCAAGTTGCTTCCAGATACGTCGAAAGGGCCCGGGACATTGCTATGAAATTCAACATACGCCTTGGAAGAGAATACGGCGGGAGATTCTGCCGGGGCTGTAGTACCTATCTTTTGCCCGGGAAGACCTCGATCGTCCGTATCAATTCCGCGGAAAAGCGGGTGGAGACAAAGTGCCTGTCCTGCGGAGAAAAGAAATACCGGCCCTACGTAAAAGAGGTCAGGGAACGCAGGCGGAAACGCAATTCTCCTGTTACGGGCCCGAAGCCCTGATATATCTTGAAAGTACCTATATTATCCTGTAAAGGTGCGTAAATGGAAAAAACAAAACCCGTAGAAGAAGTGATGGTCGTCCAGCTGGGCAAGGCCGGCGTAACCGACTCGTTTATCGAAGAATTAAAGGATCAGATAAAAAAGAAGAAGGCCGTTAAAGTAAAGATACTGCGTTCGGCGAAAGGAGAGAGGGACCGAGAAGAGATCGCCTCCGAAGTGGCCCGGAAATGCAACGCTGTTTTGGCCGATGTCCGCGGAAATACTTTTGTCTTGAATAAACGATGAGCGCGGAGCTTAGGGTCAAGCTGGAAAAGTATCTCTTGAAGGCGCGGCCCCGTTTCGAGGGATTGGAGGAAGAGAAGATTGGTTCCGTTGACTTGGACAAGGCGCGCGATGAGTTTCGGACAATGGCTTTGGCCTATTACAGCGACGCAAAGCATTTCTACGATAACGGCGACTATCTTAACGCATTAGCCGCTTTGGAGTATGCGGAGGGCTGGCTTGATGCCGGGCGTGCGTTGGGTATTTTTAAGAATAAGTAAAAGGGATTAAGCCCCCTTCTGGGGTCTTCACATTATGGGCGCGTCTATCTTCTCCAGTATTTTTCTGATTATGTCGTCCGGTGTTACGCGCATTTCCACGTATTCCGGGTTTAGTATTATCCTGTGTCGCAGAATCGGGTAGGCGAGTTTTTTTATGTCTGCCGCTGTCACGTTTTCGCGTCCTTCGAGGAATACTCTTGCTTTGGAGGCTTTCATGAAGTTTATTGATGCCCTGGGCGAGGCTCCTACTTGCAGTTCTTTTCTGTGTCGCGTTTCGTCTACTATCCTGACTGCGTATTCTATCATCGAGTCGCTCATGTATGCGCTTTCGAATGCTTCTTTTCGCATGATTAGTATCTCTGCGGGCGTGAGTATTCTTGCGACCTTTTCTTCTTTGAATTTGGTTTTGACGATGGCTGTTTCCTGTTCCTTTGGGAGGTACATCATCATTACTTTGAACAGGAATCTGTCTTTTTGTGCTTCCGGGAGTGGGAACACGCCTTTTTGTTCCAGCGGGTTTTCCGTTGCGAGGACGATGAACGGCTTTGGCAGTTCGTATGTGACGCCGGCGACTGTGACTCTTTTTTCCTCCATTATCTCCAGCAGGGCGGACTGTGACATGGGCGGCGCCCTGTTTATTTCGTCCATCAGGAGGATGTTTGTGAATACCGGGCCTTTTATGAATACGTTTCTCTTGGCTTCTTCGTCGTAGGTTATTCTTCCGCTGATGTCAGAGGACGTGAGGTCTGCCGTTCCCTGGATCCTTTTGAAGTCCATGTCCATTGCGTCGGATATGGCTTTTGTGAGCATGGTCTTGCCCATTCCGGGGACGCTTTCCAGTAGCACGTGTCCGTCGCAGAGGAATCCTATTAGGACGCATTCTATGATCTCGTCATATCCTACTATTTTTTTTCGTATCTCGTCGTACAGCCTGGATATCTGCTGGTAGACATCTTTGTCTTTCCTTATGGGGGCTGCCGGAGGTTCGCCTGTGAAAGGTCTTGCGGCGCCCGTGGGGGTTTCTGTTTTTATTCCGTCTGCTTCGACCATTCTTTTTGGATTGCTTGACTCTGTATACTACTATGAGAAAAGGGATATTTAATCTTGCTGCCGGTATTTGGCTGTTATTTTATTTCGAGGAGTATTTCGTTGCTGGCTTTCATGTACCTGTTTCCGTCCTTGTCTTTGTATAATACTTCCATCGGCGCGAAGTTGTATTTCTTTTGTGCGTCTGTTTTTACCTCTATCGTGAACTCTATTTTTTCTCCGGGGCTCATTTCCGGCACGGTTTCCAGCTCTTTTGTGAGCGATAGCTCCATTGGGAGGTTGGGCAGGAAGAACACGCTGTTTATCTTGTATGTGCTGTTGTTCGTTATCTTCCCGCGCAGTGTTATCGTGCCTGCGGGCAGGACCTCTTTTGGCGCGTCCACTGTGAGTTCTATCTCGGGTTTTACGTTTATCTTCTGGATTATTTCGAGCGCTTTTTCTTTGTTGTGTTCGAGGAATTCCGCGTATTCAGGGGGCCATTTGCCTTCATTGTGGGCTTTTTCCAGCAGGACTACTGCCTCGTTCAATATCTTATATGTTTTTTCGTAGTCCCCGACTTTCAGGCTCAGGTCCGCGTCTATTATCCTTGAAAGGGCTTCTGCTGCCTGTATCTGTTTTTGGTCTTTGTTTTCCTTGAAGTATGCCAGGGCTTTGTCCATGTGTTCTTTGGCTTTGGGGCTTTCTTCTGTTTCTATAAAGCATTCTGCCATCTTTTTTTCCGCGTTTCCCAGGTTCATGTCCGGATCCGCGGACTTTATGTATTCGGCGTTCTGCAGGTACTGGGAGTAGTCGTGTATGGCTTTGCTGTATGCTTCTTTCATGTCCCACGATTTTTTGAGCCTTCTGTAGGAGTCTGCGGCCTTTCTCCATCCGTCTCCTGCGTAGAAGAACTGGCTCTTCCTGAGCTGTTCGTTTGCGTAGAGCGAGTAGTGTTTGGCGGCGTTGAGGTGGTCTTTGGCTAGTGTGTAAGCGTTTGCGGCGCCTGCATTGTCTCCTATATTATCGTACCTGCCGGCTGCTTCCAGGTAGTATTTTATGGCGTTGTCGTAGTTTCTTGCATACTCGATCTCCGCCATTTTATAGAAGATGTCTGCAGAAGTCTTCAGGTCCTCTATTTTGTCGTAGCCTTTGGATGCTTCAAGATAGTCGCTGACTGCTTTTTCGATGTTTCCTTCTTCGATTTTTTTCTTGGCCATCTGCTCGAATAATTTGGCGGCTTTTCCGTATCCGTCCCTGGCCTCTTTCAGTCTTGCGGACGCTCCGTATTCTGCGTATTGGAAATAGTAGTATGCTGCGTTTTCCAGGTCTTGGATTTTTTCGTATATCCGGGCTATGTCGTATGAGGATGCGGAGGCCTCGGCGTATTTTTTCATGTCTGCCCGCATCTGGGCGGACCTTTTCAGGTACTCTATGGCCTTGCCGTATTCCTCTGTCTTGATATAGCATCTTGCGGTGTTTTCGTAGTTGTAGGTTGTCGAAAGGTCGTCGTTTCCTTTGTTCAGTTCCGCTGCCCGGAGGTGGTAGAATACTGCGTCTTTGTAGTCCTGGAGTTTTTCGTACGCGTTGGCTATGCCGACGTATCTTTCCGCGACTTCCGTGTATCTTTCCACTGTCGAGGAAAGCTCCGCGGACTTTATGTAGTATTGTATGGCTTCAGCGGGTTTGTTCAATTTGTCGTAGCATTCGGCTGCTTTTTTGTAGCTGTTCATGGCTCCGTATATGTCTTTTATGTCCAGGTTCAGCTCGGCTGCTTTGAGGTATGCTTTTGAGGAATTGGCGTAGTCTTCGGCTTTTTCGTAGAATTCCGCGGCTTTTATGAATGCTGCGGTCGATATCATCTTGTTTTCTATCTTGTAGTTCATGAAGGCGTCGTCCATGAAAGCTCCTGCGGCCATGCCGTAGTTTTCGGCTTCTGCGAAGCATCTTGCAGCATTCTCGTAGTGTTTCTGGGCCTCGTCATATTTCTCCATCTCTGTGAACATTTCGGCAGATTTAACGTAATACCTGCCGGCATTCTCCATGTCTTTTGCCTTGCCTCCGGCGCTGGTGTGGGTGACCTTTTCATAGCATTCAGCCACTTTCAGGTAGTAGGTGACCATTGCAAGATAGGCCTGTAGTGATGCATTCGGGTCTGATTCTATGGCTTCGAGTTTTCCTTCTATGAACTTTAGATAGGATTCCAATGCTTTCTGGTAGTCGCTTCGGGCTTCGTGTTCGTGGGCTTTTTTAAGCCAGTTGCCCACGTCCATCTTATCCTTTGTCTTCTCCAGGAAACTGTCAAGGGCTTTTTCTTCTACGCCTAGTAAGGCTTTTACCCCCTTTTCTTCCTCTTCGACCTCTTTTTTCACCGCCAGGAGGTCTTTGAGGGATTTCTTCTCGTCCATGACTACATTAATACTTTACCAACAAACCAATATAAACCTGCCGGATCATTTTAGCGCGATGCATATTCTCCTGTTTTTCAGCCTGCCTGTTTTCTCCTCAAGAGCCTGTTTTTCTGTTTTTAAAAAAACGTCTTCTTTGCCTATTTTTTTTCCTATCCTGGACAAGTCTTCCTTTTTCTGCGTTATTTCACGCCGAATCCTCCCGGTCTCCTTTTCGTTTGAAGTTTTTTTCGCGTGGGCCTGCGCGGAGCCTATCTCGTGCATTAACTCTTCCTCCTTTTTTCTAAGTGAGATGATCTCGTGCCTTGTCTTTTGGAGGTCCTCTGATTCGATGGCTGATACTCTCTGTTTCGCCCTGTTTTTTTCTTCGTCTTTTATCTCATGGATTGTTTCCATGTTTTTTTTCAGTTCTGATAGCAGCTTCGGCAGTTCTTTTGCGTCTGCGGCGCACAGGGACTCTACGGGGTCCTGGGCGTATTTTTCTATCTCTTTTAGGTATGGATCGTGTTTTCCTTTTTCTTCCAGGGATTTTCTGAGCATCTTAATAGGCCTTTTAAGGGGAGTGAGCAGATTGTATACCCTGTTCTCTTTTTCCTCTTTTTCGCATATTACCTTTCTTAGTTCTTCTTTTTTTTCAAGGAATTCTGCGTATTCGCGTCCTTTCTCTATCCTGTCTCTTTCTTCTGCGAGGGCGCATTCTTCCTTTTCAAGTGCTTCCAGGCTCTGAGCGGTTTCGTTTCTTTCTTTTTCCAGCAGGGAAACGTGCTTTATCCGCTCTTTCAAAAAATCTATGTCCTTGAGAATGTCTGCTGCATCGTCGTTTATGCGGGCGGTTTCTTCCAGTTCTTTTCTTTTTACGGCCAGGATCCTCAGTTCTTTTTTTATCCGGTCAAGCTCTTCTCCGTAAGCCAGGGGGAGATACTTTCCGGGGCCCATCAACGCTTTTGCCAGGAGGTCCAGTGTTTCGTCGATCGCGCGTTTGTCTGCGGCCAGGTCTTTTTTTCTTTCGCCGCGGACGCCTTTGACTGCTTCTAGTACTTCGCGCACGAATTCTGGTTTGGCTGTTCTAAGGACTGCCTTTGCCCTTACGTTTGCCTCCTTCGGGCATTCTTTGTCTTGGATATCCAGTGCCAGGGCTTTTATGTTATCGATGCTTTCGCGTATGTCTTCCAGGATGGGTTCCGCATCCAGGTAAGCGGCGTCTTTTTTCTTTTTCTCCTCTTCTTTTAGTAGATGGGCAAGTTCTTCAAGACCGTATATGGCAGGTTCTTCCTTTCTTCCCCGGAAGTATGCTGCTATTTTTTCGAGGAGTTTCAATGTTGCTCTCGTATCCTGCCTCTCAAATCCTCTATGTTCTTAGCCCCTGTGAGAAACATGGAGATCTTTAGTTCGGTGATGAATTTGTCTACGAGGTCTTGTATTCCCTTCTTTCCGTCCACCGTCCAGGAGGTCAGGATGGGCAGAGCCATACCCACGCATTGGGCTCCCAATGCCAGCGATTTGGCGGCGTCTATCCCTGTTCTTATGCCTCCGGAGGCGATGACTGGCATCCCTGTTTTGGCTGCTTCCCGGATGGATTCGGCGGTAGGTATGCCCCAGCCGGAGAATGTTTTTCCGATATCCCTTCCAATGCCTTCCGACCTGTGGCTTTCCACCAGGCTCCAGGACGTTCCCCCGGTTCCGGCAACGTCTATTGCAGCAACCTTCAGTAATGATGCCGTCTCATAGGATATGCCGCAGCCTGTTTCTTTTACTATGACCGGCTTGCCAAGCTTCTTACCTACTTCGTTTATCTTCTTTGCAAGGTCCGAAAAATTCCTGTTTCCTTCGGTCTGAACGGCTTCCTGCAGGGGATTAATGTGCAATGCCAATGCGTCGGCGCCTATCATATTCACGGCCTTTGCGCATTCCTTTACAGAGTAGCCGTAGTTGAGTTGAACCGCCCCCAGGTTTGCGATAAGGAAAATATCGGGCGCAACGTCCCTTACCCTGAAGGTATCCTCCAAAGACGAGTCTTCTATCGCCGCCCGCTGGCTGCCCACCCCGAATCCTACGCCGTATTCCTGCGCTACGGACGCAACGTCCCGGTTTATCTTCGCCGCCTCGGCAACGCCTCCAGTCATGGCCTCAAAGATTATAGGATAAGAAAGCTTTTTCCCAAGGAACCTGATACCTGTGTCTATCTCATCATAATCTATCTCAGGCAGAGCCTTGTGTGCGAGCATTACCTCTTTTAACCCCGTATTCCCAGCCTCCACGTTCTCTTCAGTGCAGATCCTCAGGTGGTCCAGCTTCCGGTCATTGATTTTCATATTCTGTTATCCTTATGAATCCTTTTTAATTATAGTGCCCAAACCCCGTTCACCCAACAGCGCCCGCTTAAGCGTTCCATCCTCAAAGCCGCAGACGATCTCGGATTCTATGCCCATGCCGGCAAGGCGCAATAATTCGCCAAGCTTTCCCTTCATACCCCCAGTGACGTCGACGCCTTTCGCAGAACCGATCTCCTTTACCAGGCCGACGTTCTTTCTGCCAAGCTCTTTTATTATCTTCGCATCTTTGTTCTTCTTAGGATCCCGGTCAAATATGCCCGGAACATCCGCCACCAGTATCACCCGGTCTGCATTAAGTTTCTTTGCAAGATACGGGACAAGATGGTCTCCCGAGAGGATGCTAACCCCTTTTTCCCGGTCGAATAATACGTCGCCGTATGCTACCGGCACGATCCCAAGCTTCAGCAGTTCTTTCAGTACGTAGATTGGGAAACTCACAAGCCTTCCATTACGCAATACTCCGCCTGCCGAAGGCTGGAAGGCAACTGCCGGAAGGCCCGCCCTGCGCAGGGAATCAACCACCCGGTAATTCAGGCCCTCCATAGACTGATGCGTCTCGGAAATCCCCTCGATCTGCCAGCTTCCTTTCAGGCCCTTATCCAGGTCATACTTTCGGGCAGGAACATGGCCGAAGGGCCCGGCGCCATGGACTACTACCATGGAAAAACCGGACTCATTCCAAGCCTCAGTCATCTCTTTTGCCAGCCTGTCCAGGTTAGAGGAATTCACTTCCGGCTTATCCTCGTCTTTCGCAGTTATCGCCGAACCGCCCAATTTTACTACTATAAGCTGCTTTTTCTTCATTCTACAAGTTAATAATGGTCTACGCGAGAATAAAAAAATGATCTAACCAACCCTTACGACGCCATCAAGGATATCGACGGTATCGCCCGAACAAATCTTTGAAATGTCCACCTTATCCACGCAGGGTATGTCCGATATGATGGCGCCGACCGCAACGATCGGCTCGCATTCCGAATTGATTATTCCGATGGGCGCGCTTCCCTCTTTTTTCATCCTGTAAAGAGAATACGAGCCCACAGTAGAGCCCTTGCCGTAGGGGAAGACGAGTATTTTGCCCTTTATGCTCTGGCCGAATAGCTCGTGGCCTTTTTCCGTAACGATGCCTGTCTTCGGGTCGACGAAGCCAAAGAACGATACCGGGGTTTTGGAAACGAGGGCAATTCCTTTGGCTGCGCCTTTTTTGATGACCCGGCCTTTTAGCTCCATCACTCCCACCTCCCGGACACAGCCGCATCGATGCATTTTTTAAGCGGGCCGTACCTTGTCGATAGTTTGCAGTGCGAGGGCGCATAGCAGGCCGCTTTCCCGGCGTTTGTCGCCATTGTCTTATAGCCTAGCTCCTCTATTGGCGCAACTATCATGCAGGTGTCTGCGACGACTAATGCCCCGCTCTTCTCTATCTCCTCCACGAGCGGTCCCGCATTATCTTTTATCTTCCTTGCAGTAGTTATCCATACTGCCGACTTAACCTTCTTTCCCTTAAGGAGGGCGGCTATTTCCCGCAATTCGTCAAGGGACGCATGCGGGCAGCCGATGGCTACGTAATCGATGTCCTTTGCATCGGAATCGAGTGCGTCGTATCCTTCCTTTAGATCCTTTACTGTTATCCTTTCAGCATAAGACAATACCATGTTATACCTCTTTGCTTCAGGCGTAACGCCGTCGACATGGTATAATGCCACGGAGCCCGCGGCAGCCATCGTCGCTCCAAGGGTTCTGAGTTGGTCGGATAATACTTTTTTGTTCTTTTCAAGATAGAAATACGGCACCTTCGTTCCTGCCCTTTTTCCAATGATATAACCAAGGGCACCATAATCCGCGTGGTCTTTTAATTCGCATTCCACATTGACTACTAAAGATGCCTTCCTGTTCGCGTCAAGGTGCAGGCCGTACCTCGGAGTGCAGCCTGCGATGGCCGCGGCCAGTGCCGAAGGCCCTCCCTCCCGGTTCGTCCTTGCGCCCATTACGGAATTCTCGTAAGACACGGCCGAGGACTCGGACCAAGCTATGTGGTCGCCGTATTTTGGGGCGTTGCCGATCATGTAAGGCGCACAGGTGCACGACGGGGTGATGCCCATAGAAACGTAGGCGTCTACCACTTCTTTCTGCTTTTTCGCAAACTCCTCTGATATGCCGAGCGCCTTCCAGTTCTCTATGTCCGCGCCCGCCGGATTCAACGTAGTCGGGACTATGACACGCGCGCCCTTGGCAGCCCAGTCCTGCAAAAACTCCAGGCCCGCGTCGCCCAGATTTTTGTAACTTACCCCGGAAACCTGGGAACTAGTGATCGGGACCATGTCCCTTGCGCCGTAGATCTCCCCGAGGGCGACGAGGATCTCCATTGCCTTCTGGATTCCTTCCCCTAATTTTCCGTCGAGCATGTCCTGCTCTTCTTTGGTGAGCTTCATTATTTTATTCCCCTATTCGTCCCTTCAAGAACTTCTCTTTCGGCTTGCCCCAGGGGATGGTCGCGTCTATCCCCGCCTTGCTCGTGGTCCTGTCTGCTTCCGCTGATGCGTCGAGGCTGCTTCCTTTTTCTTTCTTTATGTTCCAGTCTTTTCCTGCCTGGCTCCTGGTGGCTATCGCCCATTCTACTTCGTTTATGTCGTGGATGTCTATGTCTTCGTCTACGACCACGACGTGTTTCATGCTGGCGTGGCCCCTAAATGCGGCTTCTGCCGCCTTTTTTCCGTCGTCTTCTTTTTCCTTTTTTATCTTTACCACGCCGTCGAACCATCTGCATCCGCCGTCCGTCAGAATTACGTCTTTGCAGGCGCAGACCTTCTTTACTTCCCGGTATATGACCGGCTCTCTTGGCATGCCCATGAGGAACTTGTGCTCGCTCATCGATGCTACGAGGCCGTGGTATATCGGATCCTTCCTGTGGGTTATGCAGTCTATTTCCAGGACGGGCTCTTTTCGGATTATGTCGAATGTTCCTGTGATGTCGATGAACGGGCCTTCAGTCGTGCGTTCTTTTGTGATCCTTCCTTCCAGGACGTATTCTGCGTCTGCGGGTACGAGGAGATCGTTTGTCTTGCATTTGATTACTTTGTACGGGTTCAGGGTGTTTGCTATGCTCATTTCGCTGATGCCTGTTTGCGCTGATACTGCCGCTGCGAGGAG
This sequence comes from Candidatus Altarchaeales archaeon, assembly GCA_023252215.1. GTDB lineage: Archaea > Altiarchaeota > Altiarchaeia > IMC4 > QMZM01 > CAIYYO01. The sequence goes on from JAHEXG010000006.1 coordinate 15,066, forward strand.
TATTGCCGGGTGTAGGCCGATGCATATTGCAACGTCCAGTTCTCCGCCTGCTCTTTCCAGGTACTTGTATAAGTCGCGCTGGCATATCCTGGCGACCATCCTGTTCTTGCCTATGCGGGCAGTTCGGTGGTAGCTTAGGTTGTAGCCGTATTCTTTGTCGTATGAAACATATACGCCGGCTGTTATGTAGGGGCGCTCCCTGCTGCTATGCGTGAGTATCGGCATTTTTTCCAGGTCTACTATTTCTTCCACGACTTCCTGGCACGGGCCTTTGCTTATTTTGGCCGGCTCTTTGGGTTTGTCTATCGCGTCCGCAATGTATTCAAGGAGGTTTGTTCCTTCTTCTATTCCGAAGGCTCTGGCAAAATTCCTGCGCGAGCCGCATACGCCTCCCGCTACTTTGTTGTCTGTGCCTTTGACTTTTTCAAAGAGTATGGTCTTTCCGTCGTTTTCTTTCAGTATGCGGGCTGCTTCCAGGTATGGGTCAACCTCTTTTTTTACTGTTGTAAGCTCTCCTTCTTTTCTGAGGAGTTCGAGGAAATCGCGTAATCCGGTCATTTTTCTTTGCCCCATTTATTGTACAGGTCGTGTTCTATCCGGAGACAGTCCAGCACTTTTCCGACAAAGAAATCGTTTACGTCGTCTATGGTCCTGGGCTTGTAGTAATAGGCCATGACCGGCGGAACGATCAGTGCGCCGTCTCCTTTTAGTTTAGCCATGTTCTCCAGTGCCGCGAGCGAAAGAGGCGTATCCCTCGGCGAGACCACAAGAAGCCTTCCTGTCTTCATCACATTCTCTGCGGCCCGGTTTATGAGGTTGTCGCACAGGCCGTTCGCTATGGCGGAAAGGGTCTTCATGGAGCAGGGAAGAACTGTCATCGCATCGACGCCGTAGGAGGAACTGGCTATCCCCGCCGACATGTCGTCCTCGTCGTAACTGTAATCTGCAAGCTTTCTTGCGGCCGACAGGTCCGTTTCCTCAAAGCCGGCTATCTCTTTTGCGGCCTCGGATATTATGAGGTGCACCTCGTATTTGTCCCTGTTTTCCTTTGTTTTCAGGAATTCGACCAGCCTTTTTCCCAGGACGACGCCGGATGCGCCGCAGATGGCAACGACGATTTTCATTTTTTTGTTACCTGTTAAATTAATTGGAACCCATAATATATTTTGACTTAGAAGACATAAACTGAAAAAATGGACATCGCGCTAAAAGAAGTCATCGAGGGCCGCACCCGCCTGCTCGTACCGGTAGAAGGCGATATGACCAAAAAAGACCCTGTCTTCTATAACCCTGTCATGGAGATGAACCGGGACATATCTGTTGCTGTCGCGTCCATCGCAAAGCCCGAGGCCTTCTGCGACCTGCTCGCAGGCACCGGGGCAAGGGGCATACGGGTTGCAAACGAGGTAGGGGTTCCGGTGCTTATGAACGACATAAACCCCGACGCAGTCGAACTAATAAAGAAGAACGCGGAACTGAACAAACTATCTGTGGAAGCCACCTGCCTTGACGCAAACAGGGTGCTTGCGGACCGCAGGTTTGATTTCATAGACATCGATCCCTTTGGTACGCCTGTGCGCTGCATGGATTCCGCTGTGCGTGCGATAGATACCGGGGGCATCCTGGGCGTCACTGCGACAGATACTGCGGCGTTGTGCGGTTCTTCTCCGAGGGCCTGCGTGAAGAAATACGCCTCCACCTCCCTGCGAACAGACTACTATAACGAACTGGGCCTGCGCATACTGATAGGATTCGTTGCATCGATCGCCGCGAGGCATGAGAAGGGGATTACGCCTCTGTTTTCCCATTGCACGCACCACTATTTCAAGACCTACGTGAAGATGAAAAGAGGGCCTGGCGCAGCTACTGAGACCTTGAAGAACCTGGGTTATCTGCAGCACTGTTTTTCCTGCCGCTTCCGGGGCTATGAGAAGCTGGGCAACCTTGCGGCTACCTGCGTCTGCGGGTCTAAACTGCACAACTGCGGCCCCCTTTGGACTGGAAGATACGCTGAGCCTGATTTCTGCCGGAAATTGCAGAAGGAGTTTTCCGAGGGCAGCTATGGGCTGGGAAAGGAGGCCCTTGCCCTGGCAAAGACGATAGAACTGGAGCAGGCGGTCACTCTTCCTTATTACGACGTGCACAAGGTTGCGCGCAGCATGGGCGTTCAGCCGCGTTCCATGGAAGAGCTTATAAAGGATTATGAGCGCGCCGGTTCCCGCGCTGTGAGGACGCATTTCTGCGGCACTGGTCTGAGGATCGATGCAGGGATTTCTATTGTTTCTGATGTTATTGCAAGTAATATGCAATAATGGTATAAAATATTAACTATTACTATTTTAAGTCATTTGCAATAATATAAATATACTATGCAGAATTCTGTTGTACGCCTTGCGAAGATAAGCATTGACCCCGAAAAACCGCCTGCCGGCCTTGGAGATCTTCTTGAAGCGCTTTTCTGGAAGGAGCCTGAGCTGGCAGAACAGGCAGAGGACTTTCTAAAACACGTAAAAGAATGGCAGAGGACTGAATCGCCTTACACTGTAGACGGCTGGGAGAAATACTGCAAGAGAACCGGCCTATCCCAGAGCCAGTACTCCAATATGCTCAAAAGGCTGCGGAAAGCAGGCATGTTAGACAAGTCCTACAACAAAGCGCGCAAAGCCCATGAACTGAGAATATCCGGTCGCTTTTCCCGCGCTACTGCTGAAATGAGCAGGGTATGGCAGGATTACTTAAAGGATTATTAATCCATGAATGACCTAATATACTCCTATAAATATACTCCTATAATTAAAGTGAAACAAGAAAACGCCCCAGGCAAGACATTAGCAAAAATCAAGGTCTTCCTGGGTCTTATCAGGATCAGAAACTGCGCCATGACTTTTATTGCAGTGCTTCTAGGCGCTTCTTTCATAGACGCAGGCTCGGTGTTCACTGTGAAAGTGCTGATGGCAGGCTTCGCCGCATTCATAATAACCGGCGCCGGGAACATAATAAACGACTACTTCGACTACGAAATAGACCGCATCAACCGGCCCAACCGCGCGCTGCCAAGCAACAAGATAAGCAAAAGCGACGCCATGATGCTCTCGCTCGCATTCTTCGCGATCGGCCTGGGAATGTCCAAATACGTCAACATATACTGCTTTCTAATAGCCGTATCCAACGTCATAGTGCTCCTGGTCTATGGAAAATACTCCAAGAAGATGTACCTGTTGTCAAACCTGATAGTAAGCTACCTTGTCGCATCGATATTCGTATACGGCGCATTCGCCAACCAAACCGTGGGATTGCTGGAAATGGGCAAATTGCAGATGGTCGCCCTGCTGTCGGGATGCGCATTCTTCGCCACCCTCTCAAGAGAGATCATGAAAGACATAGAAGACATAGAAGGCGACCGCAAAAAATACGCGATAACCCTCCCGATACGCCTGGGCGTCGAAAAAGCGCGGGACACGTCCAAGACCTTCCTGTTCATCGCAATGATCCTCTCACTTGCGCCTTTTTACCCCGGATTCGCACCCCCCCGTTTCAGCCTCTTCTTCTACGGAGTATTCATATTGATCGCGGACGCAATGTTCCTATCCTCTCTGAGGATGCATCCCTCGCTAAGCCAGAGAACGATGACTGCGGGGATGGTCATGTCGATAGTTGCGTTCTTCTCAGGAGAACTATTAGCGGCTTTGCTGCCCTGATATAAAAACCCTAAGACAGAATAATAACTTCAATAAAAATATGCGCCTCTGTAGCTCAGCCGGTGGAGCGCTGCCTTGGTATCTACGTGCCGGACAACAGTCCGGTACTCGACAAAAAGGCAGAGGTCACGAGTTCAAATCTCGTCAGAGGCTATCGGTTTATGCCTGAATCAATCAGGGGATCTAAGCTCCCGATGCATTATTTTGTTTGAGGCGATGCCAAAATGATAGATGGCTCAATGCTCCAGATTATGAAGCTTACCGGGGACTTGCTTCATTTGACTAAAGATTTTGACTGCAAAGACAAGGACTTAAATGAGTTTATCCAGGTAGACGCCCTAAAATATGGGCGAGGCAAGCTCGCAGTAACATATGCCGTACTCTATGATCGGGAATTGGTCGGCTATTTTTGCCTCTCTAACGACTCCATAAGCCTAAATTCCGAAGACAAGAGAAAGATGGATCGTCTCGGCAAAAGCCAGAAAAACTATCCCGCGATAAAGATAGGCCGCCTCGGAGTATCCTGCGCCCGATGGGGTCAAGGAGTCGGTTCATTCATCATCGGAAACGTCGTAAGCAAAGCATTAGAACACTCGGAGAACATGGGGTGCCGGTATATAACCGTGGACGCATACAACAAGGAAGGAGCCTTATCGTTCTACTCAAAAAACAGCTTCAAACCATTCAGCGAAAAAGGAGAAAAACCGAATAAACCAATGTATTTGGACATAATGCCCGAATAAAATCAGCCCCAAGGCTTTGTCTTAGCATAGATTCTGCGGCACTCTGCAAAAAAGGCCTTACGTTTCTCATACTCAGGATCGCCGGGCCTAAGGTTGTCGATCCTCTCCTTTTCTTTAAGGAATCTTTTCGCATCCTCGCCTGTTAAAACCGGCGTAGGTTCGATTGGTCGAGCCATTTTTTTCTAACGAGTGTATTATATTTACGGAAGAGCGATTAAAATCTCTGGAAAATAAGTCAAAGGATACTGGTCTTATTTAAAGGAAATAGTATGAACAAGAATTAAAAAGGCTTTATTTTTTTTTTATTCTATCTGCGTTATTACGGCATCTGCCATTGCATTGAATGATCCCTGCTTTTCCGTTTGGTCTTTTTTGATGCTGTTCCTGATGTTTTCCAGGTTTTGTCTTACTTCGGCGAGTCCTTCTTTTATTTCTTTGAGTCTTTTCTGTCTTTCTGTTTCTTCTGTTTTGTTGTTCCTTTTTTCCGCTATCTTATATCTTAGGTAGTTGACTGCCCGTTCTGTTTCAGCAGATACGTGGTGTTTTTTGTGGAGTGTTCTTTCTTTTTCTTCGGTTTTGGCAGGCATTGCGCCTTTTTTGAGTATCTTGTGTCCTTTTAGGGAGTAGTGTATCTCCAGTATTTTGTATTCCACCAGCATCTTTGCCAGTCTCTCGGTTTCATGTTCCGATAATTCGAGCCTCTGCGCAGCTTCCGAAAGCTTTATGCCCTCCTTTTCCTCCAGCGCCATTACGAGCGCGGACAGGTCTGTGTTGATCATATTGTTAGCTGTTATAGTCTATTCTATATAATATTAGGGATTTATTGCATAAATAATGTTTAATTTTTAAATCTATGAATCCAATAATTATTCATTAAATATATCATTATACTATATTCGTTCAAAAATTCCTGTCTTTTTAAGCATTCATCGCTTAATTAGTATCTGGAATATGCATCGACCAATATGAACCCAAAAGCGCTGTTCGTGATCCTGCTTATAGCAGTGATAATATACATGGGCATAAACCAGAAGCAATCAGTCTGCAACCCGCCGTATATATCCCATGGAAGCGATTGCTGCATTGACTCAAACCAGGACGGCGTCTGCGATAAAGACCAGCCCGGATCGTTTGTAACTACTCCGGGGGAGACGACAACAACTCTGGATCAATGTATTGGGTTGAGTGGCTACAACAAAACCGCCTGCGTCATTGAAAGAGAGAAGAAGGGATACGTGGACGAGTGTATCGAGCAGTGCGATAACGCTTCCGTGTCATGCGTGGCTCTCTGCGACGTAAAGCAGGTGTCGAAAGAAAAGGTCGCATGCGCCGATGCGTGCTTAAAGAAATACAAGGCCTGTTATTCAGACTGCGGAATAAGCCTGTCAGACCCTTCCAAGCCTTCTACCGGGAATGCGACCAAGCGTAATGGGACGATGCTGACTATTCCGAATCTTTTTTAAAGTCTGGAATTCCTATTTTTAACAATGACCTGGAATGATGTTTCTTTGCACGGAGGAAAAAAGCTTAGGGCTGCTTCGTATTCGCTTGCTGTCAATGCTTTTCTGATATTAGTCAAACTATTCGTAGTCTACGTTACCGGAAGCCTTGCGCTTCTTGCAGAGCTTTTGCATTCCGGCTTCGACTTTCTGGCGTCAGTCTTCGCATACATCGGCATAAAGAAGGCAGAGGAGCCGGCCGATCACTCGCATCCCTACGGCCATGAGAAATTCGAGAACCTGTCTTCTTTGGCGCAGACTGTCCTGATAGTATTGACCAGCCTCTTTGTAGTCTACGAAGCCGGCAGCAGGATACTGTCCCAGCAGCACACCGTGATAGAGTCCACGGAGCTTGGCATAGGGGTGATGGTCCTCACGATCGTTATCGATTATATCCTTTCAAGGTATCTGCATCGCGCCAGCAGCGAGTACGGGAGCGCGGCGCTTGAAGCCGACGCATATCATTTTTCAACCGACCTGTGGGGTGCTGTCTCAGTTATCGTGGGCCTGGGCTTTGTCATGCTGGGTTACCCTGTATTCGATTCCCTGGCTGCGTTGTTTGTGGCGCTGCTGATGCTCTGGGTGTCTTATCGCCTGGGCATGAAGTCTTTTCACGTGTTCATGGATACGAGCCCCCCGGTTGAAGTGATAACCGCTATTGAAGAGATCGTTTCCGCGACAAAGGGCGTGGAATCCTATCATAAATTGCGCGTAAGGCAGGCGGGCAGCAAGTTGCTCGTGGACGTGCACATCCAGGTTTCGCCGAAGATGAGCGTGGAAGAAGGCCATTACATCGCTCATGTCGTAAGGTCCGAACTCATAAAAAAGAAGCCCGACGTAAAGGAAGTGACTGTGCATGTGGAGCCAAAGGTACAGTCCTTCAAAAAGAAGCTGTCCTGATTTTTCTTGGCCTGATTCCAAGTAGATACCATGGCTGTTAAGAATACCATGCTCACGATAGTGAGACACGTTGAAAGCATCGTGGAAGGCCTCGATGAAAAGCAGATCGAGGATATGGTCAACACCATAGAGAAAGCCAAGGGTATCTTCATCATGGGCGCAGGTCGTTCAGGGCTTGTTGCCAAGGCTTTCGCGACGCGGCTTGTCCAGCTGGGGCTGACGGCATACGTCGTCGGAGAGAGCGTTACTCCCGCCATGACGTGCAGGGATCTTTTGATCGTCGTATCCGGTTCCGGCGAAACGAACAGCGTCGTGCGGGCGGCCGAGATCGCAAAGAAGGTCGGCGCAAAAGTATTGACTGTGTCGTCTTATCCGAGTTCTTCGGCCTGTAAATTGTCAGATTACATTGTGACTGTGAAAGGCCGGACCAAGATAGACATAGAAAAAGACCCCATCAGGAGCCAGATAGAGGGAACGCATTCGTCTCTTACGCCGCTTGGCACGTTGTTCGAAGACACTGTGATGATATTCTTTGACGGGATAATCGCAAAGCTCATGATAGAGATGAAGGCCGGGGAAGAAGACCTCAAAAGGAGACACGCGATTGTGGAGTGAATTATCCTTTTTTTTTAGTTTATTTTATACCTCAGAACCCCCGCTATTCCCCCCAGCGATGTTAATTGTTTTCCTGCGTCTCCCGCATGGTTCAATATGTGCACTTCTCCTCTCGCGTTTTTTACGTTCTGCATCAGGGGCTCCATGCGCTGCCTGTTTTTGATGAATTGGTCGTCGCATACTATGAGCGTTTCCACTGCTCCGGAGGATGATGCGTTCTCTGCGTCTGTCAGTCCGTAGACTGCTAGTCCGCTTTCTTTTCCCAGTTCTTCCAATACTCGGGAGAGCATCCTTACGTCTTTTGCCGCGTTTATTTCTTCGTCTATCCTCTTTGCCTTGGATCGTTTCATTACCTCGTTTACGCCTGCTTCCCCGTGGGAGCCTATGTTCTCCAGTGTCGCTATCTTCGCTATATGCGGGTTTTTTTCCGAGAGGTACTTATAAAAATTCTCTTTTTCGAATCCTGCCCCTGCTATGATTATCCCTGAGATGTTCTCTTTTGCAAGGATGCCTGCGAGCGCATCTGTCGTGTCCTTGTAGAATTCCTGCTTTCTTTCCGCCCTGCCCTTGGTGTCGTATTTTCCGCCTATGGCTTTGGACAGGTCGTAGCGTTCTATCTTGGATTCGCGTACGAGCGCTATTTCGGCGTCTCCTACGTCTATTACTGCGATGAGTATCTTTGGCCTGAGCGCCGACTTTTCCGCGTCCTTTAAGCGGTCTAGTTCGTAATTGCTCCAGTGTTCTTTGATTATTGTAAGTATCGTGTCTTTTTCCGCGTTTATTGTGTGGTGGGATCCTATGGAGACCAGGTCTTCGGGTCCTTCGGTAATGATCCCTGTTATGCGGTAGGTGTCGTTTTCCAGTTTGAAATCCGCTTTCTCTACTCTGAGGATTATCGTTATTGTGACTCGTTCGCTTTTTCCTGCCCGCTCCATGTCGTCTTTTCCCTTGATGCGTCTTTCAGTCTTCGAGGAGATCAGGTCTCCGGGGCATATTACGTTGGAGAGGTACCATAGGTCGTCGAGGTTTTCTATTCCTACCTTGACCTTTCCGTGTCTCAGGTCTTTTTGGAAGATTTTCATCTGGCTGGCTTATTCTATTGGAAAATGCGATGATAAATAGATGATAGACTTGGATGCAAATATATTTCCCTTTTACTTAAGTCTTATACGGAATGGATGGAGCAAGAATGGATGAAGAAAAACCCCGGTCCCTGAATGCGAAGATATACGTCCTTTTTGTGCTGTTCTTTTTCTCTCTTGCAGTATACTATGTGCATTCCACTGCCGTAAGCGAGATAGATATTCTCCCGCAGGGCGCGGTGCTTATAGCGGTGTTTGTCGCTGCATTTATCCTGGAATCCCGTTATGCGCCCCTGTTGGGTGTTCTGCCGAATCTTTTGCTGCTCTATATGTTGACCGAATCCCAGTGGAGTAGTATGCCCGATTATCTGAGGTTCTACGTCATAGCCGGCTTCTTTTTGGGCATTCTCTCCTTTATCCTCTATTACGGGAAAGTGAACAAGGCGGATAAATTATCCGTCTACGGCAACGCAAGTCCAATGTATAAGGTATCGTTTGTTTTCTACAGCCTGAAAACCATACTCCCCTTCTATTTCAGCTATTTTATGCTTAGATCTTTCACCCACCCCTTTTTCATGTATTCGTTCCTTGTAGTCTCTATCATTACCTGGTTCTTCTACCTGGAAGCAGGCGTATAAATCCGGAATTCTGGAACCTATATTAAGGCCGGAAGGCTGATTAATATAACTGTGGAACGCCGGAAAAACGAGGACTTACCCGATTATGCAGAGATATTTCGCAGCGTATCATGCGAAAAATCCGGGCACCATGCCATCACTCAGCACGTAAAATACTTCGGGCCAATGCTGATAATCGATCTATATCACGTTTTTCCCGGAGAAGTGATCTCCATAGAAGAGATCTCAAGCGTGCTTTCCAGCGGGAAGGGAGTATACCGGGTCATGCTCTTTGACTTAGACGACATAGAAAAACGCATAAAGGAGATTATAGAGAAGCTTTCCGAGAACGAACAAATGCTGGGTCAATGGAAGCTGGTTTTCACGAATCCGGGCAGGTACCGGGGTTTCTATGAGTTCCGGCGCTTCATGGACGACCACTCAGGCAAGGCAAAAGAGCTGGTATTCCTCTGACATATTATATATTATTATTGATCGAAGCAGTATTGTACTTTTTGATAGTTTTTGCGCAGCTCTATTACGTCCTTTTTGACCTTTTCCGGGCTCATGCCGTCGATGGCTATTTTCTTCATGAGGCCTGCTATTTCTTTCATGTCTGTTTCTTTCATGCCCATTTTGGTCATTTCCTGGGTTCCTATCCTTATGCCTGAGGGGTTTGCGGTCTTCTCCAAATTGTCCCAGGGCAGGAGGTTTTTGTTTATTATGATGTTTGCTTTCTCGAATTCTTCCGCTATCTTTGTTCCGCCGCCTATTTTGGATACGTCTGCTACGACCTGGTGGCTTTCGGTAAAGCCTTTGTGTTCGCATAATACGTTGAATCCTAGTTCGTGGAGCGACGATGCCAGGGCTTTTGCGTTCTTTATCGTCTGAGTTGCGTAGGCTTTTCCGTATTCTTTCATCTCTGCGAGCGCGATGGCATATCCTGCGACGTGGTGCAGGTGGTGGTTGCTCATGAGGCCTGGAAATGCCGCGTTGTCTATGCGTTTTTTGTGCTTGTTCTTGCAGAGTATGACTCCTCCCTGCGGGCCGGGGAATGTCTTATGCGTTGAAGCAGTCATCACGTCCGCGCCTTCTGTCATCGGGTCCTGGAACTTTCCTCCTGCGATTAGGCCAAGAACGTGCGCTGCGTCGTACATGATGGATGCGCCTATCTGGTCTGCGATCTCCCGAAACTCCCTAAGAGGGTGCGGGAATAGAAACAGGCTTCCGCCGAATATCATGATCTTTGGCTTCTCTTCCAGGACCATTTTCTTGGCCGCATCAACGTCTATGTTCATCTCCTCGTTGTCGAATGGGTAGGCTACTTCCTGCAGTGACAGGAAACCTGCCGCCGAAACCTTGGTATGGGATATGTGTCCGCCTGAGGGTATTGATAAGCCGGTTATCTTGTCCCCGTACTTTGCGAGCGCCTTGTAGGTGACAAGGTTAGAAACCGCCCCTGATATCGGGACTACGTTAGCGTGCTCTGCATGGAACGACTCCTTTGACAGTTTCATTGCCAGGTGCTCTACTCTGTCGAATACGCGCGTGCCCTGGTAGAACCGCTCAAAGATATGGACTCCGTTCACTTCTCCGCCCAAAAGGCCCTCGGCGTATCTGTGCCCGAAGTCGGAGGCAACGGCTCTCTGAACCGCTTTAGAAGTAACGTTCTCGCTGGCGATCATATTAATACAGTTTGCGCGCCATCTTTCCTGTTCGTCTATGAGCCCGAGCAGTTCTTTATAGTAATCCATGGAGAATAGCACCTTAGAAGTTTTAATAAATGGGATTAGGGGAATTAAAATCCTGCAAAAAATCCTACATTGCTTCCAGCACTTTTATCCGGTCCTCGATGGGAGGATGGGTGTTGAACAGGTTAACGAACCTCGCATGCAGGGGGTCTGCAAAGAACATAGGAGCGACTGCATCGCTTACCTTGGCATGGGGCGCGCCTCCTTCATAGTATGCTTTGATCTTTTTCAGCGCGGATATGAGGTTCCCGGGGTATCTTGTCAGCTGCACGCTTCCCGCGTCCGCCATATACTCTCTTCTCCGGGATATCGCAAGCTGCACCAGTTTCACGACTATGGGCGCAAGTATTGCCAGGATTATTCCAATGACAAGGAATATCGCTCCTCCTCCGCCTCTGCGCTCGTCGTTGCTTCGTCCACCGCCAAGCCACATGCTGCGCAGGAATAGCTGGCTTGCTATCGATATTATCCCGACCATGACTGCGGCCAATGTCACGAAACGTATGTCGTAGTTTGCTACGTGGCTCATCTCATGGGCCAGGACTCCCTCCAGTTCCGGTTCAGTCAGCCTCTGGAGCGCGCCGTCTGTCACGCAGATAACCGAATGCTCAGGGTCTCTGCCGGTGGCAAAGGCGTTTATTTCGGGAGAATGCATGACATAGACGCCGGGTTTGGGCAGTCCCGCGGCCATTGACAATCCTTCGACGCGGTTGCGCAGGCGGCTGTATTGCTCGCCTACTGCCGGGGTTGCGCCAACGGATGCCAGCGCTATCTTGTCCGAATAATAATAGGTTCCAACTGTATAGCTTATCGAGAATATGATAGAAAAGATCAGTATGATAAACGTTGCCCCCGGGTCGAATACTTGGGAGAATACGAAACCCAGGCCTATCAATACTATGAAAACAAAAAAGATGAGGAAATAAGAGTTCTTCTTGTTCTTTTCTATCTGGTCAAAGAAAGATATTTTCTCCATAGAGCTGCTTAACGTCAGCTCGCACCGGGGGCGGCATTCTGCCACGGGCATCAGCCGCCCTGACGGATAGAGCTGAATATTTTCTTTTTAACAGTCCTCAATTATACGTCGAATTTTACCTTCACCGCTTCTCTTTTCTCTGCAGGCGCTTCGAGGTAGGGCTTGTTTTTCCGGTTCATCATGCCTGCGATCAACATGGCCGGTATCGTTGATACCATGTTGTTGTAGAACAGGACTGAGTCGTTGTAGAACTGTCTTGTGTATGCTATCTTGTTTTCGATGTCTGTGAGGTCTTCCTGCATTTTCATGAAGTTTTCGTTGGCTTTCAGGGTTGGGTAGTTCTCGGCTACTGCGAAGAGCGTCTTAAGAGTGTCCTGTAATACGTTCCCGGCTTTTGCCCGGTCTTCTACGCTCTTTGCGTTCATCAGGCCGGCCCTTGCTTCGGTTACGGCTGTGAATACCTTTTGTTCGTGCTTCATGTAGCCTTGCACGGTCTCCACGAGGTTGGGTATCAGGTCCGCCCTCTTTGTGAGCTGGACGTCTATCTGCGCCCATGCGTTGTCTATGCGGTTGCCCAGGACTACTATCCTATTATAGTAGTAAAAAAACAGCCCTATGACAATCACTACGATGCCTGCTATTGCAAGCAGGATCAGTCCGGTTAGTGCATCCATTTTTTTTGTTATATAATTTTTATTATGCTTTCCTGCTTAAATCGCAGAAAACTGTCGTATAGTTACTATTTTTTCTTTGGCGTGACGTAGTAGTTCTGTATGACCGGGTTGGCCAGGAGTTTTTTTGCCGCGTTCTCGGCCTTCTTTCTGGCGTCTTCCTCGCTTCCCGCTTCCAGGGTGATGTCGTATACCTTCACGGTTTTCACGTCCTTTGCCGGGAAGCCCAGGAGCTTCAATGACTTGTTCACGGTCTCGCCTTCGGCGTCAAGCACTCCGCTCTTTAGTTCGATCCTCACTTCCACAACGTAGTCCATTTTTTTTGTCTCTCTATTTTTTTTTCTTGGCCGGGTTTTATTAGTTCTATTAGAATTAGGTATAAAGCAAATAAAAGAAATAGTTATACGATGGCATTACTCCTTGTCACCGGAAGGAACGCGGCGGAGGCTGTGAAAAGATGCGCGAAAAGCCTTTCCGTGCCGGCGGTCGTCCGCGTCTGCGGAGTAGACGTAGCATCATTTCTCACAGTGGGAGACTTATTAAAGGGGGTTTTAGGCGCAGACCCGGATAAGATAACCGGGATAATAGTTCCCGGAAACGTGATAGGAGACGTTTCGGCAGTCGCGAAAAAGACCGGCATACCCTGCTATAAGGGTCCGCTCAGCATTTCTGATCTCCCGGAGACTTTGGAGAAATATCTGTCCGGGGAAATAAAACTGTCCACAGTAGTTCCTGCGGATGAGATAATGCAAGAGGGATCGGAGGCAAGGATGCGCAGGGAACTGTCCGGCGCCTTACGCCGGCCGGGAAAATATTCTTTCAAGATAGGTAAAAAGAGGGCGGTCTACTTGGGCGCCGGGGGGATGGGCTGCGTGGTTGCGGAAATAAACGATGCTCCCCTTCTTTCTGAAAGAGAGTTGGCAGAGAAGGCCGTATATTTCAGGGACTCGGGCGCAGGCATAATAGACCTTGGGATGATGGCCGGCCGGGACAATTCAAAAAAGATAGACGGCATAGTCAAAGTAGTGCGCTCTGCCGTGGATATTCCCCTGTCGATCGATTCATTGGATCCGAAGGAGATTGTCTGCGCTGTGGATGCTGGAATAGACCTTGTTTTGAGCGTGGATTTGTGCAATTATGGGGTCTTTGAGTCTCTTGATGTTCCTGCGGTGGTTATTCCGAGGGATGCGCGGGGAAAAGTCCCAGCGGAACCCCTTGAACGTGTTTTTCTTGTCGAGAAGATAATGGAAAGCCTCGAGGGTAAAAAGCTCATAGCCGATATGGTATTGAATCCCGTGAATTCAGGCTATGCCGGCTCGCTTCAGGCTTATGCGTTGTTCCGGGAAAAGCATCCTGGTGTGCCTATGATGCTTGGCGCAGGCAACGTAACCGAGCTATTGGACGCGGATTCGCAGGGAGTCAATGCGCTCCTGGCAGGTTATGCATCTGAAATGGGAATAGGTCTTTTGTTTACTGTGGAAGCAAGTCCCAAGACTCATGGCTCGGTTGCGGAGCTGTCGGCTGCGGCCCGGATGATGTACCTGGCTAGGAAGCGCGGGCAGGCGCCAAAAGACCTGGGATTGGACCTTTTGGTACTCAAAGACAAAAAGAAAGGCGCATTGAATGACCTTTCCTCGCTTAAGCTCCCGGTGGCCAGAGCCCTGAAGGCAAAAGATGGCGTCATGGAAGATTCGGAATTCCGCATATACGTCGACCGCCTGATCAATGCGGTGTACTATGAAAAAAACAAGCCCTTGCTGCGCATAACCGGAGGGTCCGCGCAGGAAGTGTATGGGGAGATATTGGCCCGGAAATTGACGAAAGATGTTTCTCATGCATCGTATCTGGGCAAAGAATTGTCCAAAGCCGAGATCGCGCTCCGCTTGGGCAAGTCCTATATACAGGATGTGGATCTGTTCTGATATTCTTTTTTTTTAGTCTATTTATTATGGTTTGAGGTAATACTCTATACTTCTCAAGCGTAAAATGGATGTTTTTTTCGCGGTCACAGTATTTTTTTCGGTGCTTGTCATTCTGTATGCTTATCAAAAGGGGAAGATAGATTACTCCGCAGTAATCGCTTCTGGCCTGGTGGGACTGATTGCTTTGCTCACGGTCGGCGCAGAATGGATATATCTGATACTTGCTTTTTTCGTTCTCGGGAACCTGGTCACCCGATACAGGTACGCGGTCAAAGAGGGATACGGCGTCGCAGAAAAGGTGCGCAGTTACCGGAACGTCTTTGGGAACGGAGGCGCTGCAATGGTTTTCGCAGTCCTGTATAAAGTTTCCGGAGGAAACAATGTCTTCCTCCTGGGCTACATCGGCGCCATGGCATCTGCTGCGGCTGACACATTTGCTACCGAGATAGGCGAGGTGCACGGCAGTATTCCCCGAATGGTCACGAATTTCAAGAAAGCCGCTATCGGGACCAATGGCGCAATTTCCCTTGCAGGCTGTTTTGCCGCCCTTGCGGGCGCTGCTATGATCTCTGTCATACCCCTCTTTTTTGACTTAGGCTTTAATCGTCTTACTTTTTTTGTTTTTGGGACTATTTCAGGGCTTTTCGGCTGCTACGTTGATAGTATTGTCGGCGCCACGCTTGAGGGCCGCTCGAAGTTCTTGGATAATCATATGACCAATTTTTTAGGCACCCTGGCAGGCGGAACATGTGCTTTGGTATTATATTTATTTTTTCATTGAATTATCTGTCTAATATTTATATAACTAAATCTATTTTTTATTAATGAATGGACGATTAACTCTCGTACTCAATATTATGCTGCTTTTGTGCCTTATCGCAAACAGCGGATGCGTAGGAGAAAAGGCGGAAGCGGTCCAGAGCTACAAATACGTATGCAGCGATGGAACGATCGTGTCAGAGAGCCGCGAGTGCAGGATAGAAGAACCTGTATGTTCCTGTAATGTTCCTCCTCTTGTCTGCGTCTGCAACCAGACCACTCCTGGCTGCGTATCGAACCAGACGGAGCTGGCTCAGAGTACTGATACCGATGCCGTGAACGCATCCCTTCCCGCGAAAACAGAGGAACAGACCGGCCCATGCGAATCCCTCGGCTGCCCGAAAGATGCGTTGTTCGTGGGCAATAACCAGACAAAGAAATTCCATTACTGCACCTGCGCTCAGGCTGAGAAGGTCAGTCCGCGTAACAGGGTGTGTTTCAGTAACGCTAAATACGCCGTGTCCCAGGGCTATGTTCCGTGCGGATTCTGCAAGCCTACGGATGCAAAGACTTAAGACCTGAGCCTTTTCATATGCTCTACGCTTTTTCCTATGTGCTGCGCAGATGCTACGTCGTTCCTGCACCAAAGGCTTCCGCCGCTTATGGCATTCACGCCTTTGAGCGATAACTCCCTTGCTTCTTCTATGTTGTCGGCAATTCCCACGCAGGCGACGGTCCTTGAGCCCAGGGCATAATTCTTATTGTCTTCTCCGAGATTCAGAGAGCCTGGGTATATTTTCAGGTTTCCATTGTATTCCCTGGAAAGCTTATACGCTTTGGAAAGGTCTATTGGCCCGCCAACTTCCCCGGTTTTAACCTTTTCCGGGAACTGCGACGCAAAGCCCCCATAGGTCGAGGGCACCTTGTAAGTCAGAACGCTTGCTTTCTTTTCTACCCTGATCCTTCTCATGCACCCGTCTATCATGTCAAAGCATACGTCGACGTAATCGTCTTTGAGGGTGGTCATGATGTTTATGAACTCCGGGTCTCCTCCGCGGCTGTTTATCTCCAGTACCTTCGGGCCCTCCTTTGTGTGCATGTATGCCAGGTATAGAGCGGGCCCGCGCAGGCCGTCTTCCTCTTTTTTTCCTGATTTGAGGTACTTGAATAATTTGTTCGCGATCTCTCCTTCCTTCTCCCGGTCTTGCGCCGACATGAACGGCAGATGGTCGCATGCGTCTTTGTATGAGCCCATGCCTCCTGTGTTCGGTCCCGCGTCGTCGTCGAATGCTCTTTTGTAGTCCCTTACGTCCGGGAGTCCCGCAAGGCTTACTCCGTCGCAGAAGCACTGGTAGCTGGACTCTTCGCCGTCTACTTTTTCTTCTACGAGAACCGAGTCTTTTTCATATATCGTCATGTAGTGCCGGTATAATTCCTCGAATGTATTAAAGTGGTCTCCCCACACGCCTACGCCTTTGCCGTATCCGGGGCGGTCCGGCTTCACGACTGCCTGGTTGTTTAATTCAGAGAGCCATTCCTTCAGGTCTTTCTTCATCTCCTCCTCGCTTTTGTATTCCGCCTTCCTGAATACCTTGTAGCGGGGATTGGCTTCCGGAACGCATTTTGCCATAATCTCCCTCTGGGCGACCTTGCTTTCCTCGAGCGCGAATTCTTTTGTGGGGCAGACCATTGGTATGCCGGTCTCTTTTTCCAGGACGTCGCGTATCCCCGCGATTATCGGACCCTCCGGGCAGACCACGCCGAAGCTTATCTTATCGGCCCTCGTCTTCGCCCACTTGCATATCTTATCAACCGAGAGGTCGGGTATGACGACGTGTTCCTCTGCTTTTTCCAGGTTAAAAGGATTCCTCTGCTTGTCTGCGATATACAATTTTACGTTATAATTGCTGCGCAAGAACGCATCCACGATCGAGGCGGCACGTGAGCCGTAGCTGACGACAAGTATTCCTGTGTTTTCCATGGTAGAAAATTAGTCTTTGTTGCTTTTATTATATTTTACGAATCCTGGCGTCTGGCTGACAACAAGCCGCGGATGGAAAAAGCCCTGGCATCGAGCGCGGCCTTATACAGGTAGGGGGCAAAGATGAATGCGAATACTGCGTTGGACAAATGGAGTATCGTGAACGGCACCTGGGCCATGAGAGCCATAGGGATTCCTCCGGCTCCGTAGAACTGCAAGGCAAAACATACGCATGTAACAAGATCGTAGAACAGCGTAAGCGCTCCGGCAAGCAGGGCATATTCCCTGCGCAGGAAGTTCTTTTTCGCATAGCCCAGCAGCCCGGCTATGACGCCGACTATTCCATAAGCAAGGGATGTGTATAGGGTTACGAGAGGCATCTGCATCAGCCACGGGAATGTCAGGGGCCCTGATGCCATCAGGATGTTTGACAGTATCATGGAGCCTGCGCCAATTAAAAAGCCTGCGAGGGGGCCTGCCGCAAGGCCGGCTGTGAGTGTGAAGAGCATTACGGGCTCTATGTTGGGATAAGGAGCCATCGCCATCCTCAGGGCGGAGACAAGGACTATGCTCCCGAAGAGAGCCTGGAGGTTCAGATTGAAAAGGCGCTTCTTTTTCATATTATACAGATTATTTTAATGTCTGAAAATAAAAGATATAGCAAATATGAATCCCTTGCTTATAGTGGGCGCAGGCGGCTTTCTTGGGGCAATACTGCGGTATGCCGTAGGCGGCTGGGTGCAAAAAGGGATGGAGTCTTTCCCTTTAGGGACCCTGGCGGTTAATTTCACCGGAACATTGGTTTTGTCGCTCATCATGTACTCTTCAGAATATGGAGGCCTCTTCGGCCCGGAAGAGCGGATGTTTCTCACAATAGGCGTCCTGGGCGCATACACGACCATGTCCACATTCAGCTACGAATCATTCCGCCTGCTGGAACAGAACCAGTTGATGCCTTTTACGGTAAACGTCCTGGGGACAGTGGCATCCACTTTGTTTGCCGTCTACCTGGGCAGATTGATAGTCCTATCTTTCGTGAAAGCATAGATACAATGGAAAAAGAATCCGAAGCAGTGCTTCTAAGGATATTCATCGGCGAATCCGACATGTTCCAGGGAAAACCCCTGCACAAGTATCTACTGGAATTGTTCAAAAAAGAAGGACTCGCAGGCGCAACAGTGCTGAGGGCCGTAAGCGGCTACGGCAAAACAAGCAGGCTGCACACCACATCAGTTCTCAGACTTTCAACGGATCTTCCTCTGGTAATAGAGGTCGCAGACAAAAAAGAGAAGATAGAAGCCATTAAGCCTAAGCTTGATGGGATCATAAACGGCGGCCTAATAACCGAAGAAAAGATCCGGGTTATCTACTACGAAGGAAAGAACTCATCCTAAGAATTTTCTAACGCTTGCCGCTCTGAGTATCAGTTCTTCGCGTCCCTCGGTCTGGTTCTTTTTGATGGAGTCTATTATCTGGTCCGTTATCTTCTTGTGTTCCTGGTTTGTTTCGTAGTCTATTCCCGACTTTTTTATTGCTTTCCTGACTTCGGCCGGTACGTATTCGGTATCCGGGTTGTAGTATGCCAATGCGTCTTTCAGGCCTGTCTCATAGTTCACGTAAGACTCTCTTATGAATCCTGCGTCGTCTCCGCTGAGGGCGTTTATCCCCAGTATCTCAGGCGGCAGGCCGACGGAGTAAAGGGCTGCAGTGAATGATATCACCCTGGGCAGCTTTATTTCGCCCATGTTCCGGGAATAACCGAAGAGGCCCACGTGCAGTTTTCTTTTTCTTCTTGCGGGAACGTATCTTGCGACCTTGTTTATCACGGGGGCGAGCACTGCTATCTGTTTTTGGTATTCCCGGCAGTATCTGTCGATGAACTCCAGACTTTTCTTCTCGTCTATCTCCTGCGGCTTTCCGACTCTTCTCTCCTTGAGCTTCTTGACCGTCTCCCTGACCCTTTCAGGCGGATTGTCGTATTTAAGAGCCGACTGTATCGTGAAAGTATACGCGCTGGGATACTCGTCCATGACCTTGCCGACAGTCTCAGGACGCAGGTCCCCCCTGAAAGGCGCGCTGCCCACGCCGATGATCGGATATATGGGAACTCCAATCTCTTCGGATAGTAGATGCAGGCGGTGTAATGCTATCTTGTTCAGGAGCACCGCGCTTATGAGGCCGTAGTTCATCGCAGGGTCGCTTCTTGCCAGGAATACCCGCTGATATTCTACGTCTTTGTCCTGCAGGTACTGCTTTGTTATGCTGTGCGCTTCCAGCATGTGTTCTCTGTCCTCGAACAAGGGTATTACGTTTATCCTGTCGGGCTTGAACTCGCCTATCCATTCCGCGATGGTTATGTCCCCGTCTCTGAAGGGCTTGTCCTGTTTTCCCACGACATAGTCTGCGTAGTAGCGGTATATGCGGTCTATGCATCTTGCGGATGTCGTCATCGGGAGGATAACCTCGAATATCGGTGCGAGGTCTGCTCCATAGAATAGTTTTGCGACGTCGTATGACCTGGGGATGCTCTCCAATGTTTCAAGAAGTATCTTTGCTTCGGCCTTCTCAATGGTGGGGTTAGGCACCCGCAGAGTTATGAAAACGTCCTTACCAAGCTTTGTTTCCCTGAAAAAGGACTCATATTTTGTTAGAAGTTTCTTGACCACGAAATCGTCCACTTCTTTTCCTTCGCAGTCCCACATCTGCTCGTCGCACCCAAGGTGCGAGAGCGCATAATACGCCTCCTGTATCTCGTCTTCTCCTCCAAGAACCGTGCTTTCGGCAAAGAACGGGAGGTTGACGTTATCCGGGTGCTGCGTACTCATGCAGCGGGGGATCTTGGCGGCCATGGCTATCATATATCTACTATATATTAAGATAGATTGTGGGGATAATAGTGGAGAGCGCAGCGGGTCATATTTTTATGCCCTGCCTCGGGATATATAACAGTAACTTTTTTCGGCCATATGAAAAAGAAGATGCCGCAGGAAACAATCCGCTTGGTGGACAGATTTATGAACGTCCTAAGAAGTCAGAAAGACTTCGGCAGAGTGGAGTTCGTGATACTTTACGGCTCGGCCGCGGAAGGAAGAGCGCTGAAAAGCTCGGATATTGACCTATGCATCTACTACGCCGGAGACCGAAAACAGCAGGCAAGCTTCAGGGAACGACTCCTCCGGCTGCTGCCCGCAAGATTCGACATACAGATATTCCAGGAAATACCTCTCTACGTAAGAAAAAACGTACTAAGAGGAAAAGAAGTATATGCCAAAGACAATGGATTCATGTACGACACCCTGACAAATACCATAAAAGACTATGAAACATTCAGGCCGAAACTAATGCAATACGTTGGAGGATAGTTCCATGAACCTAAGAAAAGACCTGATAAGGATAAAACTAAAAGAGATCGAAGAAAGCATTGATCTGATACAAGAAAATCTGCCGGATAAACCCGGCAAATTCAATGTTATCGGCCTCATTAAAGACGGTATCTACAAAAAGACGGAGTATTGCATAGAGAACATGCTGGACATATGCGCGATACTTAACGCAGACTACAAACTCGGGATCCCCGAAGACGAAGACGACATAATAAAGAAACTGGCAGACGCAGGGCGTATAACAAAGAATCTAAGCGCAAAAATAAGGGAAATGAAAGGATTCCGAAACCTTCTTGTCCACAGGTACGGAAAAATAGATGATATGCGTGCATATAAAGACATTAAGAAAGGCATAAAAGACTTTGAAATGTTCCAAACAGAAATAAGAGAGATACTGGAAAAATCATAGATACCATAACATGCCCGAAATAATCTCCGACGACATAGGAAGCTTCCCACTGCCAGCCGGCGCAGACAGGGAAAAAATAAGGAAGATCGCATCCGCCATAGCCACGGGTACTGCGGTGAAAGCGGACCGGGACATATTCGATCCGGTCATAGGAGAGATGATGCAAAAAAAGATAGACGCAGGCATCATGCGCCCCAATTACCCGCAGGTACGGGACATGATCCAGTCCTATACCCAATTGATGGAGGACTATCCGGAAGAGGATCAGCCCTGGGTTGTGGAAAAAAAGCATGCGGTCTTACCCGAACTTTCCGCCCTTGCCCCGGTAGGAAAAAAGTTCCTGAAAGACACTGGCGAGGCATTGCAGATGCGCGTCTGCGTGACCGGGCCTCTTGAATTATATCTTAAAAGCGTCGGGGGAAGCGTGCAGGAAGACCTGCTCATGAATATGTCGAAAAGCGTGTCAAGGTTCATCGAAAATTCCATCATCGATACCGCCTATCTAAAGACTGCGGTTTTTTCCATAGACGAGCCAAGCCTGGGCCTGAACCCCAATATGTCGATCGATGCGGACATACTGACCGAGGCATGGGATACTGCCGCCAAAAAAGCCGGGCGAAGAGACGTGGAGATACACCTGCACTCCGTGAACGCCGTGGACATGGTCTACTCGGCCGACAAAATAAACGTGATAGGCGTAGAATACGCGGCAAGCCCGAAAGCTCTTGACCTGTTGGACAAGAGCGAGATCGAATCATACGACAAATTCCTGCGCGTCGGCGTGGCCCGCACCGACATATCCAAGATGGCCGCGGAATACAATGAGAGATATGCAACAGACCTTTGGAAGACCAAAGATTTCTCAGATCTAGCCGACAAGATGGAGAACGCGCGCAACATCACTAAGAGGCTGACTAAGGCCTACGAACTATTCGGGGACCGGATAAAATACGCAGGCCCGGACTGCGGCCTGGGAAGCTGGCCGGGACAGGACGCAGCATACGCGATATTGAAGAATGCTGCGGATGCGATTACGGAGTTTAACGGAAAATCAGAAGTCAGATAACGCACGCTTCCACTTCCAGCCTCATCATCGGGATATGTACCATGCCCTTTGAGTCCAAAGGATTACGTCGTATGTATTCTTCCGCGATCTCGTCTATGAATTTTTTGCGCATCTTTTCAGGTACTCTGTCAGTGTACGGGTGCCAGGTTGTTCTTATGAACGACGCAAGGCCCTCGTGACCGGTGTCTGCTCTGTCCTTTGGGACTAATTCTACTCTCGTTTCTTTCAGGCCTGCCTGCTTGAGAAATACCCTGTATTCTTGCGGGGTGTAGAACGCCCATGGAAATACGAATCCGTCAAAATATTTTTTCCAGTTCGCTGCAATGACGTCATCTGCGACCTTGATTATTTCCGTGGCATTCCCTTTCCCTCCAAACTGCAGAAGCATCCGTCCGGTAGGCCGCAGGCTGCGTTTTATGCCTTGCAGGACCGGGACATGGTCCCTGATCCAGTGCAGGCATGCGAATGAGACAACATGGTCGAACTCTTTGTCATATTCCAGGCATCTTGCGTCTCCTACCCGGAATGTCAGATTAGGATAATTTTGGTGCCTGGATATTGCATAGGCGATCATTTCAGGCGATGCGTCCAGGCCGGTTGCCGTTCCGTTTGGGACGTTTTTTGCCAGTTCTGCCGTTAGTTTGCCGTCTCCGCAGCCTATGTCCAGGATGTGTTCGGTTCCTTTGAGTTTTAGTTTTTTTATGAGTTCTTTTGCCCATGTCTCCTGCGCGCATGAGTTTTTCTCATAGTCTTTTGGATTCCATTTAGGCATATTGCTTTCCTCGTAATATTATTAATACGGTGTCAGGAAAGTATTTTAAGTCAGGGGCTGATTAATTAAACAAGATAAAATGAGAACTGCAAAAATTGCGCGCAAGACAAAGGAGACGCAGATAACCTTGGAATTAAACCTTGACGGTGCCGGCAGATCGAAGATCAAGTCGCCCGTCAATTTCCTGAACCACATGCTGGAGAATTTTGCGAAACACGCATCATTCGACCTTACGATTAGCGCGAAGGGCGACGTTAAGGTAGAGGACCATCACCTTGTCGAAGACCTTGGGCTGTGCCTGGGCGAGGCGCTGGATAAGGCGCTTGGCGATAAAAAGGGCATTAACCGGATGGGCCACGCTCTTGTTCCGATGGATGAGTCTCTTGCGACCGTAGCGCTTGACCTGTCCGGGAGGCCGTATGCCTTGATCGATATTCCTTTCTCGGAATTCAGGGATGCGAAGCTCGGAGACGTTACCAAGGAGAACGTGCCGCATTTCTTCGAATCTCTTGCGTCGAAGGGAAAACTTAATCTGCACCTCAAAGTAGCGGGAAGAAACGACCACCACATGGTCGAAGCATCTTTTAAGGCGCTTGCAAGAGCGCTGCATGACGCTACCCGCGTCACCGGGAAGGGCGTTTCGTCTACTAAGGGAGTACTCTAAGAGAAAATGCCCCGGACCAGCTACATCGATCTGGATTATTCGCCTGACGAAAACGATCTCGTGGTTACTTTTTACGCGGAGCCCGGCGAGGGCACGAGCCTTGAGAAAGCCTGCGAGGCTGTCGCTTCCGAGTCTTCTGTCGGGACCTGGACCGACGTAAGTACTACGAAGCCGCGCATAATGGAGCGTCTTGGCCCCTCTGTCTATGCGTTGGACAAGAAGACAGGAGTTGTGAAAGTAGCGTATCCTGGCGAGCTTTTCGAGCAGGGCAACATGCCCCAGATATACAGCAGCGTGGCCGGGAATATTTTCGGCATGAAGTCTGTCGCTAATCTGCGTCTACTTGATATCAAGTTCCCCAGGTCTATCGTCAAATCCTTCAAGGGCCCGAAGTATGGGATAACCGGCGTCCGAAAGATACTGAAAATAAAAGACCGGCCTCTCGTAGGCACGATAATAAAGCCCAAGCTGGGCCTTGGAGCGGACGATCACGCGCGCGTCGCATATGATTCCTGGGTGGGCGGCTGCGACATAGTGAAGGACGACGAGAACCTTACGAATCAGCGCTTTAATCCCTTCGGAGAACGCGTTCTAAAGACGCTCAAGATGCGGGACCGAGCAGAGTGCGAAACAGGGGACAAAAAAGTTTACATGCCCAACGTTACGGCAGACACCGAGGAGATGATAAACCGGGCAGAGCTTGTGAAAGAGAACGGCGGAGAATACGCGATGGTGGATGTCGTGACTGCGGGATTCTCCGGCCTGCAGTCTCTCATAGACGAAGACCTCGACTTGGTCATACACGCGCACAGGGCCATGCATGCGGCTTTTACAAGGAATCCGAAGCACGGCATATCCATGCTGGCGTATGCGCGTTCCCTGCGCCTGATAGGAGTCGACCAACTACACATCGGGACCGCCGTGGGCAAGATGGAAGGCCCGGCCCAGGACGTGATAGCGATCAAAAATGCCATGAAAGAGGAGCTCTACAACATAAAGGCCGTTTTTCCAGTGTGCTCCGGCGGACTACACCCCGGCCTTGTGCCGGATCTGATAGACATACTCGGCTCTGACATAATAATCCAGATGGGCGGGGGAATACACGGCCACCCCGAGGGGACGGTCGCGGGTGCGAGGGCTGCGAGGGGGGCGGTGGAAGCCGTGATGAAGGGCATTTCTCTGGAAGAGTATGCCGAAGACCATGAGGAATTGAAAGAGGCATTGGAGAAGTGGGCTTAGGTTTATGCTCCTTCTTTTTATATATGTAATACATATGTTTTACATATAGATAACATATCTGTGAAGGAAAAAAATGTCTGAAAACATTCTTGTCAGGATCCCCGACATGCTCCGGGAAGAGGCGGATCTTTACGTGGAGAGCGGTTTTTTCGAGAGCCGCAGCGAGTTGATCCGCGAGGCTATGCGGGAGTTTCTCGAGAAGCTGGACAAGGAGAAAGAGGGGATCGCCGTTGATTTGTACCGGAAGGGGAAGGTTTCTCTTTCGCGTGCTGCGGAGATATCGGGCGTCGGCTACGAACGGATGAAGGAATTATTGGCTGCTCGCGGCATCCCCTTTAGCCGGGGTCCTGAGGCTTTGTCCGAGCTTGAGAAGGAGTATTCCGTCGCAAGTAAGCGCCTATGAAAGAAGCGGTATTGGATAACTCGGTCATTTCTGCATTTGTAAAGATCGGAAGGCTCGGCCTGCTGCGCGATGTCTTGAAAGGCGCGCGCGTCTATGTCGCGGATACGGTTTATCGCGAGATGATATTTCCCGAGGCTCTTTGCGCGGTTTCTTTTGGTCCGAAGTTTGGCGGCTGGATGATATTAGAGAAGGTCGACGTAAGCGACTTCGGCAGTCCGGGGATCGGCGCAGGCGAGGCCGGGACCGTGAAGCTTGCAAAGGAGAAGAACGCGGTAGCCGTTCTGGATGACCTTTCCGGCAGGAAGTTTGCGGCAAAGCACGGCGTCGCCATTGTGGGTACGCTGGCATTGCTGCGTCTTGCATTGGATCGCAGTCTGGTGTCTGAAGAAGAGCTTGTTGTGGTCCTTCAGGACCTTGAGAGGAAAGACTCTTTCAGGATGAGTAGGGAGCTTATGGACTGGGTGCTTGGAAAGTAAGTGCGGTCTTTATCGTCCCCTGAAACTAAGCGGGTGGTTTATTGCGCATTCTGCTTTGCATAGGCCGTATGATTTTATTTTTGCGCATGAGGGGCAGGAATATTTTGTTGCTCCTTTTTCTCCTGTGAGGAATTCCAGTTGGTATCTGGTTTTTTCTTCGTTGTAGTTCGGGAAGCGCGAGAATACTTTTAAGAGGCCGTCCATGTTGAGTCCTGCGCCTATGAAGAATGTTGCGATTATGAATCTTTCATTGTGCGAGACATTTGCCGATTCCAACGATGCCAGCATCGATTTGATGCAGGGCGGTATTGTTTTTTCGTTTATCTGGTCTATCTTTACTTCTTCCGGCTTTTTTATGTACCGGCTTGCTACGTCGTTTGCGGCTTTTTTGAGCGCGTCGGGTATGGCTTTTGTATCTATCGGCTCCATTACTTTGAGCCTTATTACCTCCCTTAGCAGGAGCATTGTCTCTGATTCGTCGACTGATACGTATCCTGCGTCCATTACCCTGTTTACCAGTTTCCATCTGGGGTCTGTCTTGGCCTGGCTGGAGGCGATGCGCAGATACTCGGCGTAGTGTATCCTCCCGTCAGCCGGCTTGAATGAAAGGTCCTCCATGACCTCATTTAAGACCCTCTTTTTGTCTGCTTCCTTTTGCAGGAACGAATAAGCGGATTCGGCCTCTCCCGATGCGTATCTGTAGAGTATCTGCCTGTTTCCTATGTGGTTTACGAGGATCCTTGCTATTGCGTAATCTAGTATTGTCAGTTCCTGGGATATTTTGTCTTCCGGGCTCTGGCCGATTTTTCCCGTTATTGCGTCTTTTATTCTTTGTTTTGACTGATTTACTGCCGCAGAATACAGCGGGTGGTTCTCTATATCCGCCAGGTTTATCTTGAGCGATGATACGTATTCTCTGGCTTCTTTTAGGAAGGGGTATCTGGCCAGTTTTGCAAGTTCGTAAGTCTTTTCCTGTTCTTTCATCTTCTGCTCCTGGGAACTTATATTTTTGTGCTGGAAAGTAAATGAATTAACAGGGAGTTTTTTTTTGTTTACGGTTTAAGCCTTTAATGTAATTTAAACATCCAAACCCATTAATAAATCCAACATGTCTTCTCAGGAAAAAGAGGGTAAAAAGCCGGTAAAAGGGCTTGAGCAAGAAGAAAAGCCCATATCGCCAGAGGAGGAAGAGGTATCCGAGTTAAAGGACCGCATAAAGGACTTGGAAGAGCGCATACAAGACCAGGATTACACCATTCTGCGCCAGAGGGCGGACGTCGACAACTACCGCAAGCAACTGGACAAAGAGAAAGAAGATTTTGTTAAATGCGCTAACAAAGACATCATACTAGACCTGTTGGAAGTCGCAGACAACTTCGAGCGGGCCCTTCCACTGCTGCGTAAAAAGGACCCTGAAAGCGCCAGGGGCATGGACATCGTCTACAAACATCTTATGAAGACGCTGGAAAAATACGGCCTATGCAGGATCGAAGCTATGGGGAAAAAATTCGACCCAGGCTACCATGAGGCCTTCCTGCAGGAAGAAACCGAAGGCCCGGAAGGCATGGTCCTGGAAGAACTGCAGCGCGGATACCTTCTGAAAGACAAAGTAATAAGGCATTCGAAAGTGAAAGTATCAAAAAATTAAATCGTTATGGAGAAAAAAAATGGCTGACGCAAAAACCACAAAGGAAAAAATCATCGGAATAGATCTGGGGACAAGCAACTCTCAGGCGGCTGTGATCATAGGAGGCAAACCGGTTATAATACCCTCGGCGGAGGGCACGACTTATGCCGGCAAGATGTTCCCTTCATTCGTAGCTTTTACAAAGGACGGCCAGGTACTGGTAGGGGAGACTGCGAAGAGGCAGGCGGTATCCAATACCGATGGGACCGTGATGGCTGCCAAAAGAAAGATGGGGACAGACTATAAATACAACATCTACGGCAAGGAATACACGCCGCAACAGATATCCGCCTACATACTCCAGAAGATAAAGACCGATTCCGAAGCCTTCCTCGGGGAACCCGTGAAAAAGGCAGTCATAACCGTTCCCGCATACTTCGACGACAACCAGAGAACCGCTACAAAAGACGCAGGCGTAATAGCGGGCCTGGACGTGGTCAGGATAATAAACGAGCCCACAGCGGCCTCTCTTGCATACGGCCTGGACAAAGCAGGGGAAAAAGACCAGAAGATAATGGTCTTCGACCTGGGCGCAGGAACGCTCGACGTAACGATAATGGATTTCGGCGACGGAGTATTCGAAGTCGTATCCACCAGCGGAGACACGCAGCTGGGCGGAAAAGACATGGACGACGCCATCGTTAACTGGATGGTCGCAGAATTCAAAAAAGACACGGGAATAGACCTGTCCAAGGACAAGATGGTAGTGCAGCGTATCCGGGAAGCCGGCGAAAAAGCCAAGATAGAACTCTCGACAGTCCTGGAAACAGACATAAACCTGCCCTATATCACCGCAGACCAAAGCGGTCCAAAACATTTAGCGATAAAGTTCTACCGCTCCAAACTGGAAGAACTCGTAGGGCCCATCGTAGACAGATGCAAAATATCCATGGAAAGGGCAATGAAAGATGCGAAGCTGACGCAGGCCCAGATATCAAAAGTCATACTAGTGGGAGGCCCTACCAGGATGCCCATCGT
>JAHEXG010000006.1:43366-46816 GCA_023252215.1 Candidatus Altarchaeales archaeon
GAGGCTTTCACAGGAAAGAAACCAGAGCGCACAGTCGACCCGATGGAATGCGTAGCCATGGGCGCAGCAATACAGGGAGGCATACTCGGCGGAGAAGTAAAAGACATAGTCCTATTGGACGTAACGCCCCTGACGCTGGGAATAGAGACCATGGGAAGCGTATCAACCCCCCTCATAACAAGAAACACAACGATACCTACAAGGAAGAGCCAGGTATTCACGACGGCATCCGACTTCCAGACCGCGGTCACAGTACACGTCATACAAGGAGAAAGGCCTCTTGCCTCAGACAATACCTCTCTTGGACAATTCAACCTCATGGGCATACCCCCCGCTCCCAGAGGAGTTCCGCAGGTAGAGGTAACGTTCGACATAGACGCAAACGGCATACTCAACGTCTCGGCAAAAGACCTGGGAACCGGAAAAGAACAGAAGATAACCATAACAGCCTCCACAAAACTCTCCAAAGACGAAATAGAAAAGATGGTAAAATCCGCGGAACAGAACGCCGAAGCAGACAAGAAAAGAAAAGAAGAAATAGAAACAGTGAACAACGCAGACTCCATGATATACCAGACAGAAAAATTCCTGGCAGACTACGGAGACAAAGTAAGCGGCGAACCAAAAGCCAAAGCAGACGCAGCAATGAAAGCACTCAAAGAAGCTTTGACCAAAAAAGACATCGAAGACATAAAAAAGAAAACAGAAGAACTCTCAAAAGCAGTACAGGAACTAGGAGCATCCATATACCAGCAGGCACAGGCCGCCCAGGCCGGAGCGCAGAACGCAGGCCCGCAGGGACCGAACACAGGCGGACAGGATGGGCCAAGCCAGGCAGGAGAAAAAGTAGTGGATGCGGAATACAAAGTCGAAGGAGACAAAAAATAATCCCCCCTACCTAAATGACCAAACGCGACTACTACGAAGTACTGGGGATAGAAAAAGACGCAAGCCTGGAAGACATCAAAAAAGCCTACCGAAAGCTTGCAAAACAATACCACCCAGACGTCTCAACAGACAAGGACGCAGAAGAAAAATTCAAAGAACTCTCAGAAGCCTACGAAGTCCTAATAGAACCGTCCAAGAAAGCAACCTACGACAAATTCGGCCACGAAGCAGCAGACAAATCCTTCAGCTCAGGCGGATTCCAATGGTCCGACTTCACGCACTACTCAGACATACAAGACATATTCGGCCGCGACTTCTTCGGCAGAGACATATTCAGCGCATTCATGGGAGGCGCACAAGAAAACAGAACCACAGCCCAAAGAGGAAACGACCTAAGATACGACCTATACATAAACCTGGAAGAAGCAGCCAAAGGAATAAAATCAGAAATATACGTCCCAAGAACAGAACTCTGCCCCGAATGCAAAGGAACAGGCGCAAAACCCGGCACAAAAACAAAACACTGCTACGTATGCGGCGGAAGCGGCCAGGAACGCCGGGAAAAAGCAACGCCATTCGGACGATTCGTAACAGTCTCCGCATGCAGCAAATGCAAAGGAGAAGGAAACATAATCGAAAACCCCTGCAAAAACTGCAACGCAACAGGCAGAACACGCACAACACGCAAAATAACAGTAAAGATCCCCGCAGGCGTAGACACAGGCTCCCACCTACGCGTACCCGGAGAAGGAGACACCGGAATACGAGGAGGACCAACAGGAGACCTATACATAGTGATCCACGTAAACCCACACCAAACATTCAAAAGAGACGGAAAAGACCTATCAATGGACCTACAACTAACATTCATCCAAGCAGCCCTCGGCGCAGAAATAGAAGTACCAACCCTAACCGGAAAAGCAAAACTAAAGATCCCCTCAGGAACACAAACAGACACCATATTCAAACTAAGAGGAGAAGGAATACCAGACCTAGAAGGAGGAACAACAGGAGACGAACGAATAAGAGTAAAGATCGTAACACCCAAAAGCCTAGGCAAAAGAGAAAAAGAACTATACAACGAACTAGCCCAAATAGAAGGAAAAGACGCAGGAGTAAAAGGATTCATAGGAAAGATAATGGGAGACGGGAAAGGGAATGATAGATAAAGCCGTCCATCTGTTTTTACCCTCTTTTCTTGATTTTTAAGCATACAATTTATATATAATTTTGTATGATTACAATAGACATAATTCATATAAATTTGTCTATTAAGCTGATAAAATGACCTTGTATGAGCGTACGATCCTCAAAGAGATAAGGAAATGGGTAGGAAAGAAAACAATAATCGTGGTCACGGGCATGAGGAGGACTGGAAAAACAACAGTCCTCAGGCTGCTCTATGACGAGATCCCAGGCAAGAACAAGGTCTTCCTAGACATGGAAAACCCCCTGCACCAAAAGATATTCCAGGAAACCGACTACGACAACATACCTGCAAACCTCAAAGCCTACGGCATAAACATAAGCGAAACCGCATACGTGTTCCTAGACGAGATACAGGCCATGCCGGAACTGGTCTTAGCGGTAAAATACCTGTTCGATCACTATGATACAAAATTCTTCCTCACGGGCTCCAGCAGCTACTACCTGAAAAACCTTTTTCCTGAAAGCCTGGCGGGAAGAAAAACAGTCTACGAGCTCTATCCCCTGAGCTTCCGGGAATTTCTGACATTCAAGAACTTGGAAAAAGAATACCATGAAACCTTCAGGGAAAAAGACGAACACAAAAACATCATCTCATACGAAAAAACCATAAAGCTCTTCCAGGAATACATCGACTACGGCGGATTCCCCGGAGTCGTCCTGGCAGAAACCATAGAAGAAAAAAAGGCACTCATCGAAGACATATTCAGATCATACCACCAAAAAGACATCCAAAGCCTCGCGGATTTCCGGGAAACTACAAAGCTCCAGGAACTAATATTACTGCTGCTGCAAAGAACCGGCACAAGGCTCGATGTAACGAAAATATCATCCGAACTGGGGATAACCAGGCAGACAGTCTACAACTACCTCTCATTCCTGCAGGCTACATACTTCATAAGCCTGGTCCCGCCGTACACCCAAAACATAGACCGCGAAATATCCGGAACCAAAAAAATATTCGTCTGCGACACCGGAATACTAAACCGCTTCGCCCAAGTCGACGCCGGAAACATCCTCGAAAACGCAGTATACAACAACCTCAAAACAAGAGGCGACGTCCACTACTACCAAAAAAGAACCGGCATAGAGATCGACTTCATACTCAAAGACAGCCAATGCGCCCTCGAAGTAAAAGAAACAGGCACAACACATGACAAGAAAAAACTCGAATCCCTCACCAATATGCTAAAACTAAAAGAAAACTACGTGATCACCAAAAAATACAAAAACGAAAAAGGATTCTTACCAGTAACCGAACTGTAAACCATTAGAACGGGACAAAACCAAACGGATGGAGATACTAAGAAAATCTTTAAAACAATAACCTATTTATCTGATAAGCTATCAATAAGT
>JAHEXG010000056.1 GCA_023252215.1 Candidatus Altarchaeales archaeon
CGTGAAAAGCAGCAGGACCGTACCGAATATAGCATACTGCCGGTATTTTCCTAATTTCTGGTCTTCCCGGACTTTCCCGGCCTTTGCCTGAGAAACGCCGCATGCCTCCCCGGAACCACAGTTGCATCCCACCTGTTTACCTCACTTTAACGCTTTTTCTACCTCGGCTACTGTCACAGAAAGAGACGGCATCTCTCCGCTTGAAGCTATATGATCGCCTACAGTTACGGCCGGAGTTTTTATTTTTGAGTCGCGCAGAAACGGGAACTTCCGGTCGTCGACTGATTTATACGCCTCAAACGTGAGACTTTTTTCGCCGAATTTCTCCACAAGCTTCTCGGCTAGGCCCTCAAATATCTCAAAATTCGGGTCCGGACCGCAACCGCAGCACCCTCCGGAGCAACCCGGACTGTAAAACAACCTTATTACAACCTTTTTATCCATTTCATTCTCCTCAAAGAGCATTCTTAGATATTTATAGTGTCAATGATTTATAAATATCAACGTATCAATATACGTTAATATATCAAAATGAGAAAGAGCTGCGACCCAACCAAAACATTCGATGCAGGGAACATGATCCCCAACGACAAGGACATAGCAGACCTCTCCAAGATCTTCCAGGCGGCTTCCGACCCGACGCGACTAAAGATCCTGTTTTTGCTAAAGGAAAAAGAACTATGCGTCTGCGAGATCGTAAGCGGCATGGAGAAAAAACAGGCGATCATATCACATCACCTTTCCATCCTGCAAAACTCCGGCCTCCTTAAAAGCAGAAAGGACGGCAAATGGACATATTACAAAACAGATAATCCTCTGATCTTGAAGAATATTGAAAAATGGCAAAAACAAAAGAGATAAAGAAAAAAAGAGATACAAAAAAAAGCAATAATCGCAATGATCATAATTGTTACTATAGCTGCGATCGCGTTGTCTGTGACCAATCCCCTAACGTCCGCAAATATAGGGGATATGTTGCCTAATAAATCCGACCCAGCCAATTGCGATTCGACAGGTTGTCCGATAAAAGACGCAAGGAGCAACCTATCGGCAGTTACGGCGGACTCAGAACCCGTGCAAGAAACCTCTTTAAGTACGCTTCTAAACAAAAACGAGAATAACGCCCTTTCGGAAGAGCAGAGAGCAAATGAACAGCTCAAAGAAAAGCTAAACAGTGATTTGCAAGCAGCAGTTCAGAGGAGGGATGCCAACAATAACGCCCCCGATACTACACGGCCCGTTATACAGACAACCAACACTGCTACGCCGGAAACAAATACGCCCATCGAGTCCGGCAAAACAGAGTCTATAAAAACAAGCGATCTTCCGATAAAGGCGGTGGAAGAGGTTATAGCCTTGCCGGAAAATTTTGCCGGCTTATCCATCGGTATTAAAGGAACTGTCGTGGGCACCTACCCTGAAAAACAGCTATTCACTATGGGCTGCTCATGCAGGAAGATACCGGTTGAGTATACCGGAGAAATGCCTGTTGCAAGTACCACTGTAACAGCATATGGTAAAGTAATGAAGCAGGCTGGCGGAGGATACGTTTTCAAGGCGGACAGCATAAAATGAATGGACGGATCGTCTGGTCCCTTCTTGCATTCATCCTTGTTTTTTCAATGCACGCAGCATATGTGAGCTACACCATCACACAACAGGAAAGCAAGTGGATACCTGTCGAAGAAACAAACTGGGTGACAACTTACCTGCAAGAACAGGAATATTTTATCGGCTTGTCCTATGCTCTGGCTATGGCATTCACGGTATACGCGCTATTAAAGTACGCCGAGAACCGGAAAAAACGCCTAGCCGGATTATTCAGCGGGATCACACTCACGGGGCTTATCTATTTCGGGGCCTGCTTTCTTGCCGGTTGCTGCGGATCGCCGATGATCGCAGTCTATGTAAGCCTTCTGGGTCCGTCCTTTCTGGGCATCGCGAAGTCGGCCTCGTTGATCCTAACCATCATATCGGTCTCTGCGGGATATTTCCTACTGAAAAATAAAGGAACCGATAGCTGCGGGGAAAAATGCCAATGCAGACCGGACAGGTAAGCAGAATCGGTCCAAGCAGGAGTTAATCCCTTTTAGGTTTATCAAAAATAATCCGCCAAATGCCGTGCAATAATTTCTATCTCATTCAAGGGATTCTGTTTTATCATTCCTGCCAGTTCGATAGCTTCCTCAATCTCCTCCTTGGAGCAGCCTTTGGCCGCGGCCTCTTTTAAGTGGAATCTCAAACAAGGAGCGCAGTTTCCAGCCACGGATGCACCTACTGCCACAAGTTCCCGTGTTTTGGGATCCATCACGCCTTCCTTTTTCGTTAATGACTTATTATCTATTTTCATTTTTAGACAACCTTTATCTGTAATACCTGTTTTTCATATAGAGAGCGACGTCCACAAGGCCTATCATGACAGGCACCTCTATCAGTGGGCCGATGACCGCGGCGAACGCCTGCCCTGAATTTATCCCGAAGACAGCTATCGCTACCGCTATTGCCAGCTCGAAATTGTTGCTCGCTGCCGTGAACGCCAATGTTACGGTTTTTTCGTATCCTGCTTTCAACGCCATACCCATCTTAAAGGACACAAGGAACATTACCACGAAATATATCACTAAGGGTATTGCTATAGAAACCACATCCATTGGTATCTTGACTATGTATTCTCCTTTCAAGGAGAACATGACGACTATCGTGAAAAGCAGGGATATAAGCGTAAGCGGGCTTATCCTCGGCAAAAACTTTTTATCGTACCATTCGACTCCCTTCCTTTTCACTAAAATGCTGCGCGTCGCAAACCCTGCGATGAAGGGTATTCCCAGGTAGATGAAGACGCTCTCAGCTATCTGCCAGATGGATATCTGGACGACCGTCCCTCCAAGCCCAATCCACGCAGGTAAGAGGGTTATGAAAACGTATGAATAGACTGAGTACATCAGCACCTGAAAGATCGAGTTGAATGCCACGAGCCCAGCCGCATATTCGGTGCTGCCGTGGGCGAGTTCGTTCCATACGATGACCATCGCTATGCATCGAGCCAGGCCGATCAGTATTAGTCCGACCATGTAATCCGGCCTGCCCGAAAGAAAAGACACCGCGAGAGCGAACATCAATAGCGGCCCCACAACCCAGTTCTGCACAAGAGACAGGCCGAGGACCTTGTAGTCTGAGAACACATGGCCTAGACGCTCGTAATGGACTTTTGCAAGAGGGGGATACATCATAAGGATCAAGCCGATAGCTATAGGTATAGAAGTCGTTCCAACGGACAGACTCGTGATCAAAGCAGGAAACGCTGGTAAAAAGTACCCTAATGCGATGCCTAAAAGGATAGATACGAATATCCATATGGTCAGATACCTATCCGTCGTCGATAACCGGTGTTTTTTTGCTTTTTCCATTTTTACGCCTTTTATTATACAATTGCATTCAGCACATATCCCATGATTACTACACCTATAAGAGTAATAGTTACAAAGAGTGCTAATAGCTGCCAGCGCATGACTTTTCTTAATATCAACAGTTCTGGGACCGAAATGGTCACAATCGAGGTCATGAACGCCAGCGCCGTTCCTAAAGGCACCCCTTTTCCAACGAGTGCTTCCATAATGGGGACAACACTTACGGAATTTGCATAAAGCGGGGCTCCAAGCAGCACTGCAATTGGAACAGCCCACCATTCTTTTGTTGACAGATATTGTTCGACGAAACTTGCAGGGACGAATCCGTGGATTATTGCACCTATGCCGATGCCCAGAACAACATAGGGAAAAATCTGTTTTGTTATAGCCCATCCGTCGCTCCACCAATATGCAGAAAGCTCCTTTAAAGACAATGCAGTTCCCCCATGCTCCTCTATCAGTTGCTTTCTGGTTTTTGTTTTGAGCAATTCCTGCTTAACGTATTTTTCAACCTTCAGGCTTTGGATCAGCATGCCCCCAAGCATAGAAATCGCGATTCCCAGGATATTATAAATTATTGTTACTTTAAGCCCGAACATCGAGGGAAAAAGATAGATCGATGCTTCGTTGACCAAAGGCGAACAAATAAGGAAGGCGAATGTTACGCCCAAAGGGATGCCGGCTCCGACAAAACCAATAAAAAGAGGTATTGAAGAGCATGAGCAAAAAGGCGTGACCACTCCGAGAAGAGCTGCAAATAAGTACTCGAAACCATACCAGCGGTGTTTTGCCAGTATGTTTTTGGCCCGTTCTATCGGAAAATAATACCTTGTGATCGCCATAAAATAATTAATAACAAACAATAGAATCCCTATCTTTATCAGGTCATATATGAAAAAATTGGCGGCACTTGCAAGATAAGAGTCTCTTTCCAGATTAAGCCACCCATAACTTACTAAATCTGCAAACCATTGGATAGGTGAAAATATATCCATCACATCCGCCTCTTAATCCCTGCAACATCAGGCGATCCGCCAAGGATAATTGATCTATCCATTTTCTTTATGTCCATTATTTTGAGTATTTTTACAGTCTCCTTACTCTTAATTTTGTACAACAGATTAACGCCCTGTCGCCTCACTTCCAAAACGCCCGCTTCCTCCAATATCCTGAGGTGCTGGGAAACCGTCGGCTGGGCCTTGCCTATGTAGGGGACTATAGTGCATGCGCATTGCTCGCCGTTGAGTAGATACTGCACTATTTTAATCCTCGTATCGTCGCCGAGGGCCTTTAAAAGCTTTATCTTATCTTTCATCTTCGCAGTTATATATTTGTATATACGAATATATAAATAGATTCATATATCCAAAAACCGAGATGTGGCGATGCAAGTAATATTGTCCTACTTTTTTTCATACTTTTTTCTTTCCACATATCTTTCCCCCAGGTAAACGATGACCACTGGCAAGAACACAGCCGTAACAATCATATAAGGGCTCTTGCAACCGCATGATCCTGACTCGCCTGCAGTTTCCGTTAGCGGCATGTATGTACCTGCAGCAGTTGATGTAACTGCCGCTTCATTTTCCTCAGTTACAGTCGTTGTTCCGATTGAGGTCGACGATACTAGTGGATTAGCCGTCGAAGGCGTTGTTGTCGACGTTGTCGTCGAAGTAGAAGAGGTTGTAGTGGGGATGGTCGTGGAAGTTGCAGTGGCATAGACATCGGAAGGCTCGACAAAAAATTCTATCCTATTTCCATGCCCTCCATAGGTCGCGTCTGCGCGGTATTTTCCGGGCTCTGCGGGAACGTATGATAAATAATCATTTATGTCGTCCCCGCCCTTTGCGCCTTTACATCCGCACGAAGCGATCACGAAATGCGGATCACCTATCAGTTTATATGTATTCTCTTTTACTTCCCAGCTCAAAGTGAAAGATCCGGCGGAGGATCCCGCATCCTTTACCTTGACGTAGAAGGTTATAATCTCACCAGTCTTTATTGTTACCTGTTTTATGTCGGCGCTTATCTCCGTTTCTTTTTTGTCAGTTGAAAGGTTTATCTCCAATGCACATGAACAGCCCATTAAGATGAATATCCCTAGCAACAACGTTATATTTCTTCTCATTTCTTTTAGGCTAATTAAATAAGCCCCATACTCTGAATCGCATAATACGCCCCAACGATCAGAAACAATACCGCTACTATCTTCCTAACCCATTTTTCGAAGACTGTCACTTTGTTCATTATCTGCCCCACCTTGTTTACGCTAGTAACAAGCAGGGTGGAGAACACTATCACTGGAAGCCCTGTCGCGAATGCGAATACTGAAGGTACCATTATCGCGTCTCCGGTTTTGAGAGCAAGCGGTATCAGCATCCCAAAGAATAGGACTGCTGAAAAAGGGCAGAAGGCGAGGGCGAAAATCACTCCTAAAAGGAAGCTTCCCAAGTATCCCTTGTCTGCCAGTTTCTCCTTAAGTTTATCGCCTCCGCCAGGCATTTTGATAAAATCGATGCGTATTACCTCCAGCATAATCAGACCGATAACTATCAGAAGAGGGCCCAGCAGTTGCCCTCCATATTTCTGCAGGGCGAGAGCGATTTCCTGCTTTCCAAGGCCCAGGTAAACTATCAGGGCGGCTACCGCTACATATGTAAGCATCCTTCCGAGCGTGTAGATGACGCCTACAAGCAGGGTGTGTCTGCTGTTTTCTATCCTGCGCGAGACATACGCTATCGCAGTTATGTTCGTCGCAAGCGGACAAGGGCTTATCGCCATCATAAGGCCTATGAAGAAGGATGCGATAAACGGTATGTTGCTGGTTCCCATCGACTCCATAAAAGACAGTATATCCATCATTTGATGAGGTCTCCGTTAAACCTCTTTTCCAGAATGCTCTTTATTATCAAAAGCCCCATAGGGTCGACCAGTTCCTTGAATATCAATATCGGATCCACGGGAACCATATAGATATATTTGGATGCATCAATATAAATAGTCGTATGAATAATATGAATAACAGGTGAAAATATGAAGGAAGGATTTTTATTCTGCGTATGCCAGGGGACCTGCCCGTCCTTTGCGAAGGAGAACGCCTACGAAATAACCAATATGGTCAGAAAGAAATACAATGTCGAGTTCGCGGCCATACATCCCCAGCTGTGCGCAGACGACGGCGACAGATTCCTAAAGAATCTCCTCAAAGGAACTGAGATAGACGTTCTGTATGTCGCCGGCTGCGATCCTGTAATGCAGAATAAGATGTTTAAAGACTCCTTTGCAGCCGCAGGCTTCGAAGTAAAAAAGCTCATCGGGTGCGACGTTAGAAACAAGACCACTGAGGACGTGGAAAAGCAGATAAGCGAGCTAATAGAAAAGACCAGAAACGAAAAGGCAAAATGACCAAAGACTGGTACCCAGTCATAGACTACTCAAGGTGCGCAGCCTGTATGACCTGCGTTAAATTCTGCCCCCACGGAGTATTTGACGCAAAGGACGAAAAGCCATTGGTCTTGAACCCGGAATCATGCATCGACATGTGCCGCGGTTGCGCGAAAATATGCCCGGAGAAGGCGATAACGCACCATTCCAGCTCAAAGTGAACACAGAAGACTCCTGCTTACGAAAACGTTCGCATGATAGAAAAGAAAAATGAAAGAACACTTTATTTTTTTCGCGCTTATAACCCTGTTATTAGCGGGTTGCGTAACCGATGAAAAGGGACTAAATGAGACCGGCCAGGATATCGATCCCACCGAAACGACTACCTCAAGCTACCCATCGAATACTCTACTCATGAACGATGATGACGTTCTCCCTGAGGAGGAGATAGCAAATTTAGAGCTCAGGGATGAGTTGAACAAAAAATTATATGAAGAGGCTCAGAAAAGGGACGCCAACAAGAGCCCGGATACCACGCTGACGCTCATGCCGCCCACAACAACCACTACGCAAGCTGAAGTAACAGATATCACAGTAGCAAGTTCTGACGTGAAAGTGGAGGTTTATCACTTCCATGGGAACAGCCAGTGCGTTTCATGCATTACTGTAGGCGCCTATGCAGAACAGACAGTCAATACTTATTTTTCCCGGGAATTGAAAGATGGAAAACTCTTATTCGCACATATAAACTACGACCTTCCGGAGAACAAGGCGCTCGCTGAGAAATATGGAGTTACAGGATCATCGCTGTGGATCGGAACGTATAAAAGCGGCAAATTTTCCAAGGAAGAGAATGTAAATGTCTGGTACAAGATCAACAACAAAGGAGACTATCTCGCCTATCTTAAAGGAGTTATCACGGCAAAGCTTGCCTGAACAAAAATGCATGTCACCATCCGTATCCCAAGACCCGCGGGCTGCCCTTGCTGCGCAGCGGAGGAATCGGCGGATGCGATGAGGCTTAAAGCGTTCATTGAACGGGTCAAGAGCATTCTCGGGGAGAAAGCGGAAATAGAGGTCTTATTCGACTCATCGAAGGATACCCCGATAGTATTGATAGACGGAAAAACAGTGTCATCCGGCAGGTATCCTGGCAGCGAAGAAATGAGGGATTACTTAAAGGTCTGACATTGCATGCGTGGGAACCTTCCAGTAAAAAAAGTCATCTATGCTTCCGATGGACCGGATGTTATATTCTAACCTTTTTAGACATGTGCTCATAATTTTATAAGGAATTCTCAGATGACAAATCACGGTTTTTTCAAGTTCGTGCCGATACTTGCGGCCGCTGTGCTCTTCGGAGTAAGCGCTCCGTTGTCCAAAATATTGCTCGGAGAGGTATCCGGGGTGATGCTGGCATCGCTTTTGTATCTTGGAAGCGGGATCGGTTTATTGTTTTACAGAGGTCTAATGGCCCAAAATGGATCGACGGGAAAAGAGGCCCCCCTAAAAAGGACCGATATTCTATGGCTTGCAGGAGCGGTGTTTGCGGGAGGCGTTGCCGCACCTATCGCTTTGTTGACGGGTTTGAGCAGTACGCCCTCATCTGTCGCATCCCTTCTGCTGTGTTTCGAAGGAGTGTCGACCGCCCTGATCGCTGCCCTATTCTTCAAGGAATCGGTTGATGGAAGAACGTTGGCTGCGGTTTTCCTTATCCTTCTGGGCAGCGTCATACTCACGTTTCAGCCCGGCGAATGGACCGTTTCAGCAGGAGCGTTAAGCATCCTTGCGGCCTGCGTCTTCTGGGGGATGGACAATAACTTCACGCGAAACATCTCCTATAAAGACCCTGTAGAGATCGTCACCATAAAGGGGCTGTGCGCAGGGAGCTTTTCCCTGATACTTGCTTTACTCCTTCAAAACGGCATTCCGGGAGTGTTTTTCATCCTGAGCGCCTTACTGCTGGGGTTTTTCAGCTACGGACTCAGCACAGTCCTATTCGTTTACTCCCTGCGAAACCTGGGAGCTGCAAGGTCAGGCGCATTATTCGGAATAGCCCCATTCATCGGAGCCATAGCATCTTTTCTGCTGCTGCATGAGGAACCGAACATATTGTTCATAACCGCTCTGCCGTTAATGCTCATAGGAGTGTACCTGCTCGTCGCAGAGAAACACGATCACTTGCACACCCACGACAATGGGGAACATGAACATCCGCACCAAGTGGACGAACACCACACACACGAACACGACGACATAGGCTGCGAAAAAACACACCTGCACCCGCACATACATGAACCCTTAACCCACAAACATTCGCATGCTCCGGATACTCATCACAGGCACAATCATTGAAATATGCGAACAGGCATACAGCCCGAGTGAGGTTAATCATATATGGATAATAATCCGTGCCTTTTTCTGATTTAATACCCATCTAAACCAATTATTTTACCATGAAACTATCCGGAAAAGCCCATAAATTCGGAGACGACATAAACACGGACCTGATAATCTCGGGAAAATACAAATTCAAGAGCCTTGACATAAAAGACATGTCCACGCACCTGATGGAGGACGTCGATCCCAAGTTCCACAGCAAGATAACCAAAGGAGACTACATCGTCGCAGGCAGGAACTTCGGCTGCGGCTCTTCCCGCGAGCAGGCGCCGCTTGTCATAAAGGCCGCAGGCATCTCCGCAGTCATCGCCAAATCCTTTGCCCGCATCTTTTTCAGGAACGCAATAAACGTCGGCCTCCCGCTCGTAGAATGCAGGGACGCGGATAAGATAGACGCAGGAGACGTACTTGAAGTGGACCTGGACAAAGGGATCGTTTACAACAAAACAAAGAACCAGAAACTGGAAGTAAAACCGCTTCCCAACGTCATGATAAAGATACTGCAGGACGGAGGCCTTGCCGAGCACTTCAAGAAATACGGAGGCTTCAACCTGGAGGCGCAATAAGATGAAGCATACCGTAACGCTCATTCCCGGAGACGGCATAGGTCCTGAAGTAACAGGCCACATGGTCAGGACGATCGAAGCCTCGGGCGCAAAGGTCGTTTTCGAGATCGCCGAAGCGGGCGAGAAGGTCATGAAAAAGGAGGGAACGCCTCTTCCTGAATACGTCCTTGACAGCGTCAAAAAGAACAAGACCGCGATAAAAGGCCCTATAACCACGCCGGTCGGCTCCGGTTTTAGAAGCATTAACGTGGCCTTGCGCCAGGCCCTTGACTTGTATGCCTGCCTGCGCCCGGCAAAACTGTATCCCGGCATATCTTCGCCTTACAAAGACGTGGACCTGGTCATAGTAAGGGAGAACACAGAGGACCTCTACGCAGGGATAGAGTTCTTCAAGGGAACACCTGAAGCAAAGCAGGTCATAGACATAGTAGTGGAGCTCTCAAAAAAGAATATACGCGAAGATTCTGCGGTCAGCATTAAACCCATCTCGGTCTACGGCTCTGAGCGCATCATAAGATTCGCCTACGACTACGCAGTCAAGGACAACAGGAAAAGAGTCACAGCAGTCCATAAGGCAAACATCATGAAGGCCACAGACGGCTTGTTCCTGGAAACCGCAAGAAAATTGGCCAAAAATTATCCATCCATCCGCTCAGACGACTGCATAGTCGACAACATGTGCATGCAGCTTGTGAAAAAACCGCAGGAATACGACATCCTTACTGCGCCGAACCTCTACGGAGACATAATATCCGACCTCTGCGCAGGCCTAATCGGCGGCCTGGGAATCGCGCCCGGCGCAAACATCGGAGACAAATACGCATTATTCGAGCCGGTACACGGCTCAGCGCCCAAATACGCAGGAATGGACAAAGTGAACCCAACGGCGACGATATCTTCGGGAATACTTATGCTGCGGCATCTAAAAGAAGAAAAAGCCGCGGACCGGATAGAAAACGCCTTAAAAGAGGTATTCAGGGAAGGAAAAGTAATTACATATGATTTGGGCGGGAAAGCGAGCGGTTCGGAGTTCACAGATCATCTGATAAAAAAGATGGGACAAGCATGAACGATAAGA
>JAHEXG010000088.1 GCA_023252215.1 Candidatus Altarchaeales archaeon
AGGTAGTCGTTTTTTTCAGGGGATATTGAGTCCTCCTTGTACATGGGCACAAGATGCCTTTTCTTTAAGCATTCCATCATCGCAGTCTCAGGCTTTGAATAGCTGCATCCAGGGACTTTTCCGATGATGGTGTCAAAGGAGGTCCCATGATACATTAAGACCTTTACTCCGTGGACTGTCACCCATATCGGGTTACTTGTAAGATGCACATTAGGCATGTCGCACAACCGTCCGGCCAGGTCTTCCGGGAGCACGGGCTGGGGTTCGGCCCCTCTCACTGCGTCGTGGTTCCCTAATGATAGGACGATCTCTATATAATCCGGCACTCCTTCCAAAAGCTTGGCCAGAAAATCGTATTGCCGGTATATGTCGGGTATGACGAGCTCTTTTTCCTGGTTGGGGTATATGCCTATCCCGTCCACGAGGTCTCCTGCTACGAGCAGATATTTTACCTTCTCTGCCAGGTCTGCGTTTCCTCCTTTCAGGTTCAGCCAGTCCAAAAATCCCTGGAATTCCCTCTCCAAAAATAGGTTGCTCCCCACGTGTATGTCCGAGAGGAAGGCCGCATATACCGGCTCCTGCGCATAGTTGCCCTTGTAACTGATGGGAAGCTCAGGCTCCACGATGTCTGATGCGATGAATAGCTCATTCATTAATTTGCCTTCCACCCCCACAACTTCGTCCTCAAGTAGACGGCTATACAACCGGATCAATGCATCATTGTTCTGGGGTATGAGAACCGTTATCTCCCCAGTCGGGTCTTCTACTTCCAGGAACCGGTATCCCTTTTTGCTCTCTCTCTTCTCTTTTATCATGCCGACGATGGTAGAGACCTCGCCTTTGTATCTCTTCAAATGCTCTATAGGCACGGCCCCCAGATAATTCTCCCGTCCCCGGATTATCTCCCGCAGGTTCCGGTATCGCTCGTTAAAATAGTCCACAAAGTCTTCTATCTTTCCCTCGCAGGTGGACTTGCCGGTTACGTCCGACTCCCGGGAGATAATAAGCTGCGGCTCAAGTTCTTTGGCAAATATGCCCCTCTTACCCCGCTCTACTATGACCTCCATGCGGGCTTCTTCAGAAGGCCTCCGGCATTCCGGTATCTCGGGAGAAGGCTCGATTATAAGCGCCTGCGTCTCCTGCGCAGAATCCAAGGGAGCGATGGAAGGCGGATGCGATATCTTCGGTTCCGACGCAACTACGCAAGAGGCTACGGCAGGGGCCGATACTGTCTCTTCTTTTTTTACGCCGTTTTCGACGTACTCTATCAGAAATTCGTTGCTTACCAGCCACTGCCTGCGTTCCTTTGCCAGAAAGATTACTTTTTCAGCGTCCAAGCTATGCCCTATTATTCTCTCAAAGCCGTGGCTTGTAACCAGGAGGCCGTTCTCGGAAAACTTCTTGATTATCTCCTCCTTTCTCTTCTGGACCATGCAGATTTTTGTTAGACGGCGGTTGATACCCTATTATTTGTTCATGAAGTAATCCTTTATCTTTTCCACGACCACTGTTCCCGCATTAATCTGAGCCTCTTCAGTG
This sequence comes from Candidatus Altarchaeales archaeon, assembly GCA_023252215.1. Taxonomy (GTDB): domain Archaea; phylum Altiarchaeota; class Altiarchaeia; order IMC4; family QMZM01; genus CAIYYO01. Next base: position 1,540 of record JAHEXG010000088.1, read on the forward strand.
GAGGCCCCCAGGTGGGGAGTCATAACGATGTTATCCAGCTGCGCGAGCGGGGAACTATCCAACGGCTCGGACACATATACGTCCAATGCCGCGCCACGTATGACATTGTCTTTAAGCGCATCATACAAAGCCTCTTCGTTTATTATCCCGCCCCGGGCGAGGTTTATCACGACCGCGGACCTCTTCATAAGCCTAAATTGTTCTTTACCGATCAAATCCCTGGTCTTGGGCGTCAGAGGAACGTGAATGGTCACCACGTCAGCATGCTTTAGCATCTCGTCAAGCTCCTTATAGTATTTCACGTCATATCCTGCGCAGCTCTCGGCGGATATGTTAGGATCATAGACCAGGACATGCATCCCGAAAGCCTTGGCCCGGATTGCAACCTCCCGCCCGATCCTCCCGAATCCCACTATCCCCAGATTTTTTCCGTATACTTCGCTTCCCTCGAATTTGCTCCTCTCCCATTTGCCGCTCTTCATGGAATGATGCGCGTGGACTATCTTGCGGTTCAGGGCCAGCAATGAGCCGAATACGAGCTCTGCTACTGCGATAGTGCTGGCCTCGGGCGAATTTACTACGAGTATGCCTTTCTTTGAGGCTGCGTCTACGTCGATGTTGTCCATTCCCACGCCCGCTCTTCCGATTATTTTGAGGTTCTTTGCGGCGTTTATGACTTCCTTGGTAACCTTGGTCGCGCTCCGCACAACCAAGGCATCATAATCAGGTATCCTCTTTATAAGCTCCTGGGGCGTAAGATTCGTCTCAAGAGATACGTCGGCATAGGTTGCCGCCAGGTCTAATGCGTTCTTGTGGATCTTTTCAGCGACTAAAATCTTTGGCTTCATAGCATACATATAAGAAATCAGAAATAAAACATGTTTTTTCCTATGAAGTATATAAAGTATATTTAGACATAAGACAAAATTACAATTACACGAAAGAACATGGAAGAAAGCCATAAACATTCCAGAGCGTTCATAGTATTATTCCTCTCCCTTTTCATAGTATACGCTATGAGCTATTCCTGCAGAGGAAATTCCGACTTCTGCAGCCAGGACTGCTGCAAAATAGGCTCAAAGAACTGTGTTCTTACATGCGACGGAAGCATCAACCATCTGAATACCGGTTATACGGTAACGGATTGCTACTATGACAAAAACGGCAGACTTGTGATCGAGCTAGGATCCTTTACCTACAAATTTACTTGTACAGACCTCGTATGCACCTACGCAACAACAACCACTCTGCACCAGACCACCACTACAACTACGCAACCT
>JAHEXG010000057.1 GCA_023252215.1 Candidatus Altarchaeales archaeon
AACTCTAGTCCCCTTTTTGGATCCTTATCATTTCATCGGCCTTGCGGATACCCGCTTGCTCTGCCGAAATATCTTTGTCGTTCCTTAGTCTCGGATAGGATTTGACGATCAATCCTATCCTCGAGGAAACGTAGGCCATTTGCACGTCTGATTCTCTCAGGCTGTACTGGGCGTTTCCTTTGTCGATGTTCTTTTTCACGCGCTCCATTTCGCTTTCCAGTTTTTTTATTTCCGTCAACGTTGTCTCTCTGAGGCCCTCTGTTTTTTTGACGTTATTCAGGAGCTTTTGTATGTGGAGTGCCTTCTTTTGATACATCAGTTTCTTGTCTATTTGTTTCCCGGGTTTTTCCTCCGGGTTTGGCGTCTCTGTTTCCGTGTCCTCTTCGGCGCCGCTTTTGCCGTCGTATGTTTTGCGTTCTCCCCTGTATGCGCTGTATGCGAGATAAACAATCAAGAGCGCTGCCAAACATATCCCTAAAACGTAGACTTGGTCCATTTTTTTTGTGTTTACTCCCATAATCCTTTCTCTGCTTTTTCCAGGAGCGATAAATCCATTCCCAAGGCTGCCAGCTCCTTTTTAAGGACCTGCGGGTCTTCTCCGTCCCTGAGCCTTCGCTTAAAATCCTGTATGAGGTTCTCCTCTGATCTGTCTGTGTTGTGTTTTTTAGCCTCTCTTCTCATATTGTAGGCCGCAAACGCTCCGAATAATATGAGTATGCCTATCAGGGGAAATATCAGCGTGGAGTAGTCGGTTTTTTTGCAGTCAAGGTCTCCTACTCCGTCCGGGCAGTCGGGGTCGCATATGCCGTCTGCGATGCCGTCGCATATGCCGTCGGATGCTCCGGAGGGGCAGTCAATGGCGCAGTTGGTAATGTTTTCGAATTCGTATTCGCATATTCCGTTGCCGTTGCACAGGCAGTCCGGGTCGTCTTTCCTGTAACAGTCGGGGTCGCATATGCCGTCCGCCACGTGGTCGCAGTAGCCGTCTTTTCCGCCCGAGGTGCAGTCGCCGGGGCAGTTTGCGTAGTTTTCTCCTGGCTCGCAGATGCGGTTATTGTTGCAGGAGAATAACGTAGTAGTCGTGGTCGTGCTGGTAGAAGAGGTCGTGCGGGTGGTCGTAGTCATCGATGTAGCGGGAGGCTGCGATGTAGAGGACGTGACCGGTATGCACTGTGAGACATTGACTTGTATGGTCGTGTCTTTATAGCCGTCCTTCTTTGCAGTCAACAGGTTGGCCCCCATTTTTTGGGCCCTGAACACAAATATTCCGTCCTCGTCGGTCTTTCCATAGGCCACTTTCAAATTCTTGTATATGACGTCAATATCCGCTCCGGCCAAAGGAGAACCCTTTTGGTTTAAGACAGCGACCTGCACGTCCTTGTTCACGCAGGCGGTACTGACCTCGATAGCCATCAAGGGAAGACTTTCTGTGGCGTCTCTTGCCGCAGACGATATGCCTGAAACCAGAAGGAAGAACAGAGAAAATATGACTATTTTTTTCATCTTGAAAATATATATTACTTCTTAATATATATGGACTAAGCCTTTGTCAATGACCCGGCCTTCGATCATCGTTTTTTTCACGTTTCCTGCATGGCATCTGGTGACGAGGCCCGCATGTATGTCCCTGCAGCCTCTCATGTTTGGCGCGTTTATGTCCAGGAAAGTGATGTCTGCGGTCCTTCCTTTTTTTAATACTCCGCTGTTTGTGCGAAATGCGCGTCCTCCGTTGATTGAGGCGGCCTTAAAGACTTCCAGCGGGGTTAATCCCTCGAATAGCTGGGAGGCCTTGTAGAGGAACTCCATCTCTCTCCACATGTCCGGGGAATTTATCATCACGTTGTCCGTTCCAAGGGCTACGTTCACTCCCGCGTCTAAGAGCTTTCTAACCGGCGGAAAACCCGCTTTCAGGCTTGCGTTGCTGCGGGGGCATACTACGACCGATATCTTTTTCCTCGTAGTCTTCCTGATATCCTCCTCTGTGCCAGTCGTATAATGCACGATAATGTCGGGAGACGCTTTCAGTGCGGCTTCTACTTCACAGGCTCCTTCTCCCGCGTGGACTGCGATGAGTATATCCCTTAAATCCTTTCGGTCTTTAGGTATCTGGTCTATCTGGTAAAGATTCAAGCCTAATCCCTGGCAATCCTCTAATCGCCCCCCAAGGTCTCTTCCCAAGGCAACAGTCCTGATCGGAAGATCCTTTGTCGCAGTCCGAAGATCCTTCAAACCCTCATGGCCGCCCTCCCGGAAATCCGCATAAGCGGTAATCCCGGAAGAAAGCATATCTATTGCAGAATCTCTCATGGCAGCTATTATCTCTTCCCTGCCCCCGGTTTCGTAGAGTTTCCATTTCCTGCCGTTTTTTCCCACAGCCTCATGAACCCTCAAGCCAGTGCACGCATCCTTCGCAAAGGAATCGCCGATATGGGTATGGGCGTTCACCAGGCCGGGAACGGCCAATAGATCCCTCAGATCCTCTGCGCCTGAAACAAAGCCGTCGCCAACATAGGCTATCTCTGAACCCTCTACTCCCATGTGCGCTTCCTGCAGATGCTCCATTTTTTCCCCGGCAAGCAATTGGCAGTTAATAAGCATTTTATGTCGCTTATATATTGTTTTGCCCGCATAAATACTCATAACTGATTAATTACTCATATTTGAGTAGGTTAAGTCTCAAATCAGGAAAAGAAAACAGAACGATCAAATAATATCTCTTTTAGTATATAAATCTTAATAGATGTAAGAAAATATATAAAATATAATATAACTAAAATAAAATATTTAACAAGATATAATTAACATAAAACATGTGTTTAACACGGCCTAAAAAGAGAAAAAATTTCTTTCGTCATAATCGGAAAACTTGGCGAAAATGTTTTATTCGTTTAAACCCTTGCAGAATGCCTTATAATGGCCCTAAAGGGGCAGGATCCCCGGGTAAACAGCTCAACTGATGTCAAAAACGAACTATAAGCCGTATAAACGCCGAATAATGCAGTTATACGGGTTATCCTGGGTATTTTTTCCTGCACTTCTTATGCATCTTATAGTCGTTGACTATAACGATGTCGCTGTCTAGCGGTTTACGGCAGACGCAGCACTTGGGGCTGATGATACTTTCCAGGTATTCCTGGACTTTTGCCTTGTCATAAGTGCAGGCAGTGCCTTCGGATACGTGTTTCTGGATCTCTTTTAATCTTTCGAGATCGCGATTTGTCAGGTGGTTTATAGTGGTTTCTATTTCCATGTTTATCTATTTGTTTTATGGGCTATAAAATGGTAAAACACATCACTATAATATACAAAAATATATGGAATGGCATTATTGGCTTGATTAGACGGATATATCATGGGTGCGCCATCTAAAATACCGTCACAATACCATTACGATATACAAACTGGAAAAACTTGTTCCAGTGGAAAATAGGCTGATATATCATGTTGATGTTTTTCTTGTTTTGGAGAGATATTTTGTCGATCCAGAGGTATTTGTTTTTTTTGGCTTCTGGGGTATGGGTAAACGGCCTTTTAGGTCCTTTATAAACCTACTATAAACGAAAATTTTTGGTTCGCTGGAAATGATTTTTATGGCGAATATTTTTTATTCGTTTATTATTTGTACTATAAAAGATATAATAAGTAATATAAAATTAAAAATATATTTAAATTATATTATTTTATATGATACTAATTAATATATTATCTTTATAATATATTGTTTATAAAAGATATATTTTTAAGAATTATAATCCATTTTTTGTCAATTTGAGAGTTCAGCCTAAAGAAAAAACCAGGGAAGACGGAAAAAGCCATAAACAGGGCCGAAGGGTGTTGAATACGCCCTTTATATCGGCTCTGGGTGCGTGAGAGTCCAGACAAAGATCCCTGAATTAATGCATTTATGAATCTGTAAGACTCGTATAATAACAACTATAATGGAAGAAAATTATTCTTTGAGCGTTGAGAACCTGACGAAGCGCTTTGGCAATAAGACCGTATTAGACGGCATTTCCTTCGGCGTAAAGAAGAGCGAGATATTCGGCCTCCTGGGCCCGAACGGCGCAGGGAAAACTACGATGATCCGCATAATCCTCGACATATTGAGGCCTGATTCCGGGAGCGTGAGCATTCTTGGTTCCGGCTTTAAGGAAGAGATAAAGGGACGGATCGGTTATCTGCCTGAAGAGGGCGGGCTTTACCGGAAGATCAAGGTTTTTGAGTGCGTAAAGTATTTCTCTGAACTAAAAGGGTATCCTGTTACTGATTCTGAGATAGACGGCTGGCTGAAAAAACTGGAACTGGGCGAGTATCGCGACAGGAAAGTACAGGAATTGTCCAAGGGCCTGCACCGGAAGCTCCAATTCATAATATCCGTGATACACAAGCCAGACATACTAATACTGGATGAGCCTTTCTATGGCTTGGACCCTGTGAACAAGATGCACATAGAGAGCCTGATACAGGAATTGAAGAACGGCGGCATGACCATCATCATGAGCACCCACCAGATGGACGAAGTAGAGAAGATGTGCGACCGCATCCTCCTGATAAACAAGGGACGCACGGTCCTTTACGGAATACTCGGAGAGATCAAAGAGAGATACGGCTTTTCTATCGGACTGGAATACAATGGCAGACTTCCTAAAATTTCGGGCGTTAGCAGGGTCATCGATCATGGCAACGAGGCCGAGCTTCTCTTGGAAAAGGATGCGGATACGCAGGCGTTATTGAAGAAGCTTGCCGATTCGGTCAGGATAGAAAAGTTCGAGGTAAAGACCCGGTCGCTTAACGAGATATTTATCGAGGAGGTGGGGAAATGAACAAAAGAAATAGGCCTATCAATAAAGTCCTTACAGTCGCAAGATATGAGTTTTTTAATACTGTGAAGAAGAAGGCATTCCTCCTGACTGCGCTGTTTTTGCCTTTGCTGATAGCTGTTCCCATATTCCTTTCAGCGACCTATCTGCCTAATCTCATGGACGGGTCAGGCAAGAGTACGGGATTCGTTGACGATGCCGGCTTACTTGCGGCATCTGCCGGATACATAAAATATCCGGACGTAGACCGTGCTAAGGAGGCGCTGCTCAAAGGGGATATAAGCTCTTTTTTCGTTGTTTCCGGTGATTATTTATCTACTGGAAAGGTCACGAGGTATTCCAAGGGGATTTCTTCTAACCCCGGCATTGATGCGTTCCTTACAGAAAACCTCCTGCGTTATGCGAAAGTCAATGACAGCGTAGCTAAAAGGATACTACAGCCTTCCGTACTTGTTGTCGTGTCCCTGGACGACAAAGGCAATGTCAAAGAGGGAGGAAGCGATATAACCAGCTTCCTACTGCCTTACATGCTCTCCATACTCCTGTTTTTAAGCATAATGACCTCCTCCAGCTACTTGATGCAGGGCATAGGCGAGGAAAAAGAGAACCGGACCGGTGAGATGCTCCTGTCTAGTATATCTGCCGATGAATTGCTTAAAGGGAAGATACTGGGATACGGAGCAGTCGGGCTGCTACAGGTCGGGATATGGCTTACCATGGGCTTACTCGTGCTTTCGACAAGCCAGTTTGCGCCTCTTCTCGCAGGGATAAAGCTAACGTGGATAATGGGCCTTGCAGTAGTATACTTCATCCTCGGATACGCCCTGTTCTCCGTATCGATAGCATGCGCATCCGCAATATCCCCCACCGCGAAGGAAGCCCAGCAGACCTCGAGCATTTTTACGATGCTCGCAGCCCTGCCGATGATATTTTCCCAGTTCATAATACTTGCGCCGGATTCGGACATAGCAAAAGCCCTAACCCTTTTCCCGTATACTGCGCCAGTAATAACCATGATGCGAATCTCGCTCGTAGACGTATCCCTCCAGGAGATAGCAGCAAGCCTCGGCATACTCCTGGTCACGATATTCCTGGTACTGAAACTTGCGGGAAAGATTTTCCGGATGGGGATGCTCATGCAGGGAAAGAGGCCCGGGTTAAAGGAATTAATCGGGTTTGCAAGGGAGAAATGAACTGCTTAGAAAAGTATTTATCCTGCCAATCGTAAGATTATCCTGGGATATCCTAAAAAAAGATGTACGAGTACACCAGGCGAATAATGCGTTCCGTAGAAAACCATGAGTCCTTCAAGCTTAAAAGGAATCACCACAGCGTAGTAGCTGAGATATTCGACCTGGCAGGCCTCAGGGATGCTATCCGGGACGCGCCTGACGAAGCCCTTTTATTCCATCTGGACGGCAGGAACGACTATGCGGCGTGGATCGGGGCGGTGATCGGTTCCAGGACCTTGCAGGAGGCTGTGGGCCAGGTAGATCGCAGCATGGGTGCTGAGCGGGCCCGCCAGGAGCTTGTCGATACATTGGATGTGGGATTAAAGGTTCTGAAAGAAATGGAAAGAACCGAGACTGCGCTCGTATATTAGAGCCCCAGTATCTCGTCTATTGTGTTTAGGTAGGTTTGTAGTTCTTCGATTGTCCGTTCGCCCATATGCGCTATCCTGAAGGTTTTGTCTGCTATTTTTCCGTATCCCGTGGAGAATACGTATCCTTTGGCCGATAGTTTTGCTTTCAGGTCGTTGCAGTCCGTGTTCCTGGTGTTCGCAACGCAGGTTACCGTGTTTGAGCTGTATCTTTCTTCCGGCAGCAATGCGTAGTTCTTCTTGGCCCATTTTCTCGTCGCATCGGCCATTTTTGTATGCCTTGCGAACCGGTTTTCCAGGCCTTCCTGGTTGTGTATCCTGTTCAGCTGGTAGCGCAGGCCCTGCATTATGGATACCGGGGGCGTGGTGGGCGTCTGTTTCTTTTCAAGATATTTTTTGTAGGCCAAAAAATCGAAATAGTGCCCTCTTGCAGATACGGTCCCGGCTTTTTTGAGCGCGCGTTCGCTCACCGAGCATGCTGCCAGTCCCGGGGGGAGCGCCATGCATTTCTGTACTCCGAAAAGGCATACGTCTATTCCTAATTTGTCCGCCTCTATTTTTACGCCGCCCATGGAGCTTACAGTGTCTACCAAAAAGGAGACGTCGTAGTTCTTCACTACCCTCGCTATTTCTTCTATGGGCGCGGATACGCCCGTGGACGTCTCGTTGTGGACTAAAGTCATTGCGTCGTATTTGCCGGTTGAGAGTTTCTCGTCTATAAGCTTTGCGTCAGGAGCCTGCCCCCATTCGAACATGAGCGCGTCGGCCTCTTTCCCGTTCTCTTTGGTTATGCCGTGCCAGCGCTCTGAGAACGCGCCGTTGCAGACGTTCAGGCATCGTTCCTTTACGCAGTTTCTGACCGCGCCCTCCATGAGTCCAGTGGACGACGAGGGCGTGATGAATATGGTATTATTCGTGTACATCAGTTTCTTTAAGCCATCGTTGCATTCGTCAAGCAGCTTGGAAAACTCGCCCCCCCGGTGGCCGATCATGGGAACAGACATCGCCTGGAACGCTTCCGGCGTAACGTCGACGGGGCCTGGTATAAACAGTTTCTTTGCCATTTTGTGCGCGTATTTGTCTACTTATATGCTTTTATAGGATGAAAAAGATATTGGATTTGGAATATAAGTAATCGCTTAAGCCCTGTTCAGGCGCTTAGCCTCTTTGGCGTCCTATCCTTATTTACCCTATCAAACAAATAATCTAAACAGGACAAAAAATGAAAAAGAAGATCATGGTTACCTTGAACGAAACACAGTATGAGCATCTTATGGCGTCTCCCGAGCTGGGGGACTCGGATTCCGAGAAGCTGAGGAACTCTTTTTTGATCTATGAGTCTTTGAAGGATTTGTTGCAGGTTATTAAGAAATTGAAGGAATAATTTGTTCTGTTGCGTACCGTGGCCTACAGGCCACGGTACCCGAGGCAGGTGGGTTGCGCGCAAAGCGCATGTCCTTGAGGGACAGGCTGTAGCCTCACTGAGGAACTCTTTTTTGATCTATGAGTCTTTGAAGGATTTGTTGCAGGTTATTAAGAAATTGAAGGAATAAATAGAAAAATTAATAAGAAAGAGATATGTGCGCGTTTGCGCGCATTTTTTTTTAGGCTAATTAACCGAACAGCGAAGCGAGTCCTGATGCAGCTTCTTCTTCTGTTTTTTCTTCCTTTTTCTCTTCTTTCTTCTTGTCTTCCTTCTTTCCTGCTCCTGCTGCTGCCGGGGCTGCTGCGCCTACTGCTACGGGTGCTGCGGTCTTTATCGCTTCCTCTATGTTCACTCCTTCAAGGGAGGCGACGAGGGCTTTTATCTTTGCTTCGTCGACTTTTGCGCCGCTCGCAGTCATTACCTTTTTTAGGTGTTCTTCAGTTATCGGCTGGCCTGCTGCATGTAGTAGCATTGCTCCATATACGTATTCCATTTTTTTCTTTCACCTGATGAATATAAACGATAGACTAAATACTTCGAATTGTATATTTAAAAGATAAAACTGCTCATGAGAGGTATTAAATACACTTTAATCCTCTAAGGGCGTCAGACCTGTTGAGCATTGGCAAAACAGGTCGCCATCTTTCTTTATTCGTGAAGATGCCCTTCGGGCATGCACTGCAGTGCAAAAAGGTTCAAGGGATGTGCTGCGCCGGGGTTGGTTTGTATTCATCTTTGGGCCTCTGGCCCCCCAAGGGTCATCACTCCGCTTGGCAGTCTTGCGACCGTCATACAAAGGCCGCATCGGCGCAATGTTGCCTGCTTTTTTGCTTGACTGTTCATATTTAATCGCAGTCATCTTCGCAAAGAGGCATAGATATAATGGAATCAGACTGAGATAAATCAGGCAGGCGGGTAAGAGACTGGGTCGGCCCATGAGTTTATCAGGTTTATTACCGTTTGGAGGTTTAGGAGGCCGTTGGACCATTGGAGTATGGCGTCGATGACTTCTCCGAGGCTTATGTTAGCGCATGGCGGGGCGTTGCCCGGCATCTGGCATGTTCCCTGGGTTGTGCTTGTGGTCGATGTGGATGACGTAGTCGATGTGGTTGTAGTTCCCAGCACTATTATGTCTCCGAATCCTTGATATGCGCGATCCCCTTTTCCTGCGTATAGCCTGCCCCCGTAGACGGTCAATGCGTTTATTGCGTTGTAGCCGTTAGTATAGCTTTGGCTCCAGTCGTTTCCGTCGAATACGAGGACGTTTCCGTATCCCATGTATGTTCCTCTTGTGCCGGCGTATAGTTTTCCGTTGTATTCGATCAATGAGGTTATCGTGTCGTATGTGTTGTTATTGTAGCTGTATGCCCAGTTTGCTCCGTTGTATGCCAGTATCACTCCTTGTCCTGTCTGGCTTCCGAAGCCTGCGTATAGTTTTCCGTTATATGATGCGAGCGAGTATGCGGCTGCCCCGGCGTAGCCGGTGTATGCGTCTGACCAGGCGGTGCCGTTGTAGGCCCGTATCCGGCCCCATTGTCCTCCTCTTTCTTGTCCTGCGTATAGTTTGCCGTCGTATGCTGCCAGGGAGACTGTTGCGGAAGCGTTTTCTGATGCGTTGTAGGTTGTCTGCCAGGTATTTCCGTCAAAAACAAGTATGTCTCCTGAGGAGGTCCCCTGTCCTGCGTATAGCTTGCCGTTGTATAATGCCATTGTGTTTATCTCGATTTGTGAGCCGTTGTAGCTTGTCGACCAGGTGTTTCCGTCGTAGGCCAATATGTCGCCGTCTCCCGAAACGGACCCTGACAGGCCGGCGTATAGTTTTCCATTGTATTCTGTCAGGCATTTTATCGAGTTCTTGTCTCCGTCGTATGAGAGCGACCATGTGCTCCCGTTGAATACAAGGATGTCGGATTCGTTTGGATAGAACCCGTTCCCTGCAAAGAGCTTTCCATCATGGGAAGCCAGGGACTTTATGCCGCTGTAGCTCCCGTCATAGAAAAGAGACCAGGTGTCTGCGCCGGCATAGGGACCGAGGATGAGGCCAAGCATGATTGCCGATATAATATGTGTATTCCTGTCCATTTTTTTTTAATCTAATTAGGCGGATAAGAGACCGGGTCGATCCATGAGTTTATCAGGTTTATTACTGCCTGGAGGTTTAAGAAGCCGTTAGTCCATTGGACTATGGCATTTATGGCCTCTCCCAGGCTCACGTTTGCGCATGGCGGGGCGTTTCCGGGCATAATGCAG
>JAHEXG010000089.1 GCA_023252215.1 Candidatus Altarchaeales archaeon
AAGGAGTGCCTGCGGGCTATGAACTTGTTTGAGGAGAGCTATGCGCTTATATCCAAGATCGGGGAAGAAGGCTTTATTGCCCGTCATGCAGAAAGAAAGAAACCGTTCCAATACCGCGAAGACATACAAAAAGCAAACGAGCGCTCAACCGTGCGATGCGTCGGCATCACGTTCGAGCCCCGCCCGGATTGGGCGAGAAAAGATCAGATAGACTGGATGCTGGAACTCGGCGTGACCCGCGTGGAAACAGGCGTACAATGCCCGTTCGATTTCGTCTATAAGCGCGTGAACCGGGGCCATACGGTCGCGGACGTGGCCGCAGCCACGCAGGAAATGAAGGACTCGGGGCTGAAGGTATCCTATCACATGATGCCCGGCATCCTTGGGAACAGGCCGGACCTGGACCTGGACGGATTCAAAAAAATATTCTCCGACGAGCGCTTTAAACCTGACATGCTCAAAATATATCCCTGCCTCATCATAAAAGGAACCGAATACTACGACATGTGGAAGAAAGGCGTATTTACGCCCATGACCACTGAGCAGGCAGTAGACCTCATAGTAAAAGTAAAAGAGATAATGCCTCCCTGGGTGCGAACAATGAGGGTTATGCGGGACATTCCCTCAAACCTTGTGGAAGCAGGCATAAAATCATCCAACCTAGGGCAGCTCGTAGACTGCGAGATGACTAAAAGAAAGGTGCGCTGCCAGTGCATCAGGTGCAGGGAAGTAGGCCACATGATGGAAAAAGGCGCAATCCCAATGGAGAAGAACATAAAACTAAAAAGGAGGGAATATTGCGCAAGCCGCGGGAACGAAATATTCCTATCATACGAAGACGTGAAACAGGGAATACTCCTGGGCTTCCTGAGACTGCGCATGCCGAATGACCCCTTCCGTTCCGAAATAGATGATAAAACGGCTCTCATAAGAGAACTACACGTCTACGGCCCAATGGTCGAAATAGGCGAAAAGCCGCAGGAAAAATGGCAGCACCGAGGATACGGAAAAGAACTACTGATCGAAGCCGAGAAGATATCCTGCGAGGAATACGACAAAGAAAAGATCCTCGTAACCTCGGGGATAGGCGCCCGCGAATACTACAAAAAACAGGGATACCGCAGGAACGGCGTCTACATGGGGAAAAAACTCTGATTCCCGGGCCTTACCTTGATAGCAGGCTGTTCGCATAATCCAGGACCATGTTGAAAAGCGGTATGGCATTTATCAACATGAGAAACAGGCAGAAAACAACTATTGCATAGACTATTTTCTTTGCCGCAACTTCGCTTATCCTAAAAACATACATCACTTCACGCAGCATCCTCCACCCGTCGAATGGAGCGATAGGCAAGAGATTCACCAACGCCACGTTCATGTTGAAGAATATCATCCACATAAGGCTCGTCCAAAGAAAATTAAGGAAGCCTACGTCCAATCCATAGTTCCCCTTAATATTATTCTCAGTATAGATGCCGAGAAAACCGACGCTCGCATTCTCAGGACTCGGCTCCGCAGTAACGTTATACACTCCCCTGGCCGTTTCAAGGCTTATAATACTCCCCGGAGCATAGCTTCCAACGGCCTTCTTGTAACCGGAAACAGAATACAAGGTAACATTATCGACCTTGTACAACACATCGCCTTTCTCTATGACGCCCTTCACAGAAGAGTTATCAGTCAAGCCGATAACGGATACCCCGTCGGAGCTGACAAAGAAAGCGGAAAGAGAGAACATAAGCAACACTCCCAAAGCGCAGACAAGAATGTTCGCAAACGAGCCCGCAGCAAAGACATGCATCTTCTGAATGCTCGACCTACCCTCAAGCTCCTTTTCATCAGGCTCCACAAAAGCGCCCACAGGAACAATGCCAAAAGTCAGAAGACCGGTAGACTTAAGCTTTATCTTATGCACCCTCGCAAGGACGCCATGCGCAAACTCATGCGAAAACAACAACACAGCGAAGGCGATCAAAGCATAGACAATGGGCACGAAAATGTCATAACCCGGAACAGAAACCCCGACCTCCCCAGCCGAATTCACGCTCGGAAGCATCGGAGAAACCCCCGGCATGGTAGAACCCGCAAAAAGTATCTGAAAAGCCTGCTGTATGAACATGCCTATAAGCAAAGGAGGAATACCCAAAGACCCGTCGATCGCGGAAATATACCAGGGAACCTTCATATCCGAACCCAACACGATGAAGACCGCGTCGATGAATTTAGCGAACACCAAAGTAAAAAGAACCGAAGAAAAGAGAAAATCCAATGAAATACTCTTCAAGCCGGACAAAAACCTGATAAACGAAGCAAGACCCAAAAACGACAAAACCAGCAAGAGAACTCCGACAGAGCCCATACCCAAAAAGAAGACACCCGCCCAAGCCAATAACGCAAAAGAACCAGCAATAAAAAGGATCTTCCCAAGGCTCCCGCTATTCTTCCTCTGATTGGACAAATACGCAGCGCCCAAACCGCCAAAAGAAAAAACGATCGCAAGATCCGCCAAGAACTTCCACAAACCCGGAGCAAGCTTTGCCATCCAGTCGATGAACGAAAGAAAATGCTTAGTCCTGATCATGAAAAACAAACCCAGAAAACGCTCCTGCTTAGACCTAAGCAAAAACACGCTCCCCAAAACAAACAACAAACCAAAAACAAGAAAA
>JAHEXG010000058.1 GCA_023252215.1 Candidatus Altarchaeales archaeon
GGAAAACATGATGAAAAAAAATATACCCCTCAAAAAAGGCCAGACCGCGCTTGAATATTTGATGACCTACGGCAGGATGATCATAATAATCGGCGTAGCCGGAGTATTCCTCTGGCAGACGGGTATCTTCACGCCCCAGACAACTCCGCCCGGCTGCACCGGTTTCTCCCAGGTAAAACCTGCCGACTGGAAAGCAAGTTACAACGACGGCAACCTGACTCTGACTTTGTTCAACGATGCAGGAACCAAGGTAAATATCTCATACATCAATGCCAGCATTTTCAACGTTTCCTGCACTGGAAACCCAGCTACTATAATCAACCCTCAAATGCGCTCGGGAGAATACAGACAGGTTTTTGTTTCCGGCTGCTCCTATGCCGGAGTAGGCGAATATTATAAGGCGGACATAATAGTCGTCTACACAAACGTAGCCTCAAGCATAGGCCACAACAGCGTAGGAGAATGCCACGGAACAACGGAGAGCTAAATCAGCGCTTTCTCTATCTCCCCTATCTTCATCTCCCTCTGCTCTCCGCTTAACATATTCCTCAAAGTTACCACGCCCTCGGAATAATCCTTTCTCCCCACTATAACCACGTATGCTGCGCCTCTTTCCGCTGCGTATTCCAGGATCTTTCCCAATTTACGGTCCATCAGGTCATACCCTACTACGCGCGTTTTGCGCAGGTCTGAAGCAATCTTCATCGCCTCCTTTTTCATCTCCGGGCTGGCAGGGGCGACAATTATTCCCCCCTTATCTTCTGGCCTTTTTATCCCCTGCATCTGCAGCGCCTCAGACACCCGGTCAAAGCCGTAGGCGAAGCCCACGGCCGGAACGCTTATCCCTGAGAACAATTCTATGAGATTATCATATCGTCCGCCCCCGCATATCTGGCTCTGGGCTCCAAGATCCGGCACCCTGATCTCAAAGACCATGCCGGTGTAGTATTCCAGGCCCCTGGCCACTCCCAGGTTGAGCGTGTATTCGACTCCAAGGACGTCAAGATATGAGAGTATTTCCTTTAATTCCATGAGCGCGGCGACGGCCTTTTTGGAGTCTTTGAGCCGGTCTTCCGCTTTTCCTATGACCTCTTTTCCTCCCTTCAGCGCTATGAGTTCGAACAGGAGCGGTTCATCCGTAAGCTTCCTTAAGCCCGCATGGTCGTTTTTGTCTATGCAGGATATGGCCTTTTTCTGTATGTCTTCTGCTATGTTCCTGTCGGCAAGCAGGCCCTTTACTATCCCAAGGTGGCCTATCTCCAGCCTGAATCCAAGTCCCAGCTTTTTCAGGGAGTCATAGGCGACGGATATTGCTTCCGCATCGCTTTCAGGCCCTTTTGGCCCGATGAGTTCCAAGCCCAGCTGCCAGAATTCCCGGTACCTCCCCTTCTGGGGTTCCTCGTAGCGGAACATGGGATCAAAGTAGTATAATTTGAGCGGCTTCGCCTGCATCCTTAGCGTCTCTGAGAACATCCTGCAGACCGAGGCGGTCTCTTCCGGGCGCAGGCAGAGCTTCCTTCCCTTCTTGTCCTCGAAGACATACATGTGCGCCGATATTTCGTCCCCGCTTTTTAGCGTGAACAATTCCATGTGTTCAAAAGTGGGAGTCCTAATCTTTTTGTACCCGTATGCTTTGAACACGCCGGATAATACGTTTTCAACGTAGTCTCTTTCCTCCATCTCTTCTGCCGTGAAGTCTCTCGTACCCCTGGGTTTTTCTATTTTCATCTCTCTGAAAACGATATTTTATTGTAACATATAGCAGTTCGTCCGGTGTGGTCCCCGCAGGGAACACGCCGTTTCGTGAACTGCGCCTAAAAGGCGCGTGTCTACAAGACCTTTCTTAAAGGTTCTTTTATATAATATAGGGAATATATAGTAACTATGGAATTAGAGCCAAAAAAGTTTTATAAATTCCTCTCCCCGCGCCCAACGGTCCTCCTGACCACGATAGACCGGGAAAATAACGTCAACGCAGCTCCATTCAGTTTTGTAATGCCTATATCCATCGATCCTCCTCTTCTGGCAGTTTCCATAGGCATGAAACATAATACGCTCTCAGACATACATGCCACCAGAGAATTCGTAATAAACGTACCCTCTGAAAGCATGCTGGACCGATTCTGGGCCTGCTCCCAGGAACACCCTCCCGGAACGGACGTGCTTAAACTGGCAGGTCTTACTCAGGTTCCTTCCTCAAAAGTCCTTGCCCCATCAGTCGGGGAATGCAACATATGCCTAGAATGTTTCCTTGAGTTCGAGAAACAGATGGGCGACCACGTCCTCCTAGTAGGAAACGTGGTAAACCTCGCAGTAAAAGGCGAAATAATAGGACCAGACGGGAAAATAGACATAAAGAAGGCAGCATCCCTGATGCACATATCGGGCCAGAAGTTCGCAGTAGCCGAAAGAGAGATACTTCCCCGGCCTTTGGACAATCAAAAATGAAAGAAAGACGTCAGGCTTCAACGGTTTTTTCAACGAGTCTCCTGCTGGTTTTGCTTTTTGCAGGATGCGCAAACCAACCGGCCCAGGAGAAAGAAAACACCTCCTCCACCTCTTTATCCCCCGCCTCCCTAAAAGAGACAACACATATGCAGACGACCACAACCATCTCCACGACAACCACCAGGAAAACTGCCACAACCCCCGATACGTCCCTTCCGGCAAACAAAAGCCTAAACGAATCATGCGCCCTCGACGCCGACTGCCAAAGCAACTGCTGCTTCTTCCTGAACGGAAAACACAAATGCTCAGACGCCGAAGCCTGCAAGCCCAAAAAAGTGACGCAGGAAGAATGCTACGCAAAACAGATGAACTGGTGCGCAGGCAAATGCCAGAAAGGAACATGCGGCAACTGCACCCAATATACAAGATGCGTATCCTACGCAGGGGGCAAAGCAATGATCGAAACAGCCAAGGTATCGCCTGCAAGAGACGGCTCATGCGAATACTCCGGAGAACTTCTTTTGGCGGGAGGAGAAGACGGCTACTGCGGCCAGCACAAGGGCGAATTGATCTACGCCAGATGCGGCGTTCAACCCGAGGCAAAAGACTGTTCAACAGCTTACGGAAACCCGAAGGGCTACACCTACCGCATACTCAGCCAGAGAGCCTTCCACGCCCCCGAAGGAGTAGAATACGACCTATGGTGCTTTATGTGCGAAAGAGCCGGGTAAGAAATTCTCATGCAGGGCCGACAACAATACATCAGTTGATTCCATTACCTCGCCCTCTAACACTGATTCTTTAGAAATTCCCGTAAGCGAAGAAAGAATGGCATAATTGGACGACGCAAAAGAAGGAAGACTGTAGCCTCCTTCAAGTTCCACGACGACTCTGCCCCCGCAGACAACAGACGCTTCTGCGACTAACAGCCGCGTCATCTCTCCGTAGCCTTTCTCGGTCAGAGACAATCCAGATATTTTGTCCTCCTCATGCGAATCCTGGCCTGCTGCGACAATGACAAAATCAGGTTTATATGCGTTCATCGCAGGGATGACGAATTCCTTTAACAGCTTGACATAGTCGGCATCCTGCGTACCAGCAGGCACAGGGATATTGACTGTAAAGCCTAGCCCGCGGGAATGTCCCATCTGCTCCATGCACCCGGTTCCGGGATAAAAGCTGCGCGGATCCTGGTGTACCGAGATATTCAAAACGCTCGGATCGTCGTAGAATATATCCATGGTTCCGTTCCCTGCGTGCGCGTCCCAGTCGTAGATGAATATGCGCTCGAGGCCGCATACTTTTTGGAGGTATCTTGCCGTGATGGCTGCGTTGTTGAAATAACAGAAGCCTCCTGCCTTGTTTCTTGCGGCATGATGGCCGGGGGGCCTTATCAGTGCGAATGCGTTGTCTACTTCTTTGTCCATGACCGCTTTCGCAGCAGTGATGCATCCTCCGGCAGCGAGCCTTGCAGCTTCATAGGCTGCGGGCGAGCAATAGGTGTCCGGGTCTATGTATCCTCCCCCTGATGCGGAGAGATTCTTTATGTGCTCCAGGTGCTCTCTTGTATGGGCTCTGAGGATGTCTTCTTCTGTGCAGGGTTTTGGCGAAAGCATCAGAACTTTTTTTAGAATTCCTTTTCTTCTGAAATAATCAATGGTCTCAGAAAGCCTTTCCGGCCTTTCCAAGTGGCCTGCTCCGGCGTCATGCAGCAGGTAATCCTCGTGATATACCAGCCCGGTCTTATGCATTTTACCTCCCTCTTTATGTATTTACATCCCGCCTGCCTAAATCCTGCAACGTTATCTCTTCTCTTATTTAAGCAATCCAAAGACTTTACATGGCAGAATTCCCCCGCTGGTTTGCGCTTGCTGCCTTGCTCCTGGTACTATTTGGCGGATGCGTCGGGAACAACGCGCAAAAAGAGCCGGCAACCACAACAATAGAGCCTACGACCACTGAAAAGACGATCACTTCGACGTCTATTGCGTCTGCTACGTCTACTGCGCAAAAGAAGGCGACAACGTCGTCCACTACCCTTACTACCACAACTACTACGACAACCCTGCCCGAACCGAACAGGCCTAACCCGCAGGCAGTTCTCCTGAGCAATCTGACCAACACGGGCTTTGCGGCAAGCTACCAAGGCTACTTGTTTTCAATAGGGCACCTGATATACGGGTACGACAATTCCATAGCGGGCGCCCTCCTCCACGTTTCCAGGCCCAATTCAACCTACATAGACGTGTCCGTAATGAAAGACTCCTCCGACTCCATGCTTGACAACAAGATAATCATAAGGTTCGTCCCGGAATATGCGAAAGAGGCCGCAGGCATACAGACCGGAGCAATATACGTCTGGCCGAACGAGAACTACACAGTACAGGTGCCAAACGAATCGGCAACCACCAGCACAGGTTGGATAACCATAAATTCGCCCTCAAACATAACCTACATGGAAGACGGAGCATTCGCAGCCTCTTTCATGAACAACGCAGGAATGCAGATAAAAATAACTGGCATCCTGCTCAACGAGACCGACGCGGATGCCAAGTGCAAGAACATACTCGCGAACGGACGCCAGGCAGAACTGGCATATCCAGTAACTGTGGACAACGGAGAATCATTCGCGATAACCGCGGACTGCCCCCTGAAAGACTACGACACAGGATACTACCTGGAATTCTCCATAAGCTACAATACGGTAATCGACAACGAAGTATTCAAACACAAAGCAACCGGCTACATGACGGGACGGGTAAAACCCTACGATGAGCATTATACTCCCTGAGGAATACGCAGCAGTAGGATTGATCGCAATCGCCCTGGCCATGGACTGCTTCGCAGTGTCAGTGTGCAAGGGCATGGCGGTTAAAAAAGACCGCGCAAAGACTGCCTTTCTCATGTCTTTCCTGTTCGGAACCTTCCAGGCCGCTATGTCCCTGATAGGCTGGGCGGCTGGAACCAGTCTGCTGGATGCAATATCCGTATACGACCACTGGATCGCGTTCGGCCTCTTGGCGGCAGTCGGAGGAAAGATGGTTCATGAATCCCTCGGGAAAAAAGAAATAGACGAATGCAGGATTCCCTCACTACGTGAGCTTTTGGTTCTTTCGGTGGCAACCAGCATCGATGCACTGGCCGTGGGTCTGAGCTTTGCGTTCCTTCGGATGTCCATATTATCCGCAGCCGCGATAATCGGAATAGCTTCATTCATTTTATCGCTCGCAGGCTTTTACGCAGGAAAACATGCTGGAAAAAGATTCGGAGGATACGCGGAGGCGCTGGGCGGAGTGATACTCGTATGCATCGGCCTCAAGATACTCCTAGAGCACGCGGGATTAATTTAAAGTCCTGTGCCTAATCTCTATCATGGAACTGCTCCATTCATTTTCCATACTACTTGAAGCGGCGGCGGCCGTTTTCGGACTGCTCATAGCACTGCAAAAAAAGAAAAAATACGGGTGGGGCATAGCCTTTACGTTCGCAGTCTACGTGTTCTACGACACCGCAAGATTCGTGTCTGCGGACGTGTCCCAGGATATGATGTACGCGGCATTTTTTGCGGCTACCATATCCATACTATGGACTGTTTACGCAATATACAAAGAAATCTGAGTATCGTACTATTCTTGGCCGGCTGATTGCCGTATGCCTGCATGCGCCCGGTCTCTTAATTCCTTTACCGCATAGTCGGCCAGTTTTTCCAGGTTCACTGTGTCCTCCCGGTTATATTCGACTAGGAGGCCTAATGCGTCTGCTCCTTTGACATTCCGGCCGGCAACCTCTACGCACCTGTCGTTTTTGTAGGCATGCCATAGGCGGACGGCATCAAAGCCTGTCACTCCCTCGGTGTCCCTCGACATGCCCAGATGTTTTTCTATGTTCTTTAAGCCCCCGCGAAAACCCAGGCTCTTAAGCGGGTAGAGAAGGTCCAGATGTATCTGCGGGAAGACTAAATCCAAGTTTCTTGAAAGAAAAGGCAGGTCGAATCTTGCGCCGTTGAATGTGACGACGTATCTGTACTTTTCGAGGTCTCCTGCAAGTTCATCCATGTTTTCTCCGGATACATAGCTTTTGGTCCCCCCATTCCCATGGACGCAGACCGCAGTCACATAAGCATACTGCGGGGAAAGGCCCGTGGTCTCTATGTCCAAAAAACACGCATGTTCCCTGAAATGCGAATAAGCCCTCCATGAAAGCTTGTTTCCCAGGCAGTTCCTGAAAAAACCATGGTCAAGGGCTTTTAGTTTGTCCACGCTCTCAACTACTCCCTCCCTTATCCGGGCGTATTTGCGCTTGGGCAACCCGTAATCCGACTCCAGCAGATGATCCCAGCTTACACATCCTCTGGCCCACAAGTCTTTCTCTCTTTTTTCGCCTACTCCCGGGATGTGCTGGAACGTGGAAACGAGCATAGGTTATACTTTGAAATAATAAACTCTTAAATAGTCGGCAGGACAAAAAATATATCATAGCCGGCACATAAGACAAAACAAATGGAATCAGACGAATACGGAACCGTCAGGGACCTAGTACTTGGCAATACGGGAAACAAGTCAAACACAGCCGATGCCGCAGAGTCCACGGAATCCGCTAATAAAAAACCTAAATACTTTTTATTCCTCTTAGCTCTACTGGTTCTGATAATCGCTGCCAGTTTCTACCTGGAAAAGAATACCTCGTGGAAAGGCTCACCGGAAAAATGCGCAGACGGAACGCTTCTAAACAAGTGCTCTAATACGCGGCCAATGTACTGCATGAACGGACTACTTGTAGAAAAGGCATCACTATGCGGCTGCCCGGACGGCTACGCAGTAGACCAAAGCCGGTGCATCAAAGTAGAGAGATGCTCTGACGGGACGATCTACGGCAAATGCTCCACAAAAAAGCCCCTATACTGCCGCAACGGAGAATTGATACCAGACGCTTCATTCTGCGGCTGTCCGCCAGACAACCAGGCCATAGGCGAAACCTGCGGGAAGATAAAAAGATGCCGAGACGGCACCCTGTACTCAGAATGCTCCCAGAACAAGCCGCTATACTGCATGGAAGGGCTCCTGGTAAATAATTCCCAGACATGCGGCTGCCCCGAAGGCTACATAAAATCAGGAGACGGATGCATCTCCCCTTACGGCGGAAACCCCTCGGAAAGAATACTCCCATACACCCTCAGAGGAAAAACCTCCTACCTGCAAATCACAGTACACGCAGGCCTGAACGAATACCTGGCCGCCCTGCCACGCATATATTACTGCGATCCGAAATGCCCGACTCCTCAACAGCTTGAACTACGTTACCTGGAGGACGGGAAACAGAAACCGGAACTACTGGCCCTGGCAGAAAAAATCAAAGCCCTCTCAGACAAATCAGACGACCAGGTCAGGATAGCGATAAGCCTGGTGCAGAACATTCCCTATGACGTCCAGGGCGCAGAAACAGGCAATCTCACTAACAGATACCCCTACGAAGTGTTATACGACCAAAAAGGCGTATGCGGCGAGAAATCCCGGCTCCTCGCATCCATCATAAGAGAGCTCGGCTACGCTGTCTACCTCCTTGACTACGAGAAAGAAGAACACATGGCTGCGGCATTAAAATGCCCGATGGAATACAGCCAGTACAGCTACAACGGCACAGGATACTGCTTCATAGAGTCTACCAGTGTGTCCATAATGACCGACAACAGCGGCGAATATTCCAATACCGGAGAAAAACTCACAACGACCCCGATGCTCCTCACAGTAAGCGACGGAAAAGAATTCCCGGCAGGCGAAGAATACGCAGACGATCAGGACTGGATAAGGCTTAACGAACTGGCTGCCCGGTCCAACGGAAGCCTACAACAGGAAGACTACAACAGATGGAAACAGATACGGGAAAAATACGGCATAGAGACGATGAACGCAAGCGGGAAATCCTGAATCAATCAGGCGGGTGACTTACAGGGTCTATCCATGAGATTATCAGTTTTATGACGTCCCCCAGGCTTATGTCTCCTCCGATCCAGCCTGTTATGGAGTCCAGTACTTCCTGCAGGGTCGCTTGGTTGCAGGGATACTTATTTCCCGGCATGATGCACTGCTCTGCGGTGCCGTTCGAGGCTGTGCATCTTCCGTCGTCGCAGTGGTAGCCGTCGGCGCAGTCTATCGCTAAGCTCTCCTGGAAGCCGGCGTTATATCTGCAAAAGTATTCTCTGACCTCGGCGGAGTTTATGCATTCGTCCGTATAAGTGTAATTGTTGTTATGCATGCCGAACC
Organism: Candidatus Altarchaeales archaeon; assembly: GCA_023252215.1. Classification (GTDB taxonomy): domain Archaea; phylum Altiarchaeota; class Altiarchaeia; order IMC4; family QMZM01; genus CAIYYO01. The sequence goes on from JAHEXG010000058.1 coordinate 8,709, forward strand.
AGCCGGTTATTGCGCCTTTAGTGTATGCGTCCAGGCCGTCGGTGTCTTCGCATGACGCAGGGGTGGAAATGGGCGGCGTCGTGGTTGTGGTAGTGATCGTGAAATTCTGCACGCATGCTCCGTCCACGCAGTTGAAGGGACAGGGGATATACATCATGGCTTTGGGGATGGTTCCGTCGCAGAACCATTCCTCCAAGGAATCGTTTTCGACGGTGTTAGTCATACAACTGTCGGTGAACTCATATTCGTGTCCATTCAGGATGCCGCTGACGCTTCCTTTGACGTAGTAGCTGGAATAATTGCCGCCGTCGGAGTCATAACAGGAGTCAGGCGCAGCATTGACCTCGGCCGAAGCAACTGCGACCATGATCGTGGCAAAAACAAAGCCGCATAATATCATAATCTTTTGGTCCATTACTTTTATTATGTCCTTATTATTAATTATCCTCACTTATAACTTATACTTATAAGATAAAATGCAACCGATACTTACGGAAGCGGGTCTGGCAGTCATGATATTAGCATGGGCCGTGCAGTTGGCGTACGTACAAAAAGGAAGAAAAGAGATAAGCGGCATATTGCTGATGGGCTACGGCCTGGGGCTGGCGCTGCTTGTTGCGGACAGCTGTACGTCTCAGGGATTGTCTCTTATCGGCTGGCTTAACCTGGCAATACTGATACTGGTTCTGGCGATACTTGCAAAGACTCATGGGAAACGCTAGACCTGGAACGTATTTATAGGATTCCGGCTTAAATCATATCATGAAAGAGAAACACATATACTGCGGATTTATCTTACTCCTATTATTATTGGCGGGATGCGTCCGGGACCCTGGGACAAAAGAGGGCGCATCTAATGCGACGCAGACAACAGTTGCGGTTGCCCGGGGCCCGGCTTCCGATTCGATAATCATGCATAAGGTTAACAGCAGCCAGGCCCTGCCTGAGCTGCTCGCGGGAAATATAGACTATTCTCTTACTCCGCTTCTGCCTGAGGAAGCAGAAAAACTTAGAGGCAGCCCTGATTATGTTCTGTATTATGCAACGCCTCAGGTGAACGGTATAGTATTCAATCCCGCTCCAGCACCCGATGGGGGCCTGAACCCATTTGCCATAAGAGAGGTGAGATTTGCCCTGCAGTTCCTGATAGACCGGCAGCGCGTGGTCGACGAAGCATATAAGGGCTTTGCTTTGCCGATATACCTGAACATCAATTCAGACCATCCCACTTATGCCATTGTAAAAGATGTCGTGGACTCTTATGGTTTCAAATATGACCGGGAAAAAGCATATCGCATCAT
>JAHEXG010000059.1 GCA_023252215.1 Candidatus Altarchaeales archaeon
TTCTTCTCTTTCCAGCGAAAACTCCAATATGCGGTCAAAGCCATGCTGTCTGACCTCTCTTATATAGGCTCCTCCCAGGTTCTTTCGCAGCTGCATTGCAAATGAGGTGGGCCTCTCAGGAGCCTTGCGGATGAAGCGGCTGACGCATAAGTAGTCGGGCGCCGCTATCAGGTCCAGGGAGCCTGCGCCCGGCGCATAGATCCTGAGTTTTAGTTCCTTTTCTTTTAGCTGGTATGCCTTGTCTATCCTCGCAAAAGAGAGTAGCGTGTTCAGTTCGGATGCAAGGAAGGAAATATCCGCGGACGTGAGCTGTTTTTTCATCCTCTCCTCTGCTTTTCTCTCTCTATTTCTGCTAGCAGCGTCGCCAGATTCTCTGCCGCCTCACGGTCTTCAGGATATATGCCGAGCGCTTTTCTGTATTCCATTTCCGCGTCCCCGTATTTCTTCTGCTTATGCAATACTACCCCAAGGTTTTTGTGGGACTCGACATGGCTTGCGTGCAGGCCTATCGCTATCCTGTATTCTTTCTCGGCGTCGGAGTATCTTTCCTGCGCATGCAGCAGCGTTCCCAGGTTATAGTGTATGTCTGCCATCGAGGGGTCTGTTTTTATCGCCTCGCGGTATTCTTTCTCTGCTTCTCCGTATCTTTTCTTGTTTTGTAAGAGCAGCCCTAGGTTATTATGTGCGTAGGACATGCCGGCCTCCTCATTCAATGCCTTGCGGTACATGTTCTCGGCCTCGTCGAATCTCTTGAGCTTTTGCATAAGCAGGCCCAGGTTATAGTAGGCGTCTGCTGAGCCGGGGTCTAGTCCAAGCGTCTTTTTATATTCCGACTCGGCCTCTTCATATCGTATCTGCTCATGCATGAGCGTTGCCAGATTGTAGTGGGCGTCCATGTGGCCGGAATCGAGTTCTATTGCTTTCCTGTATTCGTCTTCCGCCTCGGAGTAGCGGATATTTTCCTGGAGCAGGGCTGCCAGATTGTAATGCACGTCTGCGTTATTGGGGTCCAGCCGCATAGCTTCTTTGTATTCTTTCTCGGCTTCCTCGTATTTTCCGTCTTTTTGCAGCAGGAGTCCGAGGTTGTTATGCGCCGGGGCATATTCTGGCTTCAACTGGGCGATTTTTTTAAATAATAGCGCGGCTTTCCGGATGGAATCCAAGTCCTTTCTTTCGGCGAATGCCATGCCAAGGGACAACATGGCATCTATGTCTTCTATTTTAGCCTCGGCCAGGGCTTCTACGATCTTTCCCTCAGATATCCGCCTGGAAAATTCGTCCATGATAAAAAGAATTGGTCAATGCATGTATTTAACCCGCGCCATGATAGAGCCCAGCAATGCCACGACCAGGATGATCGACAGCCCTATCTCTATTACTTCCGGTAATTTCGTTCCAAGTATCAGGATACCTGATATTATCCCTAAAAAGAAGCCTATTATTGCTCCTCCGACCACGTCTGTCCTGCTGTGGGCTCCTATTCTCATCCTTGAGTAGATGTATGTTGCTGCGATGGGCACCATAAGAGCCGAGAGCAGGAGGCCCATGGGATTTATGAAATAGGAGAAAGACACAGCTCCAGTGGATGCCAGGCTGTGCAAAGACGGAAAGCCGTATCTGAAGACCTTTATGCCGTAGTCCTGGGTCGCATAAAATGGCGTCGTACGCTGCGTTCTGAACACGCCTTTGAGGAGGATTCCTACCGTTATGGCCAGGACCACGTACAGTAGGGTGGAGGATAGTATGTGGGTCACGGTTGCCAGTTCTGTCTTGCTGTACCCGATGTATCCCAGGTAGAGAAATGCCAATATCAGGTATGGAAAATCCGGGAACTTGTCTATTATATGATAGAAGGTGTTGTATTCGCTGGCCTTGGGGAAGAATTCCTTGAACTTAGGCGATGAGAGCCGCTCGTATTTTGTTCCCTGCGGTCCCGAATATTTGCACACATAGTAGGGGGAATAGACGTAGTAGTTGAACTTGGCCTCTCCGCCCGTCATCTTTGAGAGAACGTCCGCTACCTCTTCAGGCGTGTATTTAACGGCGTCCGGGTCGAATCCTTCGCTGGCGTATGCGACGTCCATGAAATACTCCAGGTTGTATGGATGATCGAAGGGCGGGACTTTTATTGCCGCTTCCACGAATCGATTGATTTGAGTAGTCGCTCCCGGCCCATATTCTCCGCGCTTTATCATGGGCTCGGTTACTTCCGCGACTACGAAAGAAACCAGGGAAGATATTTCTTTTCCGATGCCGCCGCTTCTCTTCTGATCGTAGACTTCGACCAGGCCTTTTTTCGAGAGGATGTCCAGAGATTTTCCGCTCATGTGGTCCATTGGGAGCGCGCCCTGTTCCATGAGTTCCAGCAGTTGTTTTTTCGGTTCGGGGGGTAGTTCCAGTATTTTCTTTACTGCGTCGGTCTTCATCAGTTTTCCTTCGTCGATGTAGTAGAGTTCCCCGTTGGTAAGGTCTATGTATGCGTGTTCTCTTTTCTCCGTGGATTCGTTTACCTTTTTTATCGTGAAAAAGCCTATTGGAAGATACCTTCTGTCTATCTCTTTTATGGTGTCTTTCAGCTTCAGTATCCTGTTTGTCAGTTTGTTGTTAAGCTTTTTGCGGAAATAATTCGTGACGTATCTGTCGTCTATCTCAGAGACAAAAGCCCTCTGCATCTTCGTAGACTCTATCTCATAGACTATGTCGGATAGTTCCTTTCGGTCTACGAGCCGCAGAGGCGTTCCCTGCGAAAAATCCTTGGCCTCTTTGGTAAAATAAGAATTCGTAAGCAGTATCGCGTTCAGAGAACCCGACTCTATCATGTCAGAGTAAAGGTCTTCCACGTCGTCTTTTTCTATGCCCGTGCTTCCGTTCTCGATCCTTACCAGGGTCTTTACTTCTTTGCCCAGCTTATCGGTGGACGATAATACAAGGTCTCCAGGGGATTCAGCCGACGAAGAGATAAGGCTTTTTTCCTCGGATTCTTCGATACTCTTAAGCTTTAGGCCGTATTCCGAGACAAGCTTTGCCAATACCCTGTTAAGGGCCTCAGGGTCTATTCCCAGGAGTTTTTCTTTTTCCAGCTCGGTCCAGAACTTGTCGAAATCGTTATCCATGTCTTCAGCTTTTATTAGGTTTTTCCGGTGCTTTAATCGGCATAAAATCGGCAATTCTTATCGGCTTAGCTCTGGGTTTGTTCCTGCGACCTTGCGGTCTGGTCGCCGGATGATCCGAAGTAGGACTTGATCTTTATCGGGGCCTGGGACTTTGTAAGTATCTCGCCGAAGCTTTCGTATTTCCTGAGCGCCGGGTCTTTGACTATGTAAAAGTAGTCGTTGTATTTTTTTAGTATGGGCAACTTGGCCTCCATTGCTTCGATGTTCCCCTTCAGGGAAACGTCGGCGATCACTTCTATTGCGACAAGCTTTCCGTCTGCGGTCTCGAACGTAATGTCCGGGAGCTTCGTGTAGTGGATAAGGACCTTTTCAGTGTATTTCTTGATCTCTTCCAGTAAGAGATGCTGTGTGATAAAGTGCTCGTCCGTTTCATCTGTTTCGTTCTTTACGATAAATAGCTCGCTTGTTCCTTCCAGGGACTCCACGCGCGCCTCGGTGAATCCGATATCTTCGAGTGCGTCTATCTGTTCGTTGGTCAGTTTGGTCTTGTTCTGCACAACGTCGGTTATGTCCAGCTCCGGCTTCATCTCCCGGCTTATGCCCGGCCCGGTCTTCTGGGCCATAGCCATTAGTTCGTCCGGCTTCGTGGTCAGTATCTTGTGCTCATCCGGCGAAGCCTGTATGTGTATCGGCACACGCAGGTTCTCCGCAATAAGTAGAGCGCTTCCCACGGTTGCGATCCTGAGGAACCTGGTCTCTGCTTCGTTGAGCTTGAATTTCTCGCTGATGGCGTCGATGACTGTGGTGTCCTGCTTCAGCAGTATCTTGGTGGCAGTGTTGGTCATGACGGCACGGCCGGCCCTGGACGTGAGGACGTCCTCTACGTCCTGTGTTATCATGGTCAGCGAGAGGTTGAATTTCCTGCAGGTCTTTACCAGCCTTAATATGTATTCTCCTTCTTCTCCCGCTGAGAATATGCTCCATGCTTCGTCGATGACCAGCATCTTTCTCTTGCGGCTTTTCTTCATCTGGTTGTAGACGTATTCCAGTATAAGGAACATGATGGGGCCTTTGCCGACGTCGGGTATGTCTTTTACGTCGAAGGTGATGACTCTGTTGTCCAGTTCTATTTTTGTCTGCTGGTTCAAGAACTTCATGGGCCCGGATACGTATCCTTTCAGCCTGTTTACGATGGCCATGGCAGGCTTATAGATAATATCCTTTTCGGACCTTGTAAGCGGGATTATGTGATCGTAGAGGTTCTCAAGCATAGGAGGTTTGCGGGCCCAGGTCTTAGGGTCTTTGGTTATGCCCATGTCTTCATACGTGCTGTCGATGGCGTCGTCGAGGATGGCTCTCTGTCCCTCGTTAAGCTCTCCGAGAAGGACTCTGAAGAATGCCAGGAGGGAGAGCTTCTTTTCCTCCAGCGGCTGGCCCATAAGGTCCATGGGGTTGATGATGCTGTCGGACTCCGGGGCGATCTTTATGGTCTTGCCTTTGAACGTCAAAGCAAGGTCCGTGTATTCGGCCTGAGGGTCTATGATGTTTATGTCTACGCCCTCCAAAAACTCTCTCATAAGTAAGAGCTTGATTGTGTAGCTTTTCCCGCCTCCAGACGTTCCAAGAACCAGAATATTAGGATTAGAAAGCTCGAATGGGTCGATGATTATAGGTATGCTGTTTATCTGGTTGAAACCAAGAAGGATGCCCGTAGCATGATGCTCCAGGGAAGTAATGGCGAACGGAAAACACGCGGACGCAGCAGAAGATGTTATCTCCCTCGTGATACCCAACTCATCCATCTGTATGGGCAAAACCGACCTAAGCGCTTTATACATCTGGAAAGACGGAACCTTGGGCGTGACCATGATAGAACTCATCTTAGACTTGATCAGGCTGGAAACCTTCTCCAAATCCTTTTTATCATGGGCCTTTGAGTCGATATAAAGGCTCATAGTGAACATCTTCTCAGTTCCGTTCTGTATAGCCTCAAGAAGCGCCTTCGTATCATCATGCTTCTGCACCAGGGCCTGTGGGACGATCTTTCCTTCAGCCTTCAACGCATACAGGTCCGTTTTCTGCTTCTTTATCTCATTCTCCAAAAGCTTCACAGTCGATTCAATAGAATAAGGCGCGATATGGATGGAGAGATCGAAGTCGAGGTTCATCTCGATAAGCCTGGTCAGCCACCCCGGTTCGACAAGCCGCGGATAGTTGATGGCTGCGATTATCCGGTGATACTTGTCTATCTGTATATCATCAGTATGCTTTATGATGGTAGAAGGAGAAGTCAGATACTCTATAAGCTTGTCTTCATAATCCACATAGTTGCCGGCGTTTTCCCCCTCCTCGGAACCCGCCCCCTCGACTAAAGGCTCCTCCGCCGCGCCCTCTCCCGGTCTTCCGTGAACCGGCTTCTTTTTCTTCTTCCCGAAAAGCAACACCGAGATGCTATCCGGAAGCTTAAGCGACGAACCGGGAGATGACGCCATTTTGCCTAAATATCCTCCTTGACATGATAATGCTGTTTAGGAGCCTCCGACCACATGCGCCTATACATCGTTATGGGCGAAATAAATTCTTCGTCAAGCTTGAAAGACTCCGTAAAATAAGACGCATACATATTCAAAAGCTGCTTATTGCCCAACCGCTCGGCAACGATACCGGACAAAGACAGAGTCTCAATGACCGACTTACTGCGATCCTCAAGATTCAATATGGTCTTGGTCTCGTCGCCGAACCTCTTGGCCGGTACGATTATATAGAACAGTCGATCGTTTATCTTGTTAGTCTTAATATAGTCGTACATATACTCCGAGAAATGCTCATAATAAGCAAGCGACATCTTATCGTCCCTCTGGACTATGCGCCTCTTAAGAGCTGAAAGATAATCGCTCAAATCCAGGTTAACGGAACGCATCACTATCTGCACCGGAAAATTCAATGAATTGATAAACTCCAAAAAACCGTATATGACCGTATCCTGGTCCTCCTTACCCAATACGCCAAAGTTGATAGGCTTGACCTTGACCACGCCCAACACGCGCCCGTCTTTAAGGAACACGGCATCAGCGCGTATAGATTTAATCTCCATGAGCCTGCGCGCAGCAGGAGAGATCCAGGAAGTCTCCTTCTTCTCCCGCATAAAAAAGACGTAATTGATAAGATAAGTATCCAGGTTGAACATAATGAAACCGATGCCCAAAAGGCCGACTATCATGACCAGGATTATCTGTATGACAAAATCCAGCTTGGCAAAGAACAAAAGAAATATCACCAAAATAGCGGTTATCAGGGCATAGACTGACTGCTTTATGGTCAGAGGCCCGAAAAGCCTTTCTTCGTACCTGATATCGCTGGGAATCTTATACGGCATGTTATATTAAAAGATAATAATTAGAAATTAACACGAGCGGATATAAATATCCTTACAAAAAAAATATTAGCGGCAGATGACAAAAAAACAAGGAAAAAAATAGAAGAAAAAGAAAATAAAATAGCCGGTATAGCGGATTAACAATCGCCGCTAAGCCATTTCGTAGGATCGATCCTCATGGGCAATATGCCGTTTATCACTACGGCCACTATGTAAACAGCGATCATAATTATGATTAAACCGACGAATGCGCTTATTATCGTGGTCTTGGCGCCGTTCCTTGCCCCAGGGTCGTCTGCGGCGGTTACCCATCTTACTCCTGCGAGTATTATCACCAGAGATGCAATAGCGCCAGCAGTGAGGAATATCAAACTCGCCAGTTTGCATAGTACTTTGTTTATCTGATTGGTTGCAGTAGACAACAAGTTGCTGTCTGACGTTCCTGTACCTGCCTGAGCAAATGTTTGTCCGACACTAAAAAACAGGATAAACAGTGCTAGAGCGGTATATGCATATTTTTTGTTTAACAAAACGTTAACTATTCTGTATTTATTCATTTTTTTTCACCTGTATATTTTTTTGATTTAGGATTTCTATAAACTATATTGGTGTTTTCTATATAAATACGTTTATTTCTCCCATATTAGACGTGCGTTCTGCATTTTTGGCTGATTATTTGTGCTCCCATCGTATAATATAACATGAGGTATAATCCCTGGATAATCTTTTTATTGATCCTTTCAATAGGCGGTATTCTTAGGACCTGGGACCTTGGAGTGATCCCCTCGTGGGACTACGACGAGGGGGTGAACGTCAATATTGCATGGAATCTTGCCCATGGAAAACTTTCATGGTTCAACCTGGAATACACGTTCGTGCCCCACCCGCCCCTTTTCTTTATCGCATCCGGCGCATTGCTAAAGATATTCGGAAATGATCTGCTTGTTTTGCGGGCTCTGACCGTGCTTTATGGGCTCCTGACCCTCGCACTCTTATATCTCATGGGCAGAGAATTCCTTAATGAAAAGCTGGCTTTGCTCGCGAGCTTCCTATTTGCCATATACCCTAACGCAATATTCTTCGGAAGGATCGGGTTTGCGAACAACCAGCTCATGTTCCTCTCTGTTCTGGCGCTATATTCCCTTCTCAAATACTTTAAACATAGAACTGTTAAATGGATGTATCTAGCCGCTCTAACCGCAGGCCTTGCATCCGTGACCGAGGCTTCCGGGCTTTCCATGATACTGTCTCTATGCCTTATATTCCTGGTATACGACCGAAAAAACCTTTTATCCGTCCTTTTTATTTCCTCCATACCTTTTGCATTATTTGTTTTCTCGATGCTTATTATTTCGCCTCACTCTTTCATACACGATATAAACTATCAATTCATAAGGCTTGGAAACACTGAAAAAGTAAGCATAGACCCGTTTTCTAATATCCTCGGAGTATTCCTGCTGGTTCTATTCATCGTACTATGCTACGGATCCCGCAAAAAAATCGCAGGCATATACCGGAATATCGCATTTTTTATCGCGTCCTGTTTTTCCCTGGGCATAGGCCCACGGAAAAGGGACCAGTGGATACGGGACAATCTTACTCTGATACTATTTTCGCTGAATCTTTTCGCTGCGGCGATGGTGCTCGGTTCATTAAGTAACCAGACTTTTTTCAATGGAATACCTGATTACTTCCTTTTCGGGTTCCTAGGAATATTCCTGATAAAGACCCAGAAAACAAGGAATATGCTTCTACTATTTTTAGCGCCGCAGATACTGCTGTTTTTCAAAATAAAACGCTCAGACCACATGCTAATACCCTTCTATCCCTATCTGGCATTCGGCCTTGCAGTCGTGTTATACCTGATATATGAACGCGTGAAATCCTCTGAAAAATTGAGACTAATTTCAATACCCGTGATCCTGATACTAATGGCTCCATTCGCGGTCATTCTCTGCAATGACGTTTCCGCCTTTATCATGGGTCAGGGGATAAATGTTGAAAAACCGGAGGACCGGATAGCTGCGGCAGATTACGTGAACCGTAACACGAACGCAACAGACATAGTTATTGCAAACTGCCACACTGCAAGGTTTATAAAAGCGCAGGTATCTGAATTCGCCATCGCATACGTAACGGAAAACAAAAAGTTCTCCTACATGGACTACACGCTGGGCCCGGAGAGATTCGCATTCAACTCTTCTCCAAGTAACGCAAAGTTTTTTATAGCAGACGAAGACTTGGAAGAACTGAAAAAGACAGAAAAATACAGTAACCTGGTCGACCTGTTAAGCGACCTGGGAAACTGGTCCTCCGTGAGGATCGGGAGAAACTACGTATACCGGAACCCGCGCATGCCCTGATGAAAAACCCGGCCGATATTTTATATACTCGTCAGGATATAATCTATAATTAATATCGCCTCAAAATAACAAAAATGAACCTAAAACTAAAGGAAGACATAAGCAAAAAGGACATAATGACCTTTGGAATGATCATAGCATTCCTGGTCATCTGGACCCTCCTGACCTTTTTTGTCTTCCTAAAATAGCTGCTTTTTTTCGTAAACCTGGGCAGATGAGCCGTCTGGCAGGATATATTCCCCTATTTTCTTGAAGCGCTGCTGGAATAACTCCATTCCCATAATCTCCCTGGTAAGGCTAAGCCTGCATTCCTCTGCATACTGTGGGCTGCATTCTCCGTTGTGGAACCCGTTATAGCTGGTTTTTGTCAATATATAATCTGCCTTAACCAGATCCATTGGGTCTGCGGGACAGGAAACCCAGCGGATAACCAAAGGCATATCCCGCAATTTACTGTAAAACCGGAAACCCGGGGCATTGAAACCCAAGTGATTCGGTATCATCCCCACGGTAGCATTATCCTCCCTCTTTGTTCTGTTGACTAAGTCAAGTATCTCCTCGGCCTTCCAATCCTCTTTTCTCGGCGGGTAGGTTACTGCTAGGGGGTTAGCGCATCCTGCAAAATATACGTCATATCCTGCCTTGCCCGTGTAATATGAGCCATTCTGTATGATCCATCCATTGCCTGCGAGGGGCGCGCTCGAAACATCCTGGGACGAGACAGGAGCTGCGATCATGACAACGCTTTTATAGACTACGGCGTCGGATTCAAAACTCAGCAGCAGGAATTGCGCGACTGAAATAAAGAATAACAACAGGATGAGCGCCTTTTTCCGGGTTTCCTTTTTTATGTCCGTTATCCAGTATGCCGATAACAGGGCTACGGCAGGCAAAAAGGGCATCGTATACCGGTAATCCAGCATCGCGATTGTAAAAAACAGGTACGGCAATATTATCCATGAAAGAAGGACCCCGGAAAAAGTCTTATTCTCTGATCTGCCAATAAAGCACAGACCCGCGGCAAAGAATAAGAACAAAGGAAAGGAGACCTGATAGATCAATGCGAAAAAATAGTGGAGTATCGCTTCCGAGAATATGTGTTGCAGCCA
>JAHEXG010000090.1 GCA_023252215.1 Candidatus Altarchaeales archaeon
TTATGGTGCTTTCCCGCAGGTTCGAGCCGCTTGTCTTTGCCGCGATGCCGCAGCCGATTATTTTCGTGACGATGGCTATCAACGTAACTATGATTATGGGTATCAGGCTTGAGTAGAGCGCATTTATGTCTACGAGCATGCCGAGGGATATGAAGAATACTGGCGTGAAGAAGGCTTCAAGCGGGTATGTTACCTCTATTATGCTGCCGACGGATTTGCTGTAGTTAAGCGTAACTCCTGCGATGAAGGCGCCCACGATCGCCGAAAGGCCTATGTATTCTGCGGTGTAAGCGTATGCGAGTACGTATACCAGTATCCAGAGGAACAGGTTTTTCCGTACTTTTCCTTTATGGTCGCAGCAGTCGCTAAAGAACCTGGATACTATGCGTTCTCCCATCTTTATTGCGCCCAGGACGAATATGGCCGCTGTAAGGAGGATGGTTAGCAGAGGTGCGAGTGCGTTCATGTCGAGGGATGATGGCGTGTTCTCGACTATGGACAGCACCAGGAGGCCGAGTATGTCGTCTATTACCGCTGCTCCCAGTATTATCCTGGCATAGTCCTTGTCCAGGACTTTGAATTCTTCCAGCACTGCCGCGGTCACTCCGACGCTTGTTGCCGTCAGCGCGGCTCCGAGGAACATAGAATATGCAAAACCGTGCCCCGTGGATATAGCGTATAAGTATCCTCCCATGAAGGGGACTATTACTCCCAGCAGGGCTACGTAGAAATTCTTTTTGTTGAATATCTTTGAGACTTCGCAGTGGAGGCCTACGTCGAAGAGCAGGAAAATAGAACCAAGCTGCGCAAAGATCGTTATCATGCCTTTTGTGCTCACAAGCTCGAATCCCGTTTGCGCCAGGGGGTAACCTGCCGGCCCGAGGAATGCATTGACTGCAAAACAGACGTAGGGCGATATGTAAGATACTGCGCTTGGGCTGATTGCGACTCCGAGTATTATCAGGACCATAACGTTCGGCTGCTTCAGGAATGCGACCAGGTATTCTGAGGCGACGGCGACCAGGAGTATGAACGAGAGCTCAAACCATATCCTCTTCTCCTCCGGGATATGGGCATTCAGGCTCGCCCTGATGACTGAAAGGAACAATAGCACTGAGAGCCCTATTGCGATGTACTGTGCCCATGGCGCGGCTTTGGCTGCAATTCTCCCTATAGTTCTTTTCATGTTTTTTAGTGTATATTGATGATAATATTTAATTTTATTATTAAAAATGAAGAAATAATCATAATATTTAAATTTAAATGTAGAAATATATAATATGAAAACACCCGGGGAAAAAAAGAAGTCGATATTAGCCTCTGTTATCGAGGCTGCACTGCTGTGGCTTTTGTGGTTCGCTACCTTTAATGCTTTGATCGGGCTGTTCAACCTCGGCCAGATGGCTGCGTTCCTGTTGTCGGTTACGGTGACATACGTCTTCGGGTTGGCCATATACCGAAGAAAAAGGCGTTCCGTGAATGTTGCCTGATCTTTTATACGATACTCCCGGAGTGATTCTCTTGGGGTATCACTTTTTTTTCATTGGATCTGCGGGTATTATTGCATAATTCTAATTATTTTGTAGTATTCATTAATAAAATTAATAATACTTAATGAAAATACTATAAATTAATAAAAAAAACGATGAATTAATCAATATTTAAAGGCTGACTTCCTTAATTATTAATGAAAATAAAAATTTCTACAAGAAAACTATAAAATCTTATAAATAAACTACAAATAAAATATAAAAAATTGTAGAAAATGATAAAAATGGAAACAAATGATGCAAAAAGTGCCAAAGGCACTGTTAGGGATGTGGGACACAGCGCCGCGAGAAGCCGCAGATTCCTGGGCATTCTCGCAGGCCTGGCTCTGTTGATGTGTTTGTTTTCGGGACTGGCGTTCTCGGATACTGCGCCCGATCCTTCGGGAGCGTACACCGGGGGTATTGGGAACATTCCGGCGAATATCTCAGGCAGCCCCACTCTTGAAGAGGTTGCTGCCGTGGCAGGCCATACGAACGTTTCGCTTAACTACGTGTGGACTTTGGTTGCGGCCTTCCTTGTCATGTTCATGCAACCGGGATTCGCGATGGTAGAATCGGGCCTGACAAGGGCTAAGAACGCGGCGCATACGATGGGTATGAACTTTTTGATATACCCTCTTGGAATGCTTGGATTCTTCGTGGTGGGATTTGCCATAATGTTCGGAGGAGTCGGGACTCTTGGAACTCTAGGCGGATACTCTGGGCTGAACAGCGAATTTACAATAGACCTGTTCGGAAAGTCCTTCGGCCTCTTCGGCATGAAAGGTTTCTTCCTGACAGACTCGTCCTACGACGTAGCAGTATTCGCATTATTCCTGTTCCAGGCGGTATTCATGGACACTACTGCGACGATACCGACCGGGGCTCTTGCGGAGAGGTGGAAATTCTCAGCCTTCTTTGTATACGGTATTTTCGTAGGGACTATCATCTACCCGGTGTTCGGGAACTGGGTGTGGGGCGGAGGATGGCTTGCTATGCTCGGCCAGAACTTCGGCCTAGGTCACGGGGAAGTAGACTTCGCGGGTTCGTCGGTCGTACACCTGACCGGAGGGGTCATAGCATTTGTGATGTG
>JAHEXG010000007.1 GCA_023252215.1 Candidatus Altarchaeales archaeon
CTCAAATTGATAAAACAAATCTATGTTACAGGCCCGGAAACAATCGAACAGGCGGAAGTATACTCTGATCTGGTGGATGCGATACTCCTGGACACGAAAACAAAAGACGGCATGGGCGGGACCGGGCAGGTACACGACTGGAGCATCAGCAGGGAGATTACGCAGCGGGTGAAAAAACCGGTCATACTAGCTGGCGGGTTGGATCCCGGAAACGTGCTGGATGCCATCGAAAAAGTTGGGCCCTACGCAGTAGACGTGGCAAGCGGCGTAGAGACCGCGCCGGGAATAAAGGATCAGAACAAAATAAAACAATTCCTACTAAATGTAAAAAAGTACGACAATATTTAAAAAAGTATTACTTAATATATTATTGTGGTAATTATGGAATACATGTCGGAGACCAAATTAAAAGAAAAAGGCCAGATAACCATTCCCTCCAAGATACGGGAATCAATGAACCTGGAGATTGGCAGAGAATTCCTCGTATACGCCTCAAAAGGCGAGATCATATTGAAGCCAAAAATCACCGACCCCATCAGCAAAGCAGGGATGCTCGGAGAGGAGAAGGGAGTGGAAAGAGTAAAGGACCTCACAACAAGATACAAACAAGGTGCGAAATAATGGAAAAGGTATATCTTGACACCAACGCCTTTTATTTCTTTTTCTTCTCGCACGAGGAGTACACGGAAGGCATTAAAAAGGTATTTGAAGGAATACAGAACGGTGAATACTCCGGAGTAACAAGCGTTGCGGCGCTCGAAGAACTTGCCTACGTATCGCTCATGAGGCTGATAGAAAAGAAATACAAAAAACACCCAACTGAAGTACTGCGGGAGAACAGGAAGGCGATAGCAGAATTATCCGAAAGGCTTAAGGAGGTCTTTGACGTGATATTCTCCCTAAAAAATATAGAGATAGCAGACTTGGACCTGGAAACCGCAAGTACGATCCCCCTGATCATGGCGGACTATCTGCTGCTCCCGCAGGACAGCATACATTTGCAGACGATGAGACAAAAAAACTGCGAACACATACTTTCAACAGATAAGGACTTCGACGGCATATACGGGATAACAAGGATCAGACCGGAAGAGGTCTAAAAGAGGAAAAACAGAATGAAAAAAAAAGAGCTACCAGATAACAGAGGCAAATACGGCGCATACGGAGGACGCTTTTCTCCCGAGGTATTGATGCCTGCGCTCGTGGATCTGGAGGCTGCGTTCAAAAAATACTCAAAGGAGGACGTATTTCAAAAAGAGCTGGCATATTATCTGCGCGAATTCGCCGGTCGTCCGACGCCGCTCTATTACGCAAAGAACCTTTCAGAGAAACTGGGAGGCGCTAAGATTTATCTCAAGCGCGAAGATCTGGTACACGGCGGAGCGCACAAACTCAACAGCACCTTAGGGCAGGCGCTGCTCGCAAAAAAGATGGGAAAGAAGCGAGTCATAGCCGAGACAGGCGCAGGACAACACGGGGTTGCCACGGCCATTGCAGCAGCAACGATGGGGCTAAAATGCGAGGTCTACATGGGGACGGAAGATACGGTCCGCCAGAAGCTGAACGTCTTTCGCATGAACCTCATGGACGCACGCGTAATACCTGTAGACTCAGGCTCAAAAACTCTGAAAGACGCGACCAACGAAGCCTTCAGGGACTGGATAGCGAATATCGAGGACACTTACTACCTCATAGGAAGCGTCATGGGACCGCATCCCTATCCCATGATAGTCCGCGAATTCCAGAAAATAATCGGCGAAGAAGCAAAAAAACAGATACTCGAAAAAGAAGGCAGACTGCCGGACGCAGTCATGGCATGCGTGGGCGGAGGAAGCAACGCCATGGGAATATTCAACGCATTCAAAGAGGATGCGAACGTAGAGCTTTTCGGAGTGGAAGCGGGCGGCAAGGGAATAGATACGGGAGAACATGGAGCGGCACTCTGCGCCGGAACGAACGGAGTACTGCACGGCATGTATTCAAAGATACTCCAGGACAAATACGGCCAGATAAAAGTCTCATATTCCATATCCGCAGGCCTCGACTATCCGGGAGTGGGACCGGAACTCTCATATCTTGCAGGAGAGGGGCGAGTTAAGCCGACCTCAATAACGGACGAAGAAGCACTCGATGCATTCAAGACGCTAAGCAGGACGGAGGGAATAATGCCGGCGCTGGAGTCCGCGCATGCAGTTGCGCAAGCCATAAAGACCGCGCCAAGGATGAAGAAAAACCAGGTCATAATCGTGAACCTATCAGGCCGCGGAGACAAAGACGTATTCACTGTCGCAGAAGCGCTCGGGGTGAAACTATGAGGCTAAAAGAAAAATTCAGCGAACTCAAAAAGAAAAAGGAAGGCGCATTGATAGGATTCGTAACCGCAGGAGACCCCACGGCAGCCGACACAATTGAAATAGCGCAGGCCATGATACGTGGAGGAATAGACATACTAGAACTAGGCCTCCCGTTCTCAGACCCGGTAGCCGACGGACCAGTGATACAAAAAGCCGGAGAAAGAGCCCTGAGAGCAGGGATGAATCCCGACATATTCTTCGAAACAGCAGGAAAGATCAAAGGAATACCAAAGGCAGTACTCACATATTATAATATAGTATTACAGAGAGGACTCGACAAATTCTGCGCAGACTGCGCAAAAACGCAAATAGACGGCCTGGTCATACCAGACCTCCCGATCGAAGAATGCGAACCCCTGAGGAGCGCATGCAAAAAACATAACGTCTCACTGATCCTCCTAGCAGCCCCCACGACCCCGGACGATCGCCTGGAAAAAATCCTGGAAGAGGCTGACGGATTCTTATACGTCGTCTCTGTCGCGGGAGTCACGGGCGCAAGAAAAGACCTGTCCGCGCAGGTAAAACCCCTGATCAAAAGAATAAAAAAGCGTTCAGGAGACCTGCCTCTCGCTGTGGGCTTCGGAATATCCAGGCCAGAGCACGTAAAAGAAGTGCTCGCCGCGGGAGCCGAGGGAGCGATCGTTGGAAGCGCTTTCGAGAAAATAATCGAGGAGTGCCTCGGAGACAAAAAAGAGATGCTACACGGGCTTGAAAATTTCGCAAGAGAGCTTAAAACGGCCACGACACGCAGGGAAATTGGCGGGGATACACATCAGCAGGAAGGGAAAACATTGAAATAAAAGGATATGGCATTATTCGGTTTCCTGCAAAAAGGCGTAAAGGCGCACACTGCCGACCCGGACATGCTCTATCTATTGGATAGACTGCACATCGCCCTCGGAGAAGAGTTCAGAGAGGGGCTCATTGGAAAAAGACAGCAGGGGTATCTGTCGGAGTCCAAAAAAATAGGAGTGCTTCCAAGGGGGGTGTTCCCGCCTTACAGATCCAAGCTAAAAAAAATAAAAAAAGAAGAGCTCATAAGAGTGGAAAAATACACTGGGGTCCTCGGAGGAACGCTCGTGGAATACGGATTATTCCATAAGACCGTCAAAGCCCTGGAAAAGGATAAACGGGAATACGGCATCCTGATCAACAAAGATATGGAGATGCCCTTAATTATTTGCACGAAATACGCAAATATTATCATTGCGCCCGTAATGAGGTCGTACGACTAAGAGAAAAATGCCAACCATATCCGAAAAAATACTTGCGGCCAAATCAGGAAAGAAAAACGCCGCAGCAGGGGAGATAGTTGAAGCGGAAGTAGACTATGTCATGGTCAACGACGTAACGGGCCTGCCCGCATTCGAGGTATTCGAACAATTCAAGACACAGCCCCTGCGGGAAAAGATAGTGCTAATACCGGACCACTACGTGCCAAACAAAGACGTAGCGTCGGCCGCCCAGGCGAAGGCGATGAGGGACTTTTCCAAAAAATACAAGATAAAGAACTACTACGAGGTAGGCTGCGGAGGAGTATGCCACCAGCTCATGGTAGAAGAAGGATACGCCGCACCCGGCCGCTTAATCGTCGGAGCGGACTCGCACACGTGCACCTACGGCGCCCTCGGAGCATTCGCGACAGGCATAGGCTCAACGGAAGCCGCCGCAGTATTCGCCACAGGAAAACTGTGGTTCAAGATACCGGAGACGCAGAAGTACACGATAAAAGGAAAACTCGGAAAATACGTCACAGGAAAAGACATCATACTACACATAATAGGAGACATAGGAGTAGACGGAGCATTATACAAGTCGATGGAATTCTACGGAGACACGATCGACGGCCTGGAAATCGCAGACCGCCTAAGCATATCCAACATGGCGATAGAAGCGGGAGGAAAGGCCGGGATCATACCCGCGGACAAGAAGACTGACGATTTTCTCAAAGGAATAGTCCGCGGAACATACAAAGCAGTATACTCTGACAAAGACGCAGATTACTCAAACGAATATTTCTACGCGGCAGAAGACATTCCGTCAACGGTAGCGCAGCCGCACCTGCCATCCAACACAAAGCCAGCAAGCGAACTATCGAACGTACAAATAGACCAGGCCTACCTCGGCTCATGCACGAACGGACGCATAGAAGACCTGAGAATAGCAGCAAGCCTGATGAAAGGCAAAAAAGTAAAGGACGGAGTAAGGATGATCGTCGTACCCGCGACAAAAAGGGTGTTCGAACAGGCCATGCAGGAAGGATTGATAAAGGTATTCATGGACGCCAACGCCTACGTATCCGGGCCGACATGCGGAGCATGCCTCGGAGGATACATGGGGATACTGGCAAAGGGCGAAGTTGCGATCTCATCGACCAACAGGAATTTTATCGGGAGGATGGGGCACAAGGACAGCAAAGTGTATCTGGGAAGCCCCGCCGTGGTTGCTGCATCGGCGCTGACTGGGAGGATAACGGATCCGAAAAATCTGTAAAAAACATTCCGCATTTTAGTAGGAACTCGGCTTTATCTAAAAACGAATCAGTATTATAATTAATAGGTTTCCAAAATGCCCGCCCTAAAGAATATTTCATCGGTTTTGAGGAACGAACTTCCCTACCTGAGAAAGGTCTACGGAGTCAAGAGGATCGCCTTATTCGGCTCCTATGCCAGAGGCACTCAGAAGAAGGGAAGCGACGTGGATCTTTTTGTGGAACTGGAGAAGCCGTTAGGCCTTTCTTTCATGGATTTTTCTGATCACTTGGAGAAACGCACCGGCCGGAAAGTAGATATCATCACCTCCGAGGGTTTGAGGAGCATCCGGGTCAAAAAGGTCGCAGAGGACATAAAAAGAGGTTTGGTATATGTCTAAGAGAGGAGAGATCGAAAGCCTCGGGGACATAGTTGAGGCTATTCGAAGGATCAAAGCCTACATGAAGGGTTTAAAGTATGAATCATTCTTGAAGGACACCAAAACCCAGGATGCAGTAATCTGCAACCTGCAGATAATAGGCGAGGCAACCAAGAACATATCAGGGGAATTCAGGAAAACATATCCAGAAATCCCGTGGCATAATATGGCGGGTGTTAGAGATAAGCTTGTGCATCACTATTTCGGAGTCAACTACGAGATCGTCTGGGCTATTTGCAAAGAAGATCTGAAGGGAATAGAGCCCAGGATAAAAGAGATCACAGCTAAGAGCAAGATTTAGAATCTAGTAAATCCTCAAGATAAATGAAAAAAACACCGCTCATATTTATCGCTCTCATGCTAGCCCTGTGCTGCTGCACCAGTCCTCCGGGGGATGGCAAAAACAAGTCTACATCGATCACACAGATCTCGGAGAACACATCGGCGTTGAGCCTAAGAGACGATCCCCTCGCCCGCTGCAACATAAGCCTCCAAAAAGACCTGTGTTATTGGAACGCCGGGAAGAAGGCAAATGATATCTCTTTCTGTGACAGGATAATCGGGCAGGCGGACAAAGACAGCTGCTTTCTTGGCATCGCTGAGGGAATGAAACAGCTTGCCCTGTGCGAGAAGATAGCGGATAAGAGCGTTCGTGAGATGTGCTACGCCAATTACGCGCTTGATACTAAAGATTATTCGGCATGCAAGAACATCTCGGATATCGCGAACCAAGAGAGCTGCTATTATGAAGTGAGCCTAGACCTGCATGACATGACGATCTGCGACCACATAGAGAGGATAGACACAAGAGAAGCATGTTACATAGGCCATGTGGAAGAAAAAAGGGATCCGGGCATCTGCGAAAAAGCCTTGAACCGGAACACGTCGGACATGTGCTTTTACATCCTCGCAAAGGCGGTCCAAAACGCAGATTATTGTTCCAGGATCAATGAAAGCAATCTGATGAATATATGCAAGTACACGGTTGCAGTAGCCGAAAAAGACCAGAGGATATGCACGGGCATCGAATACCTGGACTTGCGCCTGCACTGCGACGCATTAACCGGATCAGAGCCCTCGGCATGCGACGAGATAGAAAACACAGATGAAAGGGACAATTGCTACGGCGATGTTGCAAACCTGACATACGACCCCTACGTGTGCGAGAAAATAGTGGATAATGCTACGAGAGAATACTGTTTCAAAAATCTTGCCAAGACTCTGAAAGACGAGTCGATCTGTTGGGCGCTGAATGATTATCGGAACAACTGCTTTTACGACGTAGCTACAAACGTAAAAAACGCGGACATATGCAAAGAGATATCCTCGGAGGACTACAAAACAGAATGCTATAGAAAAGTGGCGGAATCGGCCGACGTGCCGGGCAGCCTCTGCGCAGAGCTGCAAAAACAGGCAAACCGGGACGCCTGCTACACAGAACTTGCATCGGCAAAAAGAAATGCATCGATCTGCGAAAACCTCCTTGAAGCGGACCAGAGAACGTATTGCCTTGCCAGGGCAAAAAACGACTCCGAGCTCTGCCAAAACATAAAAAACCCGGACCTCCAGGACCACTGCGCTGGAACCATCACCAGAGATCCGGCCAAATGCGACAGAATAGGCTCGGCGTCATACAAAGCGATCGGGCTAAAAGACAATTGCTACGCGCGCATCATAGAGGCGGTGAACGATAGCGCGATCTGCGGGACAAAAGAGTTCTCGGAATACAAATACAGGTGTGAAACGCTGCTGGGTGGATGAAAGATTAGATACTATTATACTATCATACACATTAGTATAACAAATGTCTGCTAAGTCTTTTGCCGGGTTGTTTATTTTGTTTGTCTTTGTTTTTTCAAGCCTTGTAACCGATGTATTCTCCTCGGGGGGGATATCTTCCGTATCGCAGGGAATAGATGCTACGCGCATATCGATTAATCCCGTTACCGGACTTGTGTCTTTCATCAGCGGGAACTATTCTGCGCCCCTGCGGATCGCTTCAAAACAGGATCTTTCCGCCGAGGACGCTTCCAGGGGGTTCTTGTCGGAATACGGCCCTCTTTTCGGCATAAGCAACCAGTCAAAAGAGCTTTTGACCGTGAAAACCGGCAGTGTCGACGGCCTACGTTCCTTTACCCGCTTCCAGCAGTTATACTCCGGCATCCCGGTACTCGGAGGAGAGCTTGTAGTCCAGACCGATTCGAAAAACAACGTGATCACCGTGAACGGCGAAACCGTTTCAGACATATCGGCCGGCACCGAGCCAGGGATAAAAGTAGACGACGCATTGACCGCGGCGCTTGCATCCGTTTCAAAAGAGTACCAAGTAGACGCAGATGTTCTCTACGCAGAAAAAGAGGGCTTATGGTTCTATAATCCCCTGCTGCTCGGGGGAGAGGGGAACATAACTCGCCTGGTATGGAGATTCGACGTTCGTTCAAGGGAAAAACTGCCCCTGAACGCATTCGTGCTGGTGGATGCCCAAACCGGAAAACTCGCCCTGCAATACAACCAGGTAGATAATGCGTTGTATCGAAGGGTATATGACGCGAACAACACCTATGTCATAGACCTGCCTGGGACGATAACACAGCTTAAAAGGTCTGAGGGAGACGGCCCAAGCAACATAACGGACGTAGACAACGCCTACGACTACGCGGGGGATACGTATGATTTCTACTACGATCATTTTGGACGGGACAGTCTTGACGGCATGGGGATGAACCTGACCTTTACAACGAGATACTGTACGCAAACAAGCTGCCCCTACGTTAACGCCTTCTGGGATTCCTCATTAGAACAGGTGGTCCTTGGGGACGGCTTCGCTTCAGCGGACGACGTAATCGCCCATGAGATGACCCACGGAGTAACAGCCCACGAATCAAACCTCTTCTATTACATGCAGTCCGGAGCGATCAACGAAGCCTTTTCAGACATATTCGGCGAATACGTCGACCAGGCCAACGGCAGAGGAAACGACAGCGCTGAAGCACGCTGGCTGATTGGGGAGGACATAGCTATCGGGCCGTTCAGGAGCATGAAGAATCCTCCCGCGTTCTCAGACCCCGATAAGATGAGCAGCGAATATTACGTATGCGCAGACAGCGACAACGGCGGAGTGCACTCGAATTCTGGAATAGCCAACAAAGCGGCATTTTTGTTGACAGACGGTGGATCGTTCAATGGCTACGACATATCCGGCATATGGATGAATAAGACTGCTGCGCTGTTCTATGAAGCGCAGACGAACATACTGACCTCTGGAAGCGATTACTTCGACTTGTATAATGCATTAAAGCAGGCGGCTGTGAACCTGGGTTACTCGTCCGAAGACCGGCTCGAATTGGAAAAAGCCCTGAACGCAACTGAAATGTCCGGTCAGCCTAAGGCCTGCATGGCAAAAACCGCGCCGGTATGCCCGCAGGGACAGAGCCCGAGGATAATCTTCTACGACGACATGGAGAACATACGCAGCGGGAACTGGGAGCAAGGCACAGTATACGGCAGCGATTCCTGGTATTATCCCCAGAACCCGAACATCTACGATTATGATATGACCTACGCTACAAGCGGCCTTTACAACATCTGGGGAGACGACCCGGATGCTGCATCAGACAGTTACATAAAGACTAGCCACAGCATAGCCTTGCCGGAAGACAACGCAATTTACCTGCGATTCAACCATTCCTACGAATTCGAACACGGAACATTAGACTACGACGGAGGAGTCATAGAATACAGCACCGACGGAGGAAAAAACTGGAGCGACGCCTACAAACTGATAACCGACAACGGCTACAACGGAGTGCTATCGGACTGCTGCAGTAATCCGCTGCAGGGCAGGAAAGCATTCACCGGAGCAAGCAACGGATACATCTCGTCGAGGCTGAACCTCAGCAGTCTTGCAGGACAGAACGTAAGCTTCAGATTCCGCCTGGGAAGCGATATGGCATCCGGCGACTACGGCTGGTTCATAGACGACGTGATGTTATACGCCTGCGCAGGAAACGCCACATCACATCAGGCATACGCGCCCGCGATCCGCTGCGACAATTCTCCGTGCATAGCGTCCTCGGAACTCATCAGGTCGAGAGGAAACATATCCAGCGTCTCCGAACCCAACCACCCGAACACAATAGACGGATGCGTGGACGGGAACCTTGGAACCTACCTGGTGGACGAATCATTGGAGAACATGACATTAACGGACGGCCTGGATGATAAATTCATGGCCGGCGACAGAATAGAGATATCCGCATGGGCCTACTGCTACAAGAAGGACCAGGACAGCCTAAACATAGTATACGCGAATAATTCCAAGTCCCCGGACTGGAGAGTAATATCACACATGCACTGCGCAGGCAACGGAACCCAGAGATTCTCGCTAAACTATACGCTGGACAACGCCGCCGGAAACCAGACCATACGGGGGCTGTTCCAGAACAACGGCAATGAGCTTTCGACATGCGGAGACGGAATAGACAGCTACGACGACGCAGACGACGTTACTATCAAGGTCATCGAGAACACGCGGCCGGTAATCGACGAAATAGGATGCAGGAATTCTTCCGGATGGTTCAACTGCTCGCAGATGGGATACTGCCAGAACATAACATCTGTCCGCGCCAGATGCACGCCTTCCCACGGCTGGATAACCGAGGCCAGATTCACGCTGACAAACGTGCCAGACGCAACTACATACTTCGACGGCTACGGCTCCCGCAGCTCGGGCCTATGGACCTACAATACCGGAGGAATAGTCCTGAGAGATTCAGGCAACTGGACCCTTGAGGTCAACTGCAAGGACAACGACGGCATCTACGGCCAACTAGATTCTACATGGCTCGTGCCATGGGGCAGGCTGGAAGCATATCTGCTGGACGAGGCCGCTGCAAGGAACGCTACAAAAGACGAATTCTTTTCCTTTGCCTCGGGCGTAAGATGCGCAGGCGGAGAATGCGGGAACATCACCGCAACTCTCGACCCGCAAAAAACAAATAACCAGGAAGCAACATGCAATGCGGATACCGGATCAGAGCACGCCATAATGCAGCCAGACACTGAAACCCTGAAAAAATGGATCAGTTCCAGGACCATGATGAGCAAGGCATACATCGATCCCTTGATAGAAGAAGAATTAAACGAATCGTCCGGCGGATACTTCA
This sequence comes from Candidatus Altarchaeales archaeon, assembly GCA_023252215.1. Classification (GTDB taxonomy): domain Archaea; phylum Altiarchaeota; class Altiarchaeia; order IMC4; family QMZM01; genus CAIYYO01. The sequence goes on from JAHEXG010000007.1 coordinate 10,430, forward strand.
GCCTACTGCCGCTCTTAACCTATCTTCCAGGAGAGAGAAACCAGGGCCACTGCGGCGACTGCTGGGCATGGGCCGGCACAGGACTGATGGACGTGGCGCTCAGAGTGAACGAGGGAGTGCCGGACCGCCTTTCCGTCCAGTACCTCAACTCGAACTACAACGGCGGGAATGGAAGCAACTGGGCCTGCTGCGGAGGAGAGTTATCCGATTACGCAGGATTCTACAACGAAAAAAAGACCGCGATCCCTTGGTCTAATTCGAATGCGAGCTACGGGGACGTGAAAATCGGATGCAGCAATTATCGCTCGAACGTTTCCGCGGCTAGGATCGCAATGAAACCCGCATACTCTGTCCCGTCCATCAGGGACGAGTACATCGAGACATTGAATGTAAGCCAGGATGCGGCGATATCGAATATCAAAAACGTCCTCAGGCAGAACAAGGCGGTATGGTTCGGTTTCTATCTGCCGACGACTCCAGCGTGGTATACCTTCTACGACTACTGGGACAACCAGACGGAAGAAGAAGTATACAACATGGACCGGTTCTGCGGCCAGAACTACACGGACGGAGGAGGACACGCAGTGCTGCTACTGGGATACAATGACACAGACCATGAAAACCGCTACTGGATAATATTAAACAGTTGGGGCAACTCGAGCATGCGCCCCAACGGCCTGTTCAGGATAAACATGAGCATGGACTACGACTGCCAGACATACCTTGACGGTAAATGGACGAATGCCTTCGAATACGGCTCCATAAACATAACATACAGCTTAAAAGGAACGATACCCATGAACAACGGCACACCCTTCTACACAACAGACCAAAACCCGGCCTATCCCGCGAACCAGACCTGTCTTAGGAACATGCGCGGAGGAGACAGCTGCAACCAGACCTGGCAGGTGAACGCCACAGGAGACACAAACAGCAGCTGGAAGTTTTTCACCTACTATGAATCCAATAATTCAGTAATAGAAAAAACCAAAACAGCAGACGTCAACATAACCATCCAAAACCCATGCAACCTAAAGGGGGACTACCCCGCCTGCGATGAGATCACAGTCCAGGAGATCACAGACTATATCGTCCTCTGGGCGGACGGAAAAGCAGAACTCGCAGACATAATATCGCTGATAAACAGATGGGCAACGGGCTAAAGTATGGAAAAACGACGGAGGAAACGCCTGAACGAACCGGGGCATGTATCATAGCATTATCCCGTCCTCTGCCGCTTCCCTCACCATTGTCCTCTCTTTTTTCTTTTGCTTGTATTCTTCCGGCGTATATGGGAGTACGTCTATGTCTTTGTCGAGGGGCCAGTTTTTTACGACCTCTTCTATTCGCTTATGCCACTTAACGTCTTTGAATTTGTCCGATACTATTATCAGGTCGTAGTCGCTGTATAACTTATTGTCCCCTCTAGCCCGGCTTCCGAATAAGATGATCTTTTTCGGAGAAAATTCTTTTTTTGTCTGAGATATGAAACCCGCGAATTCTTTTTCTATTGAGGGATCTTGTTTCTTATCCATTCTATCACCTCTGATGCTTTTTCCATGAGTTCTTCGACTTCTTCTTTCCCATATAGCTCGTAAGGCACCCCTATCGACGCATCCGGGTAGCGGGTGTCTATGAATTTAGGAGTTAGAACTCTAAGAAAGGATCGGTATTCTGGAGGAAGAGACGTGTTGGTGGATAGGTATATTAGTGAATGCGATTGTGGAATCGTTCCTTTCTTTTCGAATAGAAACAGCGCCTTCAGGCATTTTTCTACTGCCTGCCGTATCAGAAAAGCGGCGGTACTGTACCGCTCATTATCGAAATTGATCCTGGCAGTTTCCAATTCATAATTAGGGTTTTAACGCTTTTATAGGCCTATTTAACGGATTTCTTATTCCTCCATTTCGTCTACATACGCCGCTATCCCTTTTCCCGCTATCACCATCATCCTCCCAAAGTTTACTATTTCATGGTACAGGTTCAGGCCAAGTATCGCGTTTGCGCCGAGTTCTTCCGCTTTCTTGGTCATCTGGTCCATGACCGCCTGTTTGGCGTCCTCCAGTTGTTTTTCGTATGCCGGCGTTCTTATTTCGTCGTATTCCTTCATCTCGGCGAGGATCGCCTTGTATATTTTTTCGTCTAACGTGTATTCCCCGGTTACGGAGCCTAGCCTCTTTGTATCCCTTTTTCCTTCTATGCGTGTCTGGGATGTTAGCAGCATTCTTGTTTCCTCGACCTGTTAGTAGATTGGGCTGCGTTGGTTAAGAGTTATTCGGAAGAATGTGTAAAGAAAAAAAAAGGTTTACATAAAGCTTGCCAGAGGAAGGTATGCTGCGCTTTTTTCGGTCGTCAGGCCCGCGGATTCCATGTGTTTTTCAGGCATGTTTTTCTGGAAGAGTTTCAGGTTTTGGCGGTCTTGGCAGTTTTGGCTTAGGTAGTAGGTCATCCAGAGTTTCTTTGTGTCCGTTTTTGGTTCTACAGCGATCAGTCCCTGCTCTTTTTTGCGTTCTTCTATTGCTTCCATTATGCCCGGGCCTTCCGTGTGCGTTGTTCCGTCTTGGGTGTATTGCGCGCTCCAGGTGTGTTCCGTATTTCCGAGGATTATTTCCGTGTTCGGGAACCTGTGCGCAAGGCTGGTCGCCACCCATTTTCCTATGTCGTGGTCCGGTTCCATGAAGCCGTAGGATATGTTGTCTGCCAGGGGTACGAGTCTTATGAATCCCCGCATCCGGTGTATTTCCAGCCTGACTGAGGAGATCATCTTTCTGATCTTCACTGTCTTTGGTTCTGTTCCTGTTTCTATGTCTTCGCTTGTCAGCATTCTTGCATAATCAAGAATCTCTTCGTTGCAGTCTCTGTGGGCTGCCAGGTATTCCATAAAGTTTTCCGGGGTTTTCATGTAAGCCACCTCATCAGGGTCGCGTCGCGCCATCCGTTTATTTCCAGGAATGCTTTTGCGCGGTTTATTCTGACGCCGAGGGCTGCCAGTTCCCGGCTTTTTGTGATCTTCTTGTTTCCGCGGGCCAGGATTATCCGTTCCGCGCTTACGGGTCCAATCCCTGGCACGCGCAGCAGTTCGTCGTATTCCGCGGTGTTGGGGTCTACCGGCGAGTCCAGTGTCTGCCTGGCGATCGCCATTTTTGGGTCCATGTCCGGCAGGAATCCTGCGTCGTCGAATGCTATCTCTATTTCTTTCCTGGGCAGGTTGTATACGCGGTATAGCCAGTCCGTCTGGTACAGGCGGTGTTCTCTCCACAGGGGCTGTTTTTCAAGGTTTTGGAAGGCCGTGCCTTCTATTGGCGTGAATACCGAGTAGTAGACCCGCTTTAATTGCATTTCGTTATATTCGTAGACGCATCTTTGGAATATTTCTTTGTCTGTTTCTCCTACTGCGCCTACGACCATCTGGGTTGTCTGGCCTGCGGGCAGGCGGGTTTTTCTGGACAGATCTCTTATGGTTCTCTGTTTTTGTAGTATGTCGTTTCTGTAGTCTTTTGTCGGGGATAGTTCCTTCATGTAGGATTCTGATACTGTTTCGAGGTTTATGCTTACGCGGTCTGCGAGGCTCATTGCGTGTTTTATGTGGTCGTCCGATGCTCCTGGCAGTATCTTCAAGTGGATGTAGCCGTTGAATAAATACTTTTTACGCAGCAGTTCCACGGCTTCCAGCATCTTCTCCTGGGTTACGTCTTCGTTTCCTCCTATCCCCGAGGAAAGAAATAGGCCTTCTATGTAGTTTCCTTTGTATAATGCGAGCGTTATCTGGGCCAGTTCTTCCGGTTCGTACGCGTATTTTGTTGTCTTCTTTTGGCATCCTGCGCCGTTGGGGCAGTAGTTGCACTGGTGGCTGCAGCTATTGGTGTAGAGTGTCTTGAATAGGCTTACGCAGCGTCCGTCCGGGGTGAAAGAGTGGCATAGCCCGCCTCTGAGGACGTCGCCTATCCCCCCGGCCCCGGAAACGTCCCGGGATGAGGCAGTAGACGCGCATATGTCGTATTTGGTGCCCTGCCCCAGGGCATCGACCTTGGAGTAATCCATGCGGTCCGATGCGTCGAACCGTCCTCCGTCTGCGAGATTGCTAATTTTTTCTATCGCTGTCACATATAGGAATTTAGCGGTTGCTTATAAACCCCTTGCGGTAGAGTGCGGGAAAAGTGAATCAGATGTTATAATTCAATGGACTACCTATTATCTAATACAATGACTGTAAGCCCAAAAGACCTTAAAGAAATAAAGGAAGAAGTATTCCAAGGCGAAGAAGAAAAAAAGCTGCAGAATTGCGTCCAGAACGCATCCGAAGACGAGAGGACCCGCCTGCTCCAGATGTCAGAGATAAGCCTCTGGCTGGACACATACGACGACATATTCTCAGACTTCGACCCGCGTCCCTATTCTCAGCGGGCGTTGTCTGACGACTTTTTGTCTGAGGCAAAGAAGGCCAGCAAGGAGAAGACCTCAGGCAGGATAGAACTGATCTTTCTGCTACCTACGGAAAAGAGGAACACCGAATTGGAGGCCATCATCCGCAGGAGGCTGCACGAGCATTTCAGGAAGCATTATAACATGCTGGAGGAGGAAGTAAGAAAGGTCAGGAACAATGGAATTCTGACTGCGTTGGGCGGGTTTTTCCTTATGCTGATAGCGTCCTACGTTTCATGGAAAAGAGCGGACAGCTTATTTTTTAACATGCTGCTGATCCTGATAGAACCTGCCGGCTGGTTCATCACGTGGTTCGGCCTGGATCAGGTCTTTTATACGTCAAAGCAGAAGAAACCGGATGTGGATTTCTACGGGAAAATGGCTAAATGCGATATAGAATTCATATCCCTGACCTGCCCGGTTAACCCGAAGGACGCAGAGAAAACACTTAAGTAGTTTTATTCCCCGCTATTGAAAGGCGCTTTTTACTTCCTTTTTTCCGGGGGGCTTTTTTCCGCGCAAAAACAAGAGGCCTAATGCTACGAGGATTATAAGCCCGAGGCCGACTAAAAGAAACATCCCCAGAAAATTCCCACCCGCGGCGGGTTGCTGACCTGCCTGGGTCGATGACGTCGTTTTCGGTTCTTCCGGCTGCGTATCTGACGTGGTCGTGGCCGGAGGCTGCGTAGTCGCCTGGAGGGTCGTCGTCTGCCTGAGTGTCCCTCCCAGCGTGGATGTCGACGAAGCATTCACCAAATTTACCGTGAATACTTCTACCAAGCCCGAGTAATAATTCAGACCCACCCGGCCTTCAGTCCAGCCAAAGCCTGCAACAACCTCTTTTGCTCCGTCGCCGTCCACGTCCCCGGAAGAAATGCTATGCGCTTCAAAGTTCTTTCCGGCCAGGCTGCTTGCGTCCTGGGCATCCTTGTAGGACCATGAGATTATGGGAGTGCCGTCATCCTTGAGCACGTGTATGTATTGGATAGCCCCCGCAAGGACCTCGATTCTGCCGTCTGAGTCGATGTCCGCAGCATAAAGGGAGAGAACTGTCGTATTCACAGGAAACTTCCATAAAAGAGCGCCAACACCGCTTAAGGCATAGACGTAAGGCGTCGCACCCACATAGATAACAGCCTTGCCGGTATCCAGGGGAAAGGATGCGTATACGACGTTAACCGGCTTCTCAGACGGGAACTGCCACAGAACCTGCCCTGCCGGATCCAGTGCTGTGACGCCGTTATATCCGCCTGCGATCGTTTCTTTTTTTCCGTCGCCGTTTATGTCAACCACGGCCACAGGACCGTTCGACGTGAGAGGTGCTCCGCCTTCGAGGCTATAATTCCACTTGGGTTTACCATGTTCGTCGAGTGCGTATATCTCTGCAAGATTGTCTTCGTTTTCTGCCCAGGAAGACAATGCAATGACTTCGGTTCTAGAGTCCGAGTCTATGTCTTCTGCTTTTACGTATTGTACTGCGCCCTTGGCTGCGTATTCCCAAAGAGGGGGCATCTCCTTTGACCTCAGGACATAGACCCTATGATCCGCTGAGCCGATGATTATATCATTTACCCCGTCGCCGTCCACGTCGCCCGCATCTATCGAGTAGACCCTCTGCGCATAGTCTATAGTGCTGCCGTCGTTCAATCCCTGCCAGTTTAAAAGACGCACAGAGACGCCGGTCTTGTCAGAGCCGGACAAAACCTCATATTTCCCGTCTTTATTATAATCAATTATCTTGTAATCCCGGACATCCCCTCCCACGACAGTCTGCCAGTTAACGTGCCCGCTGACCCGCTTTCCCAGGTCGTATATTATCCCGTCGCGGGAGGACGCGATCACCTCGTTTACTCCGTCGCCGTTGAGATCCGCTACTGAGACCTTGTTTATGTAATTGTTGGCCTGGTATTGCCAGTCGGTTGCCAGGTAGTTTCCTGAGGCTGCGAATACCGTCGATGCGGCCAGGAAAAAGGCATACGCGGCAAGTAAACATCCCGAGAAATTCATTCTTTTCATTTACATCCCTAATATATTATTGAAAACACTTTACTTAAGCTACTTAAGATGGAGATGGAAAAAAATTCGGGCGAAATAGAGAAAACGCCTTATCACTCATATAAGCTGAAAACCTTGCCCAGAGGATGCAAGTACTGCGTCAAAGGACAAAAGCTCGTCCTATTCATAACCGGGATATGCAACAGGAAATGCTTCTACTGCCCCATATCTGACGAGAAGAAAGGAAAGGACGTTATCTACGCCAACGAATGGAACACGGAACACGCAGGCGGAGACATCACAGACAAAGAATTGGACATAATAGTACAGGAAGCAAAACTCTGCAACGCAAAAGGCGCAGGCATAACGGGAGGAGACCCGCTGCTGGTCAACTCAAGAACGGTCGCCGCCATAAACAGGCTGAAAAGCGTCTACGGCAGAAAATTCCACATACACCTGTACACTTCGCTTGAAAACGTAACAGAACAGAGATTGCAGGACCTCTACAACGCGGGACTGGACGAGATAAGATTCCACCCGGACCTGGAAGACGACTCGGTATGGGACAGGATAAAACTGGCAAAGCTGTTCAGATGGGACATAGGAGTAGAGATACCCGCCATACCAAAATACGAGGAAAAGACAAAGAAACTGATAGACTATTTTGCGGACAAAATAAACTTCCTGAACCTAAACGAACTGGAACTCTCAGACAGTTCGGGAAACACCCTGGAAGCGCACGGATACTCGGCGAAAGACGAAGAATCATACGCCGTTTCCGGGAGCGAGGAAACGGGCCTTGCGCTGATGAGATACTGCGAGGAAAAAGGCTACAGATTCAAGATCCATTTCTGCACTGTGAAACTAAAAGACGCAGTACAGATAGCAGAAAGGATAAAGAAGCGCTCAAAGAACGCAGCATCGCCCCTAGACCTGGTGACGGACGAAGGGCTGCTGATAAGGGGCGTAATATACCTCAAAGAGACCGCGCCTTCGTTTTCCTACAGGAAGATGCTAAAAGAGTTGGACCCTGCAAAACGCAAAGAATTAACAGAGAAACTAAACGCCCTCCAAGCCGACCTGGCCAAAAAACACAGCCTCAAAAAAGACGCAATAGCCGTAGACTACGACAAACTACGCCTGCTCATGTCATACAAAAAAGTAAAAAAACTGGCAGAAAGACTGAAAACCGCAGGGCTTGTGCCTGCGATTGTAGAGGAATACCCGACAAAAGACGCGCTCGAAGTGGACATCGATTTCTTATAAGAACGACAAGAAGAACCAGTATACTAAAGTATTCGCTATCGTCAGAGGTATCCCGATCCGCGCATAATCCCAAAAGGTCAACGTCTCTCCCTGCTTCTCCGCGTTCTGGATTATTATGATATTACTCGCCGCGCCAAGTATCAGGAGGTTGCCTGCGATCGTGCTGCCGGCCGCAAGAGCTATCATTTCCTTCGTGCCTGCGCCCGCGTTCTGGAGCATCGGCATGTACAACGCTACAAGGGGCACGTTGGAGATAAGCTGGCTGAGGAGGACGCCGATTATGAGTATTGCAGGAATAGAATCAATTGATATATGAGAGCTGCTTATCAGGCCCTGGAAGAAATCTGCATCCCAGACGCTTTGCATGAGAACGAACATGGAAGCAAAGAATATGAGCGTGCTCCAATCCGTCTTGCGCAGTAGCTCCATTCTCCTGCCGCTGAACAATAGTATCGGCAAGGCCCCGGCCAGCGCTATGTAGGTCAGGCGGAAACCGGAGGCGTCGCCCAAGTAGACTGCCCCCATTTTGAGTAGTATCATAACCCCTATCAGTATCAGCGAAGCCCTTGAAAGACGGGCCAAACGAGCATCGGACAGAGAGTCCTTTGCATGCACGAGAGGTATTTTGTGAAAATGTTCCCAGTAAAAAAACCTGAGCAGGAAATACGCAAGCAGGAGATTTATGACCGTGGGAACGAGCAGGTACGAAAAAAAGGAGGTGAATGGATCGGCCATGTTTCCGTTGACTGCGATAAGCAGGTTCTGCGGATTGCCGATGGGGCTAACAACGCTTCCGAGGGTTACTGCAAATGCGAGCGCAAGGAGCATCATCTTCGCCGGAAGCTTGTGCGACCTGGCGAGCGCCAGCATCACGGGCGTCCCGATTATCGCAAGGGAGTCGTTCATGAGAAAAGCCGATGCAGCGCCTATGCCAAATAGGACGCAGATTATGAGCGAGTCTACGCTGCCAGCTCTCCTGTAGGCCTTATATGACAAATGCGACAAGTAGCCGGACATATCCATTGCCGCTCCGACCTCGAACATCCCGAACAAAAAGAAGATAACGTCGAGGTTGACCGCCTGTAGCGCTCTCAGAGGGGTTATTTCACCCGCCGCCAATACTGACAGCGCGCCTAGCAGCATTATCTGCCATATCTGAAAAGTTACCTTGCCGACCCTGCGCACTGCTATAAGCAGGAAAACTATCAACAGGACGTATATTGAAAACATTTTCTTATGCTATTTTTATTTCCTTGCGGGGTATATTACTACTCGGAGGACTACTAAAATAAACAATATACTGGTATGGAAAAAAACATTCTATGTTTCCAGACCGCCCGACTCAAAGGAGCCGCCGTGTTAACCGAACCGGGAGCTTTCCGCGCTTTTCTCGTCCGGCACAGTGAGAATTTGTAAGACGCAAAAATGTTTTCTTCTCTTTTTCTGACAGGCTTATTTTTTCTGTTTTTCGGCGCGCTTCTGCCGCTGTTATCCGTGAGAAGCGGAAGGTACGTAAGAACGGCTACCCTGGGTTTTACGGCTGTCGCAGCGGTTCTACTGCTTGTGAGTTCCGCAGGAGTATTCACAGGGGACGTGCAAGAAGAGATCGCATCATACAATGTGTCAAACGCTTTGTCGTTCTCTTTTGCTTTGGACAGGTTGTCTTCCTTCTTTATTATAGTAATATCGGTCGTTTCATTCTGCGTCGCCATATACTCCGCCGGATACATCGAGCACGGCGGAGGGAACGCTAAACGTAATATCCTCGCAGGCCTGATGAATGTGTTCATCGCATCGATGGTCCTCGTTGTCGCGTCTACCAATACGTTCTCGTTCCTGTTCTTCTGGGAGATAATGTCCCTGGCGTCCTTTTTCCTAGTAATGTACGACTACGAGAAAAAAGAGACAAGAAAAGCGGGCATCTTCTATTTTATCATGACCCAGCTTTCCACGGTATTCCTGATGGTCGGATTCCTCGCGCTCTACCAGGTGAACGGCTCATTCAATATAGAGGCCATGGGTTCCGCAAGCCAGCTAATGACAACGGCGATATTTTTGTCTCTTTTAACGGGATTTTGCATCAAGGCAGGCGTGATCCCGTTCCACAAATGGCTTCCCTACGCGCACGCTGCAAGCCCTTCGAATATCTCGGCCCTGATGTCCGGGGTGATGATCAAAGTAGCGGTATACGGGCTGATGCGTTTCGTACTCTACGTCCTGGGGCCGGTGGACTGGTGGGGTATACTCATTTTAGTCCTTGGAACCATATCGGCCATATTCGGGATAATCTACGCGCTCAAAGAGCACGACATAAAGCGCCTCCTTGCCTACAGCAGCATAGAGAACATCGGGACCATACTGATAGGATTCGGCTTATACATAATATTCCAGGCACACAATCTACCTGCCATCGCATACCTCGGCCTGGCAGGATCCTTGTTCCATGTATTGAACCACGGAGTATTCAAGAGCCTGCTATTCATGGCCACCGGTTCCATAGTCAACGCAACCGATACAAGAGACCTTGAAGGCATGGGAGGCCTCATAAAGAAGATGCCGTACACTGCCGCATTGTTCCTGATAGGCTCCCTGTCCATCTCCGCTCTTCCCCCGCTCAACGGATTCGTCAGCGAATACATGCTCTTTGCGGCGTTCTTTTCCTCAAACACGCTGGGAGACCCCATGCTGACCATCCTCCTGGTACTATGCCTCTCGGTGTTCGCGCTGACAAGCGCCTTTGTCGCAACGTGCTTTGTCAAAGCCTACGGGATAATGTTCCTCGGCCTCCCGAGAACGGATGCCTGCGCGAACGCAAAAGAAGCCAAAAAACCCATGATACTCGGCCCCGCGATACTCGCGGCGCTATGCATACTGCTGGGCGTGTTCTCCCCTGCGCTCCTCTCCGCATCAGGCTACGGGACGCTTCCCGTCCCGGACCTGATGCTCGTAGGATCCTTCCTGCTCGCGACATACGCTATCATCTGGGCGGCGCTGTATCATTCATATCCCAACAAGACGCGCGTTGGAGCGACGTGGGACTGCGGAACCCCCTTGAGCAGCAGGACACAATACACTGCATCCGGTTTCTCGCAGCCTATTATGAGGATGTTCAAAGCGACTTACAAGACAAAGGAAATCCCTGAAAGAACTTTCTACGACAAGCAGAACAGCCTTTTCAGGAGCGGGGAAGCAAAGGTCACATTGCTAAAATTCTTCGAAGAATATCTCTATATGCCTGTCGGAAAAAAGGTCATGTCCTTATCGATACGCGTTTCGAGGATGCAGAACTGGAACCTTGACACATACATAGCGTACGCGTTCGTAGCAGTCCTCCTGGTCCTGGTCTACGTGGGGTGGCTCATATGAACATAGACGCAAATTACGTCGCCTACGCCTTCCTGAATACGGCTTTCATCATACTGATATCCCCGCTATTCATGGGAGTTGCAAAGATAGTCAAAGCGCAGGCCCAGGGACGCATAGGACCGCCGCTCCTGCAACCGTACTATAACCTGCTGAAACTCGCGCAGAAGGAGAGGGTCTATTCAAACAAGTCTTCCGCAATAACAAAGATCACGCCATACATCAATATAACGATCATGATAGTAGCCTCACTGGGCATACCCCTCGCGTTTGCTCCTGAAAACTCCGGAGGCTTGGGGAACATAATACTCCTATTGTATCTCCTTGCTATGGGCAGATTCTTCATGGCAGCCGCCGGCCTGGATGCCGGAAGCACTTTCGGAGGCATGGGAAGCTCAAGAGAGATGAGCATCTCGTCGATAATAGAGCCGATAACGATAATAGTGTTCGCAGCGCTTGCATTCACCCTGAATACAATGGACATGCACCAGATGTTCCAGACGGCTGCGCAGGAGATGTCTTTCCTGAACCCGGCCCTGATACTGGTATCCATTCCGCTGTTCATCGTCCTCATAGTGGAAACAGCCCGCGTCCCGGTAGACAACCCGGAGACGCACCTGGAATTGACGATGATACACGAAACAATGCTGCTGGAATACGCCGGAAGAGACCTGGCATTGATGGAATTATCGCACGCAATAAAACAGACCATGCTCATGGCCATCCTAATAAACATACTCGTACCCTGGGGCTATGCAAGGGAATTTACGGCACCGGCGGTCATCATCGGAATGCTCCTGTTCCTGGCAAAAGGCATAATACTCGCAACATTCATCGGACTAACGGAATCATCGATGGCTAAGATGCGCCTATTCGCCCTGCCGAATCTATTCATAATAGCATTCTTCCTCTCAATGCTGACAATACTCCTGGAGGTATTCAGATGATAACAGCAGCCCTTGCCGAAAGCCTAACGCAGGCGCTCGTCGTCCTGGTACTGATAAGCGGGGCATTCATAGTCACAAGGAAAGACCTGCTCTCCCTCGTCTCGACATATCAGATGCAGTCCCTGCTACTGGCGGGGGTCGCCCTAAGCCTGTATTCCGTAGACCAAAGCCCCACGCTCCTGTACCTGGCAGGCCTTACTTTGGTAAGCAAGGTCCTATTGATACCGTACATCATAAAGAGGATACAGCGGAAAATAAACATTTCAAGAGACATGGAATTCCACTACGTATCGCCCATAGCCTCAATATTCATCACAATAATCCTCATACTCCTGGTATACGGCGCTTTTTCAAACATACTAAAAGAACTAGCCCTAAGCAACCTATTCTACCTGGGCGCAGTATTCGGCATATCGCTGACACTAATGGGAATGCTCATAACATTCAGCAGAAAAAAAGTCATCACCAAAATAATAGGATACCTCACAATGGAAAACGGAGTCCTGCTATTCAGCCTGTTCATAACAGAACTGCCATTCATAATAGAAGTACTCATACTGGTAGACCTCTTCATGATAGTGCTGCTGGCAACGATCCTATCCATCGGCATGGATTCTTCCGTAGAAGCCTACCAGGAGAGATTCCACCAATTACACATCGAAGACTTGCAGGAAAAACTGCACCTGCACAGAAAGCATAGAGGTGAGAGCTAAGATGCAAGCCTTGGAGGCATATCTTGCCTACAGTATGCTGGTACTCGCGGCAACCCTGTTATCCAGGACGAACCGGGCCATGAATTTGATAGCGCTAACCCACGCCGTATCATGCATCGCGCTCGCCGCATACAGCCTGGGCAACGCGCCAATGCATTACTTTGACAATAATTTCCTCATAGATTCCCTGAGCATCTACGAATTTTTCATCACGGGAATAATATTCTTTTTCGCACTCGTATACGCAGGAGCACATTTAGAAAGACTCGTAGAACTCGGATTACTTGAAAAGAGGAACACAAAACTGTACTATCTGTCATTGAACTGCCTGCTCATCTTCACCATCCTCTCTTTTGCGTCAAACAACCTCGCAGTCTTCTGGATATTCGTAGAACTGACAACGTTCTTCACCGCGTTCCTGATAGCAATACTAAACAGCAAGAAGAACATCGACGCCTCGCTTAAATACATATTCGTAACCTCCACCGCAATGCTTTTCGCATTCATCGGGATAATACTGATATTCGCGCTAAGCGAAAGCGCCCTGGGCAAGGGCACGTTGAACTGGGACGAACTACTGGCAAACGCCAGATCCTTCTCGCCCGGCTTCCTCGCAGCTTCGTTCGCATTCATCTTCATCGGATTCTCGGCAAAATCAGGAGTCGCCCCATTCCACACGCCTCTGCCACACGCATACTCAAAAGCCCCCTCGGCGGTAAGCACAATAATATCGGCAGTCATGCTAAACCTGGGAATATACGGAATACTGCGAACCTACGCAGTCGTAAGGCAGACCAGCGCCGCTCCTGCGGCATCCAACCTGCTCCTGGCCTTCGGCCTCCTGTCCATATTCGTAGCGACATTCAGCATGCTACACCAGAGGAACGTAAAAAAACTAGTCGCATTCTCCAGCACAGAACACTCAGGCCTCATGCTGATAGGACTCGCAATAGGAACGCCCCTTGCAGTCTTCTGGGTCCTCTACCACATGCTCGCCCATGCCCTGACAAAGGCCGTACTATTCCTCTCGACAGGCATACTCCAAAGACAATACAACAGCAACAACGCAGGAAAAATAATAAACGCATTCAAGCTCCAGCCTCTCGCATCGATAGGCCTCATACTCGGCGGCGCAGCTATCCTCGGAATACCCCCGTTCGTCATATTCATATCCAAATACTCCATACTAGTACAACTTGCAGGATACTCCCTGCCGCTCTTATTGCTCGTCCTGCTGCTCCTACTGTTAGCTTCGGCCGCATTCTTAAGCCTCGGAACAGAGATATTCACACACACGCAAGACACCCGGATAGAAAGATACAATGCGCCAAAAAGGATGACCGCCCCCATCGTTGCCCTCATAATCCTTGTCTTTGTCCTGGGAATATACTTCCCAAGCGAGATATATGCCCTCCTGACCAAGATAGTTTCAGACCTAAAGTTTTAATTAAGAAATGGAAAACGCCATAAACGAAATACTGCACGCAACCCGCGGACGGATCCTGGAAAGCGACATCGTTACAGGTAAAAACAGGGAACTATACGTCCACCTGGAAGAAAAAGACTTCGAGACCGTGATAAACTTCCTATCGGAACACAATTTTGAACTCGCAGGACTATTCTGCGCCGAAGACTTTGACGGCCATGAGGGCCACATGCTCTTCTACGCATTCGAGAAAAAAGGAAACGAATGGATAACCATATTCACACTGCCCCTGAGAATGAAACGGGCAATGTCCATAGCCCTGACATACCCCTCGGCATCGTGGTACCAAAGAGAGATAACGGACGGCTTCGGGGTAACGTTCGCAGAATCATTCGACGAAAGAAGACTCTTCCTCCACGAAACATACCCCGAAGACTTCCACCCACTGCAAAAAACATTCAAAAACAAGGAAATAAAACTAGACGCAGAGACGAACCCATCGCTTGCCTATGAATTCAAAAAAGTTTCCGGCGAAGGAGTCTACGAAATACCAGTAGGACCAGTCCACGCAGGAATAATCGAACCAGGACACTTCAGATTCAGCGTAATAGGAGAAACAATATACAACCTGGAAATCAGGATGTTCTACAAACACAGGGGAATAGAAAAACTCGCAGAAGGAAAAACCCCGGCAGAATGCGTAAAAATAGCAGAATCCATAAGCGGAGACGAGACAGTGGCAAACGCCGTCGCATACTGCACAGCGGTCGAAAAGATCTCCGGCATAGAAGTGCCGCTCAGGGCGGAACATCTGCGCACCGCCTATTTGGAGATGGAACGCATATACTCGCTCCTGGGAGACCTCGCAGGAATGTGCATAGACGTTGCATTCCCTGTAGGAGCAAGCCCTTTCTTTGTGCTCCGGGAAGAAGTACTAAGGCAAAATAAGGCGCTCACAGGCTCACGTTTCATGAAGGACACAATAGCCATAGGAGGATTAAAGAAAGACGCACCCAAGGGCACACTGGACGCCTTACAGGCATTCCTCGACGACCTGAGAGACGGACTAAAAGACGCAGTCTCAGACGTATTAGCCAGCACGTCCACGATAGACCGATTCCAGACAACAGGCGTAGTGCGCAAGGAACTGATAGCCCCCCTGCACATCACAGGACCAATAGCACGCGCATCAGGGACACTTACGGATACCAGGATAGACCACCCATACGGGCTCTACGATAAAATAAGACCCGCCCCAAGGATATTCGAAGCAGGAGACGTACTGGCAAGATTCGAAACAAAGGCATCAGAAGTACTGGACTGCGCAAGGATGATAGACGAAGCAGTCACAGGACTACGCCACGGAGAGATCCTAACCAAAGGAGACATAAAAGACGGCTACGCCATCGCTCCGATAGAATCCGCAAGAGGCCAAAGCATGCACTGGGCCTATATCAAGAACGGATTGATCGACAGATACAAGATACGCACGGCATCATTCTGCAACTGGCAGGCAATAGAACACGCAGTCATAGGAAACATCGTACCCGACTTCCCGCTCATAAACAAGAGCATGAACCTGTCATACGCAGGAACGGACCTGTGACAAAAAAAAGAAAAAATGCAAGACGTATTAACGAACATATTTTCCAAAAAGGTAACCGAGGACTTCCGGTACAAAGACGAGGAACTCGAAGAGCTCGGGATCCATCTGAAAAAAGAGATAAACACCATCTTCGGCAGAAGCCTCGCGATACGGGAACTCGACAGCGGAAGCGACAACGCAACAGAGATCGAATTGAACAACCTCGGAACACCCCACTACGACGTCGAAAGGTTCGGGATAACATTCGTCGCATCCCCAAGACACGCGGACGTGATAGCGATCACCGGGGCAGTGACGCATAACATGGCAAACGCCGTCAGGAAGACATACGATGCAGCCCCTAATCCAAAGTTCGTGATCGCCATAGGAGACGACGCATGCGACGGAGGGATATACAAAGGAACGTATGCGGTGCTTGGGGGAGCGGACAAGATATTGCCGGTGGATATCAAGATCCCGGGGAATCCGCCGGAGCCCAAAGACATCATTAAAGGGCTGCTGGCGCTGATGAAAGGGATAAGGGAACAGAAAAAGTAGAGGGAACGTTCTAAAAAAAGGCACAACAATAGGGGGATATTTCTCTGAAGAAGTGCGTAAAACATCCCAAATAAGGGTTTTTTACGCAGTTTAGTGAGGAAAAAAGATAGTTATATTCAATTGTGTTTAAGTTCTGAAACGGGGGGAGTTTAGTTCTCCATGTGACTTTGCATGATTGGACAACATTTATTTTATGATAATGATATCTATATATGGATGAGAGCATATCAGCAATAATTGCCATAATTGGTGTGGTTGTTGGAGCACTTATTACTTGGTTTGTTAGTTATCAGAATATTAAGAAAGACCTACGACTTGAAGCTTTAAAATTTGAATACTCCATTTTTGAAAAGATAAATTCAGAGTACAGTAATATCAGAAAACCCAAAAATGAAACAGAACTCATTGATTGTTTATTTGAATCATTTGATCTATTTGATAAAATAAAACCATTCATCAAGGATACTGATAGAGCAAATATCCTTAATATGAAAAACAAGATTGATGAACTGATGAATTCAAAAAAATATGATGAAGCAATAAAACTACATCTTCAATTTAAAGAAGAGCTGAAAAAATTGCTTGATGAATTAAGATGCAAAAATATAGATATGATTAGGCATGAGTACAAATTATCTCTTCAATGAACTAAACTCCCCCGTCCTTCGGACATATAGTTTGCTATGAGAATTTATCGGAACTTAAACACAACTCTTCGTCGCCTTCGGCTCCTCGTCCTCCTTTATAGTCGGAGAATATAACACAACTTTTAGCGGCTCGGGCTTCGCCCTCGGCCCAAATTCAGCTTCGCTGAACTTCGCAAAAGTTGGGACGTTATACGCAATTCAAAAAAAACCCTCGACGGACGACGTTAACGAAACGTTAACGTTTCCGTTACGCTTCATCAACACTTGAGCAGTTTTTTGAAGACATGCTTCAGGAAGTCCTCTCTTTCTTTTTCTCGAGTAAGAATAGAGGTGAGATTGTAATAGTGCTTTATTGTTTTGTCCTTCTTTACGCGATCCTCTACTTCTGAAGTTATACAGCTTGCCAAGAATATAGTTATAACACCCGGATTATGTCTTATTGCTTCTTCAAAGGATTTCTTTGCAGCGCCATACCGTTCCAACGCTCCGGCGGGATCGGTCCCACCTTTCACTTCAATGACTGCTATGGTTGACCCGTCTTTGTCAAGTAGGGAAATGTCGGGCTCGCTTGAAAAGAGAACTGAACGCTGGTTTTTTAGGTTGAATCCTTTGAACTCTCTGATGCGGTCTAATTGGTCTTCAGCAATCTCCTTGTCAAACGGTTCAACACTTGAATGATTGTCTCGGAGATGGAAGGCGGTTAATTTACACAGGTCTATCGCCTCATTAATTAAGAGTTTTTGAACGACTTTCTCAGCCTCGTCTCCTATTGCATTTCTCCATGATCCGTCTATTTGAGCGCCGGTAGATGCAAACAAGAGACCTTTAATATGCTCATTATTCGGTTTTTCAAGTGCGCTTTCAATTATCAAGGAGATATGTTCGTTGAACAGTTTTGATAATTCTACAGCTTGTGTCTCGGATAGGTCTTTCTTTTCGCCGTTCTCAAAAATCATAGTGTGAACCCCGCTTAGATAGCTTACTGATTTTTGGGATAAAGCGGCGACGTTCCGATAATAAGCGGTTAAAACAGGATGTTCCCTTAACAATCTTGGATGAGCGAAAACCTGTATAAGGCTTAGATCGGACTTCCGTATCTGTTCCAGGGCTTCTTTGGTTACTCCCCACTCATTGTACTTCGACCAATCATACTCCTTTGAGAGAGGTATTAACTTTTGGATCGTCTCCGGAAATCCATAGGTGTTGTACTCATTCAACTTTCGATAAAAGAAAGTCGATCTTAATCGGTAATTAATCTTGTGTGCTTCGACAAGCAACTGTTTTCGTTCATCCGATTGCATTTTATTTTTCCCAGTAGTATACGCACTTGCGTACTTCCTGCCGCCCGTGTTTACCCATCTGTTGGCTGCTATTACCTTTACCCATTGGAAGTTTATAAATATTTTTAACCGTCAGCCCGCAGTTTGATGCGAATTCTGATAGTATCAGATCAACAGGTACAACCTCCCCGGCATATCTTACATTATCGTTGACGTAATATATCCTGCCTCCTTTCTTTAGAACCCTTGCCATTTCCATAATGATAAAGGCATGCTCATAGAAGTAGTTCTTCACCATCCTATGTATACCGGGGTTGTTCAGATCGTTGCTTTCCTTATAGCTTTTAAGGATTCCTAAAACCTCCTGTAAAGCACTGTTTGAGTTGAAAATTTCCTCGGCTTTATTGAAGTCATTTAATCGGCCTTTTTCCTTGTATATCTTTTTCAGAAGATCAATTTTATCCTTGTTTTCGACCGTCGCCGATAACAAACTTTGCCTTAAATCTCTTATTCGGTCTTCATTTATCCCAAGATAAACCAGTTCAAGAGCATAGGTTCTGGTATAATCATATCGATTACAATAAGGCGGTGACGATATCACTATATCAAAGGATTCATTTGGGATTTCAGGGAGTATTTCCAAGGATGATTCGGTCTTTAACTCAAGCTTTACATCCTTTCTCGGCTTAGTGCCAAAGAAACTCATGTTTCGCAGATCATTTACTATCTGATTCAGTTGAGAAAACAGAGCATCATCAAAAGAGTATACCTCCCCTTTATCAAACTCTGCCTTGCTCTTTTCAGCTCGGGAATCCCACCTCAGACACTGACCATCCTTGCGAGTATAGCTTATTTTTTCAAGTATGCTGAAACATGCAAAACTAAATATCTGCCTTAGTTTCTCATCCTTTAGGTTCGCAATATAATTTAAAAATCCGTTAAGTTTTCGCTCATTAACGGTCGAAAATGCCTTTTCGGTTATCCTGATGTGTTTAAATGAATACTCCGAGTTAGTAGGAAATGTCTCAAAATTTACCTTTCTTAATTCTTTTATTCCATCAAGCAGATATTCCAGATCGATTTTTTCCAGAGTTAATTTTGAGGTTAGAACAAAATTTCCAATAGGCATTATTTCAATACCTACAGAATCGTAGCCCAACTCTTTCGCACTAAGCAATGTAGTACAAGAACCTGCAAAAGGGTCGAAAACCACTACCCCTTTCTTCTTTGGACACTCCTTTATAAAAAGCTTTACCATGTCAGAGGAAAAACCTTCTTTATAGCTAAACCAATTATAAATAGGTATCTTCTTGTTAGCTTGGAAACTTACCAACTGTCTATTTAGAGCTTGATTTACCGCAATTATCGGTTTATATTTCTTTTCCAGTTTATCCCGCTCAAGCTGTGTTTCCTGACCTACACTTCTGTTTGTCCCCATTAGCGCCGGTTCCATGAAATTTTCTAACTAATATAATAATATCAACTTATGACTTAAAGCAAAACCATAAGCCCATTTAGATTCGAGCAGATATTAATTAGGCAAGAGCGCAGGAAAACTAAAGAACCACACTACGAGGGGGTTCGAACTTCTCGTCGCCTGCGGGCTCCTCGACCTTGCGGCCTGCTTAACCGGCTTTTTAACGGTTCGCTCCCTTCAGTAGCTCAGCCCATGCCCCGACAGGGCATCGTAAAAAGCCATACGTTATACGCAATTCGAAAAACCCCCCGCCCCCTAGGGATATCTAGCCTGCGGAGAGGCTTAATTTGAGTTTAACCGTATTTTTATTCCTCCACATTATATACTACCTTGTAGGGAGGTTTATAGACGGTTTGTCATAGGATGATAATGTTCACATCGTTATTCTATCTCGGAATATTTCTTTCGCTGCTCGGCTTCGTTCTGCCTCTGCTGCGGCTGGAAAACAATAGAAAAGCCCATAGGACGTTTTCGTATTCCCTTTCTATATTATCCTCGGTTTCTTTTCTTGCATTCTCGGCCCTGGTTTTCCTGAAAAAAGGAGAATATTTGATCCCGGTGTACAGCAACGCGGGCCTGATCGATTTCACGTTCTACGTAGACCAACTATCCGCTTTCTTCATTGCCGTCATTTCCGTCGTTTCCCTGAGTTCTGCCGTTTATTCCTTCGGGTATGGGGAGCATCTTTCGCATGAGAGGAGGAAGGATTATATGGCAAGCCTGTTGAACCTCTTTGCCTTGTCGATGGTCCTGGTTGTGGCGTCGTATAACACTCTTGAGTTCATCTTTTTCTGGGAACTGCTTTCCATGTCTTCGTTCCTATTCGTCCTCTTTGAGTATGGAAAGCCCGGAACCCGCAAGGCCGGCCTTTATTATTTTATCATGACCCAGTTGTCGACCATGTTCCTCCTCTTGGGCTTCTTTGGCATCTACGCAAATACCGGTTCCTTCAACATACAGCCTGTTACGTCGCTCCAGAATCTGACCCTTATATTCCTCTCGCTGTTCATCGGCTTCTCCATTAAAGCAGGCGTTGTCCCGTTCCACAAGTGGCTGCCTTACGCCCATCCTGCGGCGCCTTCGAACATTTCCGCCATGATGTCCGGGGTCATGTTAAAGGTCGCGATATACGGCCTCATGCGTTTTACGTTAACGGTGCTCCCGCAGGAGCGTTGGTGGGGCGTATTGATCCTTGTGGCCGGAACGGTTTCCGCGATCCTCGGAGTCATATACGCGCTGAAGGAGCACGACATAAAGAGATTGCTGGCGTACCACAGCATCGAGAACATTGGGATCATCCTCATCGGTTTCGGGTTGTATCTGATATATTCGGCGAACGATCTGAACGAGCTTGCGATCCTTGCGCTTGCCGCCGCATTGTTCCATACGCTGAATCATGCCTTGTTCAAGAGCCTGTTATTCCTTACCGCGGGTTCGGTTGTCAGCGCAACTGGGAAGCACAACATAGAGGAATACGGCGGGTTGATAAAGACGATGCCTTATACTGCGGCCCTGTTCCTCATCGGCGCAGTCTCTATCTCCGGGCTTCCTCCCTTCAACGGTTTCGTCAGCGAACTGATGTTATTCCAGGCATTTCTCGGTTCGTATCTCATCCAGGACCCGCTCCTAAAGTCCCTGGTGGTGTTGTGCCTCTCGGGGTTCGCATTGACAAGCGCGCTTGCCGCTGCCTGCTTCGTAAAAGCGTTCGGGATAACGTTCCTTGCAGTGCCAAGATCAGAGTCCGCACGCGATGCAAAGGAGGTCGGAAAGTGCATGATAGCGGGTGCAGTCATACCCGCAGTACTGTGCATTGTTCTGGGTGTCTTTTCCCTGCAGATATTTTCCCTGATGGGGTACCGGACGGATCTGCCGGATATGCTCGTCATCGGCATCATTATGTCGTTGTTCTATGCGATAACATACCTGGTCCTGAAGAATACGGCCGCAAACAAAGTACGAGCAGGCGAGACCTGGGGATGCGGCACTCCCCTCAGCAGCAGGACGGAATATACTGCTTCGGGTTTTTCCCAGCCGATAGTAAGGTTCTTTAAAGACATCTACCAGACCAGAGAAGTAAACGAGCGCAGATTCTACGACAAACAAAACACGTTATTCAAGGAGGGCGCAGGAGAGATACATTTAATGAAGTTCTTCGAGGAAAAATTGTATGATCCGGTCGCAAGATCCATAAATTATTTATCGATAAAGGTATCGGCGCTCGAAAACTGGAGCCTCGATACCTATGTACTATACGCATTCCTCGCAGTGCTCGCAACCGTCGCCTACGTGGGGTGGATAGCATGAACCCGGCCCAAGTCTTATGCATAGCGATTAATGCAGGGCTTATATTGGGTATCTCGCCTTTTTTCATGGGGCTCGTCAAAAAAACAAAAGCCCTCTGCCAGGGAAGACGTGGTCCGCCGCTCATGCAGCCATATTATAACCTGGCAAAATTATTGAAAAAAGAGAGGGTCTATTCCGGGAATTCGTCCGTTATCATGAAGGCAACGCCTTACATAAACATGGCGGCGATAACTGCGGCTGCCTTATTCATCCCTGTCGCCTGCATAACAACGCCCGCATACGGCCTTGGGAACATAATATTATTCCTATATCTGTTGGCGCTTGCAAAATTCTTCATGGCCCTCGCGGGACTGGATGCCGGCAGCACATTCGGAGGCATGTCTAGTTCCAGGGAGATGAGCATCTCGTCGATAATAGAGCCGATAACGATAGTTGTTTTCGCAGCTCTTGTGTACACGCTCCATACAGTGAACTTTTATGATATGTTCTCTCAAACAACGATCATGCAGCCATTCTTCCAGCCGGAGCTGCTGTTTATCTCGATCCCTTTATTCATCGTCCTGATAGTAGAGACTGCACGGGTGCCTGTCGACAATCCCGAAACGCACCTTGAGCTCACGATGGTCCACGAGGGTATGTTACTCGAATACTCTGGAAGGGATCTTGCGTTCATGGAATTTTCGAACTCGATAAAACAAACGCTTTTCATGGCGGTTTTGATAAATACCATCCTACCCTGGGGCCTCTCTGCGGAATTAACGGCTCCTGCCATCCTGTTCTCTGCTGCGGCCTTCCTTGTTAAAGGAGCGTTCCTCGCCGTATTGATGGGTTTGTTCGAATCCGCCCAGGCAAAAGTGAGGTTGTTCGCCCTGCCCAGTCTTTTTGCTCTGGCATTCTTCTTTTCCATACTGACGGTCTGCCTGGAGGTGTTCTCATGATAGACGCAATTCCCATCCCCGGAATAATCCAGGCCATCCTGGTCCTTATCATGATAACCGGCGCGTTGATAGTTACAAGAAAAGACCTGTTATCTCTTCTCTCCATGTACAGGCTGCAGTCTCTGCTCCTCATGTTCCTGGCCCTGGTATTATACGCGGAAAGCGGAAACTACGTCCTCCTGCAGATGGCGGTTCTTACGCTTGCAAGCAAGGTCCTTTTGATACCTTACATCATAAGGAGGATGCAGAAGGAGATAAACATCTCGAAGGACATAAGCTTCCATTATATCTCCCCGGCTTACTCGTTATTCATCACCGTAGCGCTCATATTCTTTTCGTATTATTCCCTCTCAAAGACGCTCAACGAGCTTACGGACAACAAATTATTCTATCTCGGAGCCGTGTTCGGCATATCCCTGGCCCTGATGGGGATGATGGTGACGTTCAGCAGGAAGAAGATAGTCACGAAGACCATCGGCTACCTGATGATGGAGAACGGCGCATTGATATTTTCCATCTTCATAACCGAGCTTCCGTTCCTCATCGAGGTACTCATAATAATAGACCTCGTGATACTCGTCCTGCTCGCGGCGATACTCGCAGTAGGGATGGACTCCTCCATCGAGGAATTCCAGGCAAAGCTCGAAAGGATAAAGCACCCTGCAAGGAACGGGGGGACTCACTAAGATGGCGCTCATAGAATACGCATTGTTCGCGTTGGCGGTGATCTGCCTCACGGCATTGACAAAGTCCCACAGGCTGATGAGCGTATTATCGCTTATCCATGTCCTGTCCTGTTTCCTTCTGATATATTCGGTCCTATCAACGCCTGTTTTCCCGAAATACTATATCGACGAAAACTTTATGATAGACTACCTGAGCGTCTACGAGATACTGATAGCATCAACGGTTTTCCTGCTTGTCGTCATTTACCGAAAAGACTACCTGGAAAACCTGCTGGCACGGGGGTTCTTAAACAAAAATAATCTGGCACTCGTCTATGCCGCGATGAATTCGCTGCTATTAGTCATCATATTGTCGTTTTCATCCAACAACCTTGCACTGCTCTGGATATTCGCAGAGCTGACTACGTTATTTTCAGCCCTCATGATAGCGGTCATGAATTCGCAGAAGAACATAGACGCGGCATTAAAATACGTGTTCATTAGTTCGACTGTGATGGTGTTCACATTCATAGGCCTGGTGCTGCTGTTCACGGAAACTGAAAAAACCCTCGGCGCAGGCACCCTTAACTGGAGTGCATTGATGGAGAATGCAAAAAACCTGGACCCGCACGTCCTCATCACAGCATACGCATTCATCTTCCTGGGATTCGCGGCCAAAGCGGGGATAGCGCCGTTCCACACGGCCCTGCCGCATGCATACTCCAAGGCGCCTTCGTCTGTGAGCACGGTACTGTCGGCAGTAGTGCTCAACATAGGATTATTCGCAATACTGAGGATATACTCGATAATGCGGGAGACTGGTTCGGCGGCGGCAGCCTCGAACATACTCTTATTCTACGGGATGCTGAGCATCGTCATAGGCTCGCTTAGCATGCTGCATCAGAAGAATACAAGAAAATTAATAGCATTCTCAAGCGTGGAAAACAGCGGCCTCATGCTCATAGGGATAGGCATAAGCACCCCGGCGGCGCTGTTCTGGGTGCTGCTACATACGCTCGCATATTCTCTGACGAAAGCCTCCCTCTTCCTGTCAACGGGGATACTGCACAATCAATACCTCAGCAACAAAGTAGAGAACATAAAAGCCGCCTTACAGGTCCAGCCCTTCGCATCTGCGGCGCTGATCATCGGGACCGCGGCGATAATCGGGATACCTCCCTTCCTGCCGTTCACGACAAAATTCTCTATCCTCGCAGAGATCGCAAAATATTCTGTCTTCCTGCTCATACCGGTGCTCGGATTCATACTCATCACGTACGCGGGTTTCGCCGTGGTACTGACCGAGGCATTCACCAGAGATTCAGAAGAGGAAAAACCCGGGGACCTGAAGAAATACCGCGCGCCCCTTGGATTGAAGGCGCCTATAGTGCTCCTATTGCTCGTTATACTGTTCCTGGGGCTCTATACGCCAAAGGAATTGATCGACCTGATCTGGAATATAACGAGAACGCTGTATAGGTAGAAGCGATCAGGGCATGTGCTAAAGAGGGGGTTATAAGAGCGCCTCCAGTCTCTTATTCACTTCGTCCCAGTTAACGATGTTCCAGAAGTTCTCTACATACTTTGCGCGGTCGTTCTTGTAGTCAACGTAGTATGCGTGTTCCCAGACGTCGAGGACCATCAGGACCGGCCTGCGGGGATTGACGTTGACGTGGTGTTTTTCGACCTGCATTATAATAGGCCTGCCGGTATCAAGGCAATAGGTAAGCACGGCCCACCCCGATCCTTCGGTCTTTACCGCGGCCTGTGTGAATTCTTTCCTGAAGCGGTCAAAGCTTCCGAATTCTCCGTCGATAGCCTCGGCGATCTTTGCAGTGGGCTTGTTTGCGGTTTTTGGAGGTGAGAGGTTATTCCAGAACATCGAATGAAGCCTGTTTCCGGCCGTGTTATAGGTCAGTTGCTTTGCAAGAGTGCCCCAGTCCAGGTCCGTATTATCTTTCCTCGCCTTGTCCAGAGACTCTAGCAGGGCGTTTGCGCCGTTAACATATGCTGCATGGTGTTTGTCGTGGTGGAGGCGCAGCTGCTCCTCGGAAAACACTGGCTTCAGGGCGTCATATGCATAGGGTAAGTCGGGCAGGGAATATAATCTGTTTTTGTCCATGTTTTATCGCCTCGCAATATATTTACGCAGGAGAAACTATAAGACCCATATTTGCCTTTGGCGCTACTACTTTTCCATTGCCTTCTTTTTTAGTTCCTGCGGCATCTTCTCTATCGCGTAGCGTAGTGCGGTCCGGGGCATCTCTTTTTTGTTTGCGATGATATAGGAATATACTTCTTTCTGGTGCGCCTTGCTCGCTTCCTTTAGCATCCAGCCGTAGCCTTTCTGCACCAAGTCGTCCGGATCTTTCAGCAATATGTCCGATATCTCAAAGACGTCTTTCAGGAAAAGACCCCTGCGCGCAGGCAGGATCAACGAAACTGCGGACGCCCGCCTCATCCATCTGTTCTTTGTCTTCGACCAACGCTTTAGGTTTTTTACGTAGTAGGGGAATTTTTCCACAAAGGTTCCTATCGTGTGGTTGCATAGTGTGTCGCAGGCGGCCCAGTTGCTGACGTATTTTTCCACCCAGGACTCGAAGACCGGGTAGTCGGATGGCGCGTATTTATCGTGTAGGTAATAAGACCAGTTGCAGGCGATGAACGATTCCTCCATGTAGCCGGAGGACAGCAGTTCCTCGCAGAGCGCGAATATCTCTTTCTTTTCTTTGTCCTTTATTTGGGCGAAGTATTTTTTCCCTATCTTTGAGACGGCCGCGGTCTTTACGCCGTAGAGCTTGACCTCTTCTTTGAAGAAGCGCTTGCCGCTTTCCCTCGTCAGATCATCGGCGTTATCTTTTAGCTCGTCCCTTATTTCGGAGATTATCTTCGTCGCCATGTTATGCCATTGGCATCAAAGGATCTCTTTTATCCTCGCGTTCTTTTTCACAAGCTCCTTTAGCAGGTCTGTTTTCTCTTTATCGTCTTTCGTGAGGAGGGGCTCCAGATGCTCTATCTGCGTGACTGTCCGGTACGTGTCCGTGGGCACGAGGAACATTGGTATCTGCGCGTGGACCGCTTTCGTTATCAGGTTCGCGTGAGGCATGCGGCCGTTCGTTAGCAGTATGCAGGACGATGCAGTCTCTATTGCCGCAAGTATCATGTCGCTTCGGTCGCCGCTTGTTATCACCATCTTTCCTTCGCTCTTGAACGCGGTGTTCGAGAGGGCCGCGTTCTCGGCCATGTCTCCGACGAATACGCTTTTTATGGTCTTCTCCAGGCCCGCGTTTCCTGTGAGGTTCTTTACTATGATGTGGTCTAAGAGGTGCTTTGCCTTATAGTATGAGAGTTCTTTTGCCCTTGGAATTATTCCAAGGACGTTGATTTTTTCTTTCTTTAGCTGCGCAAGATACGTCTTTTTGAACGATTCGACGTCGGCCGCTTTGTTTATAATGACGCCTGCGAACTTTACCCCGCTTGCGTCCAGGTATTTTTTCATGAAGAATATGTCGTCTAGCACGTCGTATTCTTCGCCGTCTACCACAAGCGCCAAAGATCCGCCCACGTGCTTTGTAACTGATACTGCGTCCAGCAGGACTGATGCTCCGTGCCACATCTCGCTTCCGCCCTCGATTATGAGCGCATCCTTTCCTTTGCCTGCTTTGGCGCACATGTCCGATAGTTTCTTTCCGATTGTTTTTTCATCGTATGCGTATTTTATTTTGGAGTGGTCGAATCCGAGGGTCATGTCTTCCGCTTTCTCGGAGAGGTTGAACGATGCGGCCATGAATCCTGCGTCAAGGTCCCATATCTTTTTTCCGCCGTAAACAAGGCGGTCGCCGAACGGCTTTAGGTAACCGCATTTTTTCCCGGATGCTTTTATGAGGCCTGTTATTATGCAGGTCTTTCCCGCGCTTTTGTTCGTCGATGCTACTACGATCTTTTTCATTTTTTAACCTCCTTGCTTTTAGCGAGCAGTATCCTTACGTCGAGTGCCAGCGCCCCTTTGTTTTCGTCATAGACGACGAGGGGATTCACTTCTATATCCGTTATGTCGTCGTGCCTTACAAGGATCGTGCCGAGTTTGGCTAACGTATCTATTACTGCGCTTACGTCTTTGCGGCTTGAGCCCCTGACGCCTGCCAGGAGTTTGGAGGATCGGGTCTCGTTTATCATATCCAGTATCTCCTGTTTTGCCATTGGGTATGAGCGGAAGGATACGTCGTTCATGACTTCCACGTATATGCCTCCCAAGCCGTACATGACCACCGGGCCGAAGGATTTGTCTCTTATCGCGCCGGCTATTACTTCCGCGTCTTTTGTTAGCTTTGCTAACATCTCCGATACCTGCACGCCTTCGATATGCGCGTCTGGCTTGTATTTTTTTGCGTTGAACATGATGGCCTGGTAAGCGTCCATTAGTTCGTTCTCGTTCTCCAGATTTACTATGACGCCTCCGGCATCGCTTTTATGTATTATGTCCCTGGAGACTATTTTGAGCACGACGGGATAGCCGATCTTTTCTGCGCATTTTACCGCGTCTTCTATGGTCGCAGCTATGTAGTTTCTGGGAACGCGTATTCCCGCCGCCGCCATGACCGCCTCGCCTTCGTATGGCATGAGGAACTGTCTTCCGTCATCCAGGGCCTTTTTTATCACCGATTCTATCGCTTTATCGTCTATCTTTATCTTCTGTGGGTCGGTTGATTCCACTGCGTATTTCGTGTTCCTGTAGCTGGCGTAGAGCGCGCCCATGCATGAAACGGATTCGTAGACGTCAGAGAATGCGGGGATGTTTGCATCCTTTAGTTCTTTTATGCATTCTTCGATGCGGGCTCCTCCGAAGAACGAGAATACTACGGGCTTATCCGGCCTAGCTTCCAGGTACGTCTTCTTTATCATTTCGGAGATCTTTCCTGCGTCGAAGAACGCGGTCTCGCAGCCAAGGCAGATTATGGAGTGTATGTCCTTGTTCTGGAGCGCGGCCTCTATCGCCGTCTTATAGTTTTCGAGCGTTGCCTGTCCCGTCAAATCTACCGGGTTTTTCATCGACCCGAATGCCGGCACTACCGGAGCGAATATTTTTTTCAGAGTTTCCTGGTCGTCGAACAGGTTCACGGAGTATTTTTCGCATGCGTCTGCTGCCATCACGCCCATGCCTCCTCCGTTGGTTAATATGACCGTGTTCTCGCCGTTCGGCTGCCGGGTCTCTGAGATGTATTTGCACCAGTCGAGAGCTTCCTGTATGCTCTCCGCGCGTATGACTCCGCACTGCTTCATTATGTCCGAGAACACGTTGTCTGCGCCTGCTAGTGCGCCTGTGTGCGATGCTGCTGCAATTGCGCCCCGCCTGGAGCGCCCGGCTTTTATGACTATGACGGGTTTCTTTTTCGCGGCTTTGCGCAGGAGGGAAACAAGCCTTTCGCCCTGTTTTATGCCTTCGATGTACATCATGATTATCTTTGTCTCCGGATCGTCTATGAGGTATTCGAGCAGGTCGGATTCGTCTATGTCGGATTTGTTGCCCAGGGAGAACATGCTTGACAGGCCTAGTTTGTCCACTGCGGTCCTGCCCATCAGGGATATTCCAAGCGCCCCGCTCTGGGTTATGATTGCTACGTCTCCGGGTAGAACGTCTCTTGTTCCGAATGTTGCGTTGAATGATGCTTTTGCGCCGTACATTCCGAAGATGTTTGGGCCGATTATGCGCATCCCGTGTTCCCTGGCATAGGAGACTATCTTTTTTTCTGATTCGACGTCTCCGATTTCAGAGAAGCCGGAGGATATTACTAGCGAGAATTTAACGCCTTTGTCTGCGCAGGATCTGACTGCTTCATAGACGGATTTTGCAGGGATGGTTATGACTGCGACGTCTATGTCTTCTTTTACGTCTGCGACGCTCTTGTATGCGCTGATCCCCAGTATTTCCCCGCCTTCCGGATTGATCGGGTATACGTTCCCTCCGTAACCGCATGCGAGTATGTTCTCGACTATCTTGTAGCCGATCTTTTCGGGATTATGCGAGGCTCCGATAACGGCCACTGTGCGTGGTTCGAAGAGGTATTTTATGTCTGGTTTTCCGGTCATTGTGTCCTCCTGAATAACAGAGCGTATTCGTGCATGTCTTCTCCGGATATTTTTTTCTGTTCGTAGCCCGATTCTTTGAATAGGTCTATCATCGGCCTGTTGTCCGAGAGGACTTCTGCCGTGAAACCCATGAGTCCTTTTCTTTTGCCTGCGTATGTCAGGTGTTTTAGCAGTTCGGTTCCCACTCCTTTGTGCTGGTATGCGTCTTTCACTACGAAGCCTATGTCTCCCATGTGCGTTTTCTGGTTAATATTATATTGGCCTATGCCTATAAGTTCTTCTTTTTCTTCATCCTCGGTTAAAGCAAGCAGGATCATCTGTTGGTCGTAGTCTATTACTGTGTAGGCCTGTAAACGGTCGTGCGGCATGTCTTTTCTTGCCGATGCGAATCTGCGGTATATCGTGTCGTCTGTCAGTGAATAAAAGAATTCTTTGAGAAGGGATTCGTCGCTTATGCGTACCGGGCGTATCCTTATGCGCAGGCCGGACCGGGTTGTGCGGAATGTTTCAAGGTCTTCGGGGTAGGCGCCTTTTTTGCCTGGCATGTATGCCTGGTCGCAGTATATCAGGTTGAGCCTTTTTGCTTCGTCTATGAGCCATCCGCGGAATCTGGGGTGAGCTATCCCTATCAGTTCCATCGCTCTTTCGCGGACGTTCTTTGCGTGCAGATAGGCTATGCCGTATTCTGTGACCACGTAGTGTACGTCTCCCCGGTTTAGCGTTACTCCTGCGCCTTCTGCAAGGAAGGGCGTGATCCTTGACGTTTTGCCGTTGTCTGCTGTTGATTCCATGACCAGTATGGTTTTTCCGTTCTTTGCATGTACTGCGCCGCGCATAAAATTCGCCTGTCCGCCGATGCCTCCGTAAAAGGTCTTGCCCACTGATTCCTCCGTGGCCTGGCCTGTGAGGTCTATTCCGAGGGCGCTGTTTATGGCCGTCATGTTATCGTGCCGGGCTATTACAAGGGGGTTGTTTGTGTAGTCTATGGCTTTGAGTTCTATTTTTTTGTTGTCGTCTATGTATTTGTAGGTTTCTTTGCTTCCCATGCAGAATGATGCTATCGTCTTTTTGGGGTTCAGCGTCTTTTTGCTATTGTCGGCTGCGCCTTTTTTGATGAGGGATACCAGTCCGTCTGACAGTAGTTCAGTGTGTATGCCCAGGTTCTTCTTGCCCGCAAGGCCCATAATCGCGGAATTGATCAGTCCTCCGTATCCGGCTTGGATGGTTTCGCCGTCGCGGACGAGCCTTGACAGATAGCCCCGTATCTTTTTTACGGCTTCTTTGTCCGCGGGCGCTTTGTATTCTAGAAGGGGCTCGTCATATGGTATCAGGTAGTCTACGTCTTTTATGTGTATGAATCCGTCGCCGTGCGTCCTGGGCATGTATCTGTTTATCTGGGCTATGATCAGAGGCGAGGTTTGCACTGCGGCCTTCACTATGTCTACGCTTACGCCGAGGCTCATGTATCCGTTCTTGTCCGGGGGCGCAAGCTGTATGAGTGAGACGTCAAGCGGGATAAGGCCTTTGTGGAACATGCCGGGAACGTCTGAAAGAGATACTGGGGTATAGTCTGCGAGGCCTTTGTTCACGGCGTCTCTGACGTTTTTTCCTATGAAAAAGGAGTTGTGCCTGAAATTGTCCCGTAATCTCTCGTCTGCGTATGGTACGTCTCCAAGCGCCCAGGTCTGGAATACTTCGGCGTCCCTGATGGCCGCAGGATCGGCCTTGACGTATTTGATGAGGGTTTTTAGCAGGTGCTGCGGCTGGCCGCATCCTGAGCCTATGAATATGCTGTCTCCCCGGTGGATGTGCCGGAACGCTGTTTCTTCTGGCGCGTATTTTTCCGGGTATTTTTTCCTGGCCTGTGCCGGGGCGGTTTCTTTGTCTGCGGCTGGCATCGTTATTTTTTCACCTCTCCTTTAAGCCATTCGAAGAAATCCTTGTTGGACGATGCCTGGATCTTGGCTATGCATGGGATCTTGTAGGGGTGTATCTTTTTTACTTCGTCCTCCAGTGATTTGGTTTTCTCGTCCAGGGTCTTTGCCAGCAGGACGTATTCGGACCCTTCCGTGATCTTTCCCTCCCAGCGGTACATGCTCTCTATTGGGAATATGTTTGCGGAGGCTATCAGCCGTTTTTCAAGCAGGTGCTTTGCTATCCTCCTTGCTTCTTTCTTTGACGGGTTGGTGATGTAGACGAAGAAAACGTCGCCCATGATAGTTAGTACGAATAAAAGGTTAAAATCAAAAAAATAGTCAGAGGTATATCAGCAGCGCTATTGCCCCGTGCAGAAGGGCCAGGGTTATCGAAAGATATGCCATCCGGGTATGCCAGTTTAGAGGGAAGCGCCGGATTCCTCTCATAGTCAGAAATGCTATTGTGGCAGTTACAAAAAAACAAAAAAAGGTAAAAACCCCTCCGTAGACTATCAGGGGTATCCCGAGTATTCTCTGGGTGACAAATGCGGCTATCTCGTTTACCATCTTGCGGGTTACTGGACTCTCACCGTTCCTTTCATGGACGGGTGTATGCC
>JAHEXG010000060.1 GCA_023252215.1 Candidatus Altarchaeales archaeon
GGGCATTGCGGAAAGGGATCCTGCCTATGACATCAACGGCGTGGATACTGCGGTGAAGCTTGTGATACTTGCCAATTCCATCATGGATAAGCGTATCTCCTATAAGGACATCTGTGTGAAGGGCATAGGGGAGGTTTCTTCTGATTCGCTGGAGCTTGCCAAGAAGCACGGCTATGCTGTTAAACTGATAGGCGACGTTGTGAATATGGAAGTATCTCCGAGGCTTGTTCCTCTGAATCATCCGTTGAATGTTTCCGGCACCCTTAATGCCATAATGTTGGATACCGACATAGCTGGAACTCTCACGCTCGTAGGATACGGCGCGGGAAAGATACAGACTGCTAGTTCTGTTTTCTCGGACATAATGGATATCGTCCGCTCAAAAGGATAGCTATATGACTTTGTCTTCTTTCAGGGTGTCGAGGAGTTTCAATACTGAATAAGACGCGCGCGTGATCCCCATGCTCTTTTTTTCCGTGTCGGTTCCCGCCAGGTAGAAATCCTTCATGGGCGTCCTTATGCCTGTGAACTGCGTGTTCACAGTCCAGGCGGCTTTTTCCGGTATGAGGATTTGGTAGTGTATCATATTGACTTTCTTTTCCAGTTCGGGTTTTATTTTATATATCGCCTCAAGCGCTTTTTTCTTTTCTTTTTCCGGGTCTGCGTTTTCTTGCAGCTTGGACATGAATCCTACGAGTTGTTTTCCTTTCGGCGCAAGGCCGGGATCGTAGTTGGATATTGGGACGACCCATGTGTAGGGGTCTGAGTCGACCCATATCTCGGAGCCGTCTTTTTGGAATACTTGTTCGTCGAGTCCGAGCCATATCATCATGGCGCTGGTTTTCGGGAGTTTTTTTAATGTTCTTTTGTATTCTTCTGATAATCCTTCGACTATGTTCGGGAGTTCGCAGGCGAAGGCGGAGTATACTATAGTATTATAGCTGTATTCGCCTTTTGTGGTCTCTACTTTCTTTTGGCCTGTGTCTATTTTCAGGACCTTTTCACCGGTTTTTATCTCCACCTTCTCCCTGGGAAACGAGGATTCTATGGCTGTGATAATCGACTGAAGGCCGCCCTTTGGATAGACCTGGTCCAGTGCTCCTTCTTTCATGAGCACATTGTAGAGCTTCTCGAGCACGTTGTTTGACTTGCTTTTGTAGCTCTCGGAGTCAAGGAACCGTGCTACTGGCGTTTCTTTCATGGATGCGCCGCTCATGAACATGGAGATGCAGTCAAGGAACCTCATCGTCTGACTGGAAAGGCCGGTTCCTAAGAGTTCTGCTATCGACTTGTTGGAAAACGTTTCCCCGGCGTTATACAAGTAGGATACCGAGAACAGTGTCTTCATCAAATAGATCCGGTCTACCTCGGATATTATGTCGAAGTTGAACCATCCCTGCAGGTTCCATGGAAAAGGCCTCATCCGGTTGTTCAATAGAACATAATATTTGCCGTGGGGGACGAAATTTGGTATGACGTCAAAGTACCTGGTCATAAGGTCCCTAAGAGGCCCCTGGCCCGTGCGGGTTATTATATGCGCTCCGGTATCGACCTGGTATCCGTCTACCATATACGACCTGCAGACTCCGCCTATCGCGGGCAATTCTTCCAGCACCAAGACGTCCTTTCCTTCCTTGGATAATGAAAGAGCGGTAAGCAGCCCGCTTATCCCGGCACCCACTACTATGACGTCTTTTTTTTCGGTCATTTTTACGTTTTGAACAATACCAATGCTATTATCCCGAACACTGCCTCCAGGGATATTAGCGCAAGAACCAGGCCTTTCTCGCTTATCCCCCCGGTTTTCTTCATTATCGTCTGGCAGAGGCCCACCGGCTTTCCTTTGCATACAAGCTTTCCTTTCACGTACTCTCCCCACCAGTTGCTGCTTGGAAACCCGTTTACTGCCTTGATAAAGAAGTCAAAAGTGTAAGGCAATATGACTAGCACTCCCGCCATCTCGTAGTTTCCGATTATCACTGCGGAAGCAAGGACTGCGCCTATGCTCAAGGTCCCCGCATCCCCCATGAAGACCTTTGCAGGATACCAGTTATAATAAAGAAAAGCAAGAAGAGCTCCAAGCATCGAGAAAAGCAGGACCGCGGATTCGGTCTTGCCTGTGAGCAGGGCTATTATCCCCAGAGAAAGGCAGGCGACGGAACCCATTCCAGCTTCCAGGCCGTTGAATCCTGCCAGCATGTTAGTCACATTAGACGCCCCGGTTATTCCGATGGGGATCAATACAAGAGCGTATAATATGCCAAAGTCGACTGCGCCTATTATAGGTATGTCCATTGACGTGGCCCCCGCGTTAACTGCGATAAGCGGCAGGGCCGCGATAAGCGGCAGAACCGTCTTGATGAACTGGTTTATGGAGAAAAGGTCGTCGAATACTCCGATAAGAGACATGAGCAGGATCGTTGAAAAAGCGGCCAGTATAAGCGGGGGGCTAAAGTGGCCGCCGAAAGTTCCAAGAAAGGTGTACAGGCCGATGGCCAGCAGCACGCCTACGGCGAATCCGAAGACGATTGCAAAACCCCCGAGGTTTGGAATATTCTTCCTATCCGCCTTATTCATGTCCCTGCCGACAAATCCGGCTCTCTCCAGTTTGGGGATTATCCACGGAGTGCATATGAATGTGGCCAGGCAGGATGCGAGGAAGACCCATATTATAGAATACATCATTTTAGGGGCAACTACTACAAGAGATTATTTATTTTCGAATCAATAATAATAAGCCGGATATTAAAAGGCCTAATCAGAAATAGATTATACTCGAGATAAAAGTCTTAGCCGACGAAAATCCCGGCCGCCGCATAATACGCGGCGGTAGTGTAGCCTGGTTATCACTCGAGGTTGCCAATCTTGCGACCCGGGTTCGAATTCGGCTAAGATGAATCCCCGAGGATTCACGAAACGAGTGGTTTCGCTGCTGCTCAACCACTCTGACGCTTAGCTGGAATTGGGTACAAAGTGCTGAATTCCTGATGTATTGCTATTTCTGGAATTAATCCCCATATAAGCCCAAAATGGGGAAAATGGACCTGGAAAAGCTCAAAAGGATCATAAACGCGGGGAACGCGGAAGAGGTCCTCGATTTCTTCAGAAAACTTACCTGGGATGAGATAACGGAACTTACGCTCAAGGAATACGAAGAAGTGATGGATTTGTGCGGCGTTCTCAGAAACAAAAAAACCGACAAAGAGCAAATACTAGACTACTTCTATGACTGCGGAGGCATAGCCGGGGAGGAAATGCGTAAGGAGTTAAAAGTTCAAGAAAATGCGCTGATAGCTCGATTCTACTCCGACTGCTTCCTGAAAATAAAAGAAGAAGGAGATTTACTATATGCGAATACTCTAGTGCTAAAAGGATTGAGCCTGCAAACACTGGCCGAGAAGGGAGAACACACTATACTAAACCTAAAAGAATCAATGGAATGCTACGACAACGCAGCAATAATATATCAAAGAGAAAAAGCAGAATTAGAATATGCAACCACGCAAATGAACAAAGGAACCAGCCTAATGAGACTGGCCGAGCAGGGAGAAGACATCAGATCTAACCTAAAAGAATCAATGGAATGCTATGACAACGCAGCAGCAATAAATCAAAGAGAACATGAAGACCTAGGCTACGCAGACACGCAAATGAATAAAGGAAACAGCTTGGTGAGGTTGGCTGAGCAGGGAGTATGCTCCCTACAAAACCTTTACAAAGCGATTAACTGCTATGATGAGGCGACAATAATATATCAAAGAGAAAAAGCAGAACTAGAATGCGCAACTATGCAGATGAATAAAGGGACCTGCCTAGTGAGGTTGGCTGAGCAGGGAGAAAACACCAAACAAAATCTCTGCAAAGCGATAAAATGTTATGACAATGCAGCAATAATATACCAAAGAGAACACGAAGACTTAGGCTACGCACACATGCAAATGAATAAAGGGAACAGCCTATGCGGACTGGCTGAAGCGGGGGTAGATACCATTCCAAATCTTGAAAAATCAATAAAATGCTTCGACAAGTCACTAAAAACATTTCGAAAAGAATCTGCAGAGCTAGACGTTGCACTCGCACAGATGAATAAAGGAAACAGTCTAAGAGTCCTGGCTGAGGCCGGAGTGGACTCTGAGAACACCTTGGAAGAAGCTATTAACTGTTATTTGGATGTAGAACGCATTTATAAAAGAGAAAGGTGTTTTCTGCCGTTTATCAGAGTTTCTCTAAATCATTGTCTTGTCATTTGTTGGCAGTCCACAAAGATATGGGATCAGGGACGAAAAGAAGAAGCGATTGAACTAATTAAATCCGCGAAGAAGATCGGTGAAAAGGCGTTTAATGAAGGAGAAAATATAGGTATGGTCAGCCCTCTTAAAAAGGATTTGAATACGCTCTTGGGGGGGATTCGCAATGCATTGGAGGGTGAAAATGAGTTGAAGAAGGAGGATATGGAAAGACTAGAGAAGAAAATTAGCCAATGTAGTATGTACCTTTTAGAAATCAAGCAGGGAGTTAACCGAACAGAGAAAGTGGTAATATCCGGCAACGAAATCACCCACAAAAATCAGGAAGAGATTAAAGTGTCCATAAATAAGCTACAAGAGAACCTTGACGGCTTTATCTCAGATATTGATGAGAAGGGTATCCCCATAAACAAGGATGATAAGATTTTGCTAAAGGGCTGGGTAGACGATCTAAGAAATGCAGATGAAGTTCATTATAAAGCTTTCATGAACGTGCTTGGGAGTTTGTCTAATGATTCCAAGTTCAAGAAGGCTATAGATGAGGCCTATGGAAAGGACAAATCAAAGGTAGAACAAGTTAAGCAAAGGTTCAGGAAGTTAAGCAGTGATGTTCTCAATATTTGTGTGGCTGACAAGGTTAAGGAATATCTGCCTGTTTCATTTTCCTATATCAAGGATATTACGTCTTTATTATGGGATTTGAGCAAATCTAACCCTGCGTATTTTCTGGTTATATTGCCGCTTGTTGCCACATGCATTAAAAAATTAAAAGAATAAATTCAGTTTTCGATTCCTTACATCTTTACCCTGTCTATCTGGTAGTATGTGATGTCTCCTTCTTCGTCGATGACTGCGTATATGAGGGCTTTGTTGACTGTCTGGCAGGCTCGCACTAGGCCTGCCATCTGGGGGAAAGAGCAGGTATATTCTTCTGGTATGACGTTTACTAGGAACTTTGAGTGGGCGGTTTTTACCTGGGCGCCTCTTTCGTATACCCTGAAGTCTGCGCCGAATTTCAGGCCCGTTCTTACAAGTAGTCCGCGGCCTCTCAGGTCTGCGTAGACCCGGTATTTTGCATAGAAATTCTTCTCTGCCTTGTTTCCGGCTTTGATCAGTTCGTCGAATTCCAGGGCCTTTTTTCCGTCTACGACCTCCATCTTGTCGTTTTCCACTAGGAACATGGCCTCTATCAGCGAGAGCTCATGGCGTTTCCCGGCTTCTTCGCCGAAGCCGCGGTCTTTGAGGAACGAACGCAGGTCGTTTTCGCCCACTATCACTTTTGTTCCTGATAGTATGCCTGAGGGGAGGTTTGATGGTTTGGCCATTTTTTTTGTATTAAGGATATAATGGCATCTTATCTTAAAACATTGGGCGAGAATATATTATTCAAAGATAAGGGCTACCATGATTACTTTGGGGATCGAGGGCACTGCGCATACGCTTGGGGTGGGCATCGTCGGCCCTGGGAATAAAGTGCTTGCGGATGTTCGCAGGACGTATGTTCCGAAGGCCGGCATACATCCGAGGGAGGCTGCGCAGTTTATGGGGGATAATTTCGGAGAGGCGGTTTCCTCGGCGTTGTCTTCTGCGGGCGTGGCTTTTAAGGATGTTGGGCTTGTCTCTTTTTCTCAGGGGCCCGGCCTGGGTCCGTGTCTTCGGACTGTTGCCACCGGGGCGAGGGCGCTTTCTTTGCATCATAGGATTCCTCTTCTGGGCGTGAATCACTGTGTTGCCCACATTGAGGTTGGGAGGGTATTCTGCGGGTTGCGCGATCCTCTTGTCCTATACGTTTCCGGGGGTAATACTCAGGTGTTGATGTTGCGCGGTCGGCGTTATAGGATATTTGGCGAGACTTTGGATATCGGGGTTGGCAATATGCTTGACAAATTCGGCAGGGAGACCGGGCTTGTGCATCCTGCGGGCCCTAAAATAGAGGCTCTTGCGCGTGAGGGGAAGAATTACGTAGAGCTTCCGTATGCCGTCAAGGGCACGGATCTTTCTTTTTCGGGTATACTTACTGCGGCCGTTAATTGTTTTAGTTCCGGTGGGCATTCTTTGGAGGATGTTTGTTTTTCGTTGCAGGAGACTAGTTTTTCCATGCTTGCCGAAGTTTCTGAGAGGGCGCTTGCCCATCTGAAGGCAAAAGAGGTGCTGCTTACCGGCGGGGTTGGGAATAATTCCCGTCTGCAGGATATGCTAACAGAGATGTGCAGGGAGCATGGCGCAAGATTCGGTGTCCCGAAAGGCTATTGCAGCGACAACGGGGTTATGATAGCGGTCCTTGGGGCTCTTATGCATGGTGCGGGTGTGCGTCAGGGGATAGAGGATACGATAGTGCGGCAGAAATTTCGGACCGATGCCGTGGACATATCATGGGATCCGTGGGCATAGGGTGGCTGCGTAGGGTAGCGGGTAGGCGGATATTTAAGTTTGTGATGCGCTATTAATATTTGTGTATATAGTAATGCCTTTTTCTGTTGGCTTGTCTTTTTTGGATAATTGCTTTTTTGGTTTATAATGGAAGACGGGATAAGAGTATCGCCCCCTCGTGCGGGTAAGGAAGCGTCCAAGGCCGTTAAGAAGAGCCCGAAGGATATGCGTTCATGGGACGACTTTGAGCATACTGATGAACTGGAAGTCCCAAAGAGGCTTGTAGACCAGGTGGTAGGCCAGGATAAGGCGGTCGAAGTCATAAAGAAAGCCGCCCGGCAGCGTAGAAACGTTCTACTTATAGGCGAGCCAGGGACCGGTAAGTCGATGCTGGCTAATGCCATGACCGAGCTTCTTCCTCCAAGCGAGCTTGTAGACATACTCGCTTACCCGAATTTTGAGGATGAGAATAATCCCAAGATCAGGACCGTTCCGACCGGGGAAGGCGTTAAGATAGTCAAGGCCGGCCGAGATAAAGAGGCTATGGAAGAGAATGCCAAGAAACCGAATACCGGCCTGATAATCGCGGTATTCCTGATATTGCCTCTGCTTGTCTATGCAGGAATCCTTTTGGGGAAGATGTATTTCCACGACGACAAGACGACGATAGACGCGATGCCGTTCATCCTTATCATGGGCCTGGGGGCGATGTTTTTGCTTTTCTCTGGCATGAATTTCCGGGGCATGATGCTCGGGGGCAGTAAATCCAATGTGCCTAGGCTCATAGTAGACAACTCGTCCCGGAAGCTTGCGCCCTTCTTCGACGGAACAGGAGCCCACGCAGGCGCATTGCTCGGAGACATAAAGCACGACCCATTGCAGAGCGGGGGCCTTGGCACTCCGGCGCATCTTAGGGTGGTATCGGGGCTCATACACAAAACCAATAAGGGCGTGTTGTTCATAGACGAGATAGGCACCCTTGGCAAGTCCCAGCAGGACCTCTTAACTGCGCTGCAGGAAAAGCAGTTGCCCATAACCGGCAGGAGCGAGATGAGCTCAGGCGCGATGGTTATGACTGATCCTGTCCCGTGCGATTTCATATTGGTTGCCGCGGGCAACTATAACGTGATGGAGCAGATGCATCCTGCGCTGCGTTCGAGGATTAGGGGTTACGGCTACGAGATATACATGGAAGACCTGATGGAGGACACCGACGATAACCGCAAGAAGATCGTCCAGTTCGTAGCCCAGGAAGTGGAACGGGACGGGAAGATCCCGCATTTTACAAAAGACGCGTGTGAGGAGATAATATTGGAGGCTAAGCGTCGGGCGGGTATGAAGAATAAGTTGACTCTTAAGTTCAGGGACCTTGGCGGCTTGATCCGTGCGGCAGGAGACATTGGTTCCGAGAAGAAGCATTCGTATGTTTCAAGGGAGGATGTGACCGAGGGTAAGCGTTCTGCGAGGACTCTTGAGCAGCAGATGGGCGATATTTATACGAGCCGCAGGAAGGAGTATAATGTGCTTATAACCGAGGGAGAGAAGGTCGGGCGTGTGAACGGGCTTGCGGTCCGAGGCGACGCCGGCACGGTTCTTCCTATCGAGGCCGAGGTTGCGGTGGGCGGGGAAAAATCCCAGATCATTGCGACCGGGAAGCTTGGGGATATTGCCAAGGAAGCGGTTTTGAATGTTTCCGCCGTTATTATGAAGGTATACGGCGAAGACATCAAGGAGAAATACGACATATTCGTCCAATTCCTGCAGACCTATGAGGGCGTGGAAGGGGACTCGGCCAGCGTAAGCGTGGCTGTGGCCGTTATTTCGGCATTGAAGAACGTTCCCATAGACCAGAGCGTGGCCATGACCGGGTCTCTTACAGTGAGAGGCGAAGTTTTGCCCGTGGGAGGCGTTACGCCCAAGGTGGAGGCGGCAATAGAGGCCGGCTTAAAGACCGTTATAATCCCTAAGAGCAATGAGAACGACGTAATGCTGGAAAAAAGGCACGAGGGCAAGATAAAAATAATCACAGCAGAGACCCTTTTGGACGTCCTTGAGCACTCTTTCATAGGGGGCAAAGACATTATCGGGAAGATGAGAAACACTCTCAAGGCCGTGCCGGTGTCGGTCTAAGTGCTTTAATTCTGCCTTATATTTCCCCAGTCCAAGATAATTAGACATTCGATCAGGTGAGAAACATGGCCAGGAACAAAGTATCAAGCAAGAAGGCAATACTTATAAAAGAGGATAACAAACGCAAGAGGGCCCCTGTATGGGTCTTTGCCAAGACTGCGAGGAAGGTTCGAGGAAGTCCCCAGTCCAACAGGAACTGGAAGAACAGCAACTTATTCTGATCGTATACTTTGTTCCTTTTTATTCCGTTCCCCAGTAGGGTTTTTTCACGTATTTGTAGGCGCTTAATGCGGCTATGCATCCTTCTCCCACTGCGGTGGATATCTGGAGTACTCCTCCTGTTACGTCTCCTGCCGCGAACACGCCTTCCAGGTTTGTTTCCTGGTTTCTGTCCACCTTTATGAAATTCTTTTCGTCTAGTTTTACCCCTGCGTCCTTTGCCAGCTCGGAATGGGGCACGTTGCCTATGGATATGAAGACTCCGTCTACCGGGAGCTTTTTTACCTGGTTGCTTGTAAGGTTTCTTATCGTCAGAGTGTTTACGGATCTATCGCCTAATATCTCGTCGATTCCGGTGTTCAGGAATATCTCTATTCCTTTCTTGACTAGTTCGCTCTGTCTTGCTTCTTCGGCGCGCAAAGCCTCTCTCCGGTGTATGAGGTAGACCTTCTTTGCAACGTCGCTCAAATATAACGCATCCGATATAGCCGAGTTTCCGCCTCCTGCGACTGCAACGGTTTTTCCTTTGAAGAACGGCGCATCGCAGGTGCTGCAGTAGCTTACTCCCCTGCCGGTGAACTCTTTTTCGCCTTTTACCTCTAATTTCTTATGGCCTCCGCCCACGGCTAGTATGACTGCTTTTCCTTCGTAGGCGCCCTCGGAGGTCTCTACCTTTTTTGAATTGCTCAGAAGCTCCAGTTTGGTTGCTTCGGCGCTGACGATTTCTACGTTCAGGCTGCGTACCTGTTCCTCCATTTTCTCGGATAATTCGCTTCCAGCTATGCTC
>JAHEXG010000061.1:0-7290 GCA_023252215.1 Candidatus Altarchaeales archaeon
TGCGCCTGTCGCAAAGATACTGCTGGAAGACTTCCAGGAAATAAGGCTTATAGCCTGCGAGGGAATGAAAGTCGGACAGTGGGTAGCGATATGCGGGGAAGCAAAAGAGGCGAAAGGCAACGTGCTACCCCTGGGCAAGATATCCGAGGGAAGCCTTATCTACAACATCGAGCTTACGCCCGGAGACGGCGGAAAGGTCGTCCGGGC
This sequence comes from Candidatus Altarchaeales archaeon, assembly GCA_023252215.1. Taxonomy (GTDB): domain Archaea; phylum Altiarchaeota; class Altiarchaeia; order IMC4; family QMZM01; genus CAIYYO01. Next base: position 208 of record JAHEXG010000061.1, read on the forward strand.
ATCCGGAGGCGCTGCCGCAATAGTCTCACATGACCGGGAGAAAAGAAAAACGATCATAAAGTTCCCCTCCAAGAAAACAGCCGAGATATCGAGCGATTCCCGCGCTACCATAGGAACCGTTGCAGGAGGCGGCAGGAAAGAAAAACCAATGGTCCGAGCAGGACAGAACTATCACCGGCACAAGGCCCGAAACAAGCTGTACCCGCGCGTGAGAGGAGTTGCGATGAACGCACAGAACCACCCCCACGGCGGAGGATCCCACGGTTATACGGGCAGGCCCGCATCAGTTGCGCGGAATACGCCCCCCGGCCGGAAAGTCGGTATGATAGCTCCGTCGAGGACTGGAAGGCGTAAGAGGTAACCCGCAAGGGGTTATGATATAAATCACAAAAATGGCAAAGAAGAAGGTTACATATCGCGGATTAGAAATCGAGGAGCTGCAGGCCAAATCAATGGACGAGCTGGTAAAGATAATGCCTGCGCGCACCAGAAGATCCCTTAAAAGAGGGTTTTCCGAGATACAAAAGAAGCTTCTGGCAAAGGTTAAAGAGGCCCGCAAGGACCTTGACGCCGGCAAGAAGATAAAACCCATAAGGACCGAGTGCAGGGACATGCCGATCCTCCCTGATATGGTGGGTATGGAGTTCGAAGTATACAACGGGAAAGAGTTCCTCAAATTTTTAATAGAAATCGAGATGCTAGGCCAATACCTCGGCGAATTCTCACTAAACCGAAAGCCTGTGAAGCATTCGGCTCCGGGAATAGGTGCTACGAGGTCATCGTTATTCGTGCCTGTCAAATAAAACTAGTATGTGAAGATGGAATTAGATTATTCGCTTAAGCCCCAGAACGAGGCAAAGGTGGCGAAAGCCATTGGAAAAGACATAAACATATCCTTCAAGAAGACTATAGCGGTATGCGACAATGTCCGGGACAAGAACCTGACAGACGCAATAGCCCTTCTTGAGAGGGTCATCGCCTTAGAGCAGGCCATACCCTTCAAAAAATACAACAAAGGAGTATCCCATCGAACCGGAGTTGGAATAGCAAAATATCCCAAGAAGGCGGCATCCGAGGTGCTGAAAGTACTCAAAAACGTGCAGGCCAACGCAGACTACAAGGGACTAGACGGCGAAAAACTCAGGATAATAAGCATACAAGTCAACAAGGGCCAGAGTCGCAAGAGAAGAAAGCCCAAAGGCAGATGGAAAGCCTGGAAAACACAATACGTCTGCGTACAGGCAGTCGCAAAAGAGATTTGATATTAAATTTTTATCACACACTAAAATGGCAATGGAGAGACATTTCATCCAAGAAGGACTCATCAGATCAGAAATAGAGACATTTTTGCGTAGAGAGCTTGAAGGAGCAGGCTACTCAGGGATAAACATACAGAAGACACCCCTGGCAACAAGGGTCGTGCTCTACGTGGAAAAGCCCCCGCTGGTCATAGGAAAAAAGGGCCGCAGGATAAACAAACTCACAAGGTTCCTCAAAGAAAAATACGGCATAGACAACCCGGCAATAGACGTACAGACAGTTGAGAACCCAAACCTGGACCCAAACATAGTCGCGCGCAGAATAGTCCAGTCCCTCGAGAAGGGGATGAACAGAAGACGCGTCATCTACAAAGCGGTAAGGTCCGCCCTCGGCTCAGGAGCCCGCGGGATAGAAGTCATAGTCGCGGGAAAGATCATAGGAAAAGGCGGAAGAGCAAAGCAGGAAAAATACCTACAAGGATACATGAGAAAGGTAGGAGACTCGGCAAAGCTCGTCCGGACCGGATCAACCCAGGCCTTCATGAAAGCGGGCGTTATCGGAATAACCGTAAAGATAGTTCCGCCAGACATCGTTTTCCCGGACCAGATAGAGATCAAAATGCCGACGAAGGCGCCTGAGCCTGTAAAGGAAGCGGTTGCCCCGGAAGCTAAAAAGGAGGAAGCAGTGCCAGCTACAAAGGTCGAAGAAGCCAAGCCCACTGAAAAATCCGGAGCAAAGACCGATAAACCAAAGATCCCAATAGACAAGAAAACAGCCAAGAAAATGGGCGCCGAAGAAATACTGGAAAAACCGGAAAAAGAATCAAAACAGCCTGAAGAAGGCCTAGACAAGGAAAAGGACTGATTTAATACCACATCCAACGATTATAATTAACATGGCAATATTGCGCAACAGCGAAATACGGGAACTAGGCAGTGAAGAACTGAAAGACAAACTCGCACAGCTGCAAGGCGATATGATGAAGGTCCGGGGAGTCCTGGCCTCCGGAGGAATCCCAGAACACGTCGGAAAAATGAGGGAAACCCGCAGAACCATCGCCAGGATACGAACATACGAAAACAGCCAGGCAAAAGCAGCAACAAAAGACCAGAAAACCGTTATAACCCAGAAGAAATGAATTGCCAGAGATGCGGTCTTCCCAAGGAGTTATGCGTCTGCGACGAGATGACGAGGGAAGGTCAAAGGATACGCGTCCGCAGCGACAAAAGACGATACGGAAAATATGTAACGCTCGTGGACGGATTCAAAGACGTAGACATAGACAAGGTAGCAAAAGAACTTAAAAGACGGCTCGCATGCGGCGGAACCCGTAAAAACGACACAGTAGAACTACAAGGCGACCACAAAAACAAAGTCAAAGGCGTCCTCATAAGCATGGGGTTCTCGCAAGACATGATAGACGTACTATAAGGACACGCCGCCAAGACAAAAAATACGGATGATCAACCCCTACAACATACTAAGACATGAGTTCATAGGCCTCCCAGTGCGCATAACATCGGCAACACACGAAGGATACAAATGCGCAGGCACAGTGGCCGACGAAACAAGAGACACAATAACAATCAAAACAGATGCAGGCATAAAAACCCTTCCAAAAGACTGCATCACTCTGGAAGTAAACCTCCCACAAGGCGAAATAGTCCAGATCAAAGGAAAACTCCTGCTCTCAAGGCCCGAGGACCGCATCAAAAAAAAATACCAGATAAAATTCGTCTAACAATAAAAAAATGGCAAAAGTCGCAAAAAAAGAGAAAGAAAAGAAAACCGATTGCCAGGATCGGAACTGCCCGCAGCACGGCGCCCTGCCAACCAGGGGAATGGTGCTGGACGGAGTAGTGGCATCGGATAAGATGGACAAAACCGTCATAGTCCAGAGAAGCTACTACGTAAAACTCAAAAAATACGACAGATACCGGCCCAAGAAATCAAGGATCCCGGCGCACAACCCCCCATGCATAAACGCCAAAACCGGCGACCACGTGAAGATAATGGAGTGCAGAAGGCTTTCCAAGACCGTAAGCTTCGTAATCACTGAAAAACTGCCTGGCGAAACCAAGGCAACAGCATAATATAGAGGTAATAAGACAAAATGGCTAAACCGCTTGGCGCAATGAAGAACCTTCCCCTGGGGAAAGCTACAACTGCCAACATAACCCGGACGCTCACAACAAACGCCCGCCTGGTATGCGCAGACAACACTGGGGCAAAAGAGCTTGAGATCATAGCAGTCAAAGGCTACAAAGGGATCCACAACCGTATGCCAAGGGCCGGAGTAGGAGACCTGATAGTAGTGGCTGTGAAAAAAGGAAAACCCGAGATAAAGCACCAGGTACTGATGGCAGTCATAATAAGACAGAGACAGCCCTACAAAAGATACGACGGCTCCAAGATAAAATTCGAAGACAACGCCGCAGTCATCGTTACAGAAGAAGGCCTTCCCAAAGGAACAGAAGTCAAAGGCGCAGTCGCCAGAGAAGCAGCCGACAAATGGAACAAGATAGGAAGCCTTTCAGGCATCGTAGTATAAACACAACATAGAATGGAAACAAGACCCCAATCATCCAAACCCAGAAAACAGAGGAAGTGGCTCATAGACGCACCCCTCCACAAACGCCAGAAGATGCTGGTCTCCACTTTAAGCAAAGAACTGCGCACAAAATACAAGAGAAGATCCCTGTCGGTACGCAAAGGAGACAAAGTAAAAGTCATGCGCGGCGAACACAAAGGAACCACCGGCTTAGTAATAAAAGTAAGCCTCAAAGAATACACCATATACGTAGACACAGTAAAGGCAAAGAAGGCAAACGGAACCGACGTACCAAGACCACTCAACCCCTCGAATGTAATGATCACAGAACTCATGACCGAAGACAAAGAGAGAAGGGATTTATTAGAGCGTAAGACCAAATAACTAACTCAACTTAAGGCAAGATGCACACCAAGAGAATCGCCGTCGGATACGGAAAAGAAAACAAATGGGTCGTAACTCCGAACCCCGGAGCCCACACCAGAAAAGAAAGCATACCCCTGCTCCTGGTAATAAGAGACATACTCGGATACGCAGACACTTCCAGGGAAGCAAAAAAGATAATACACGACGGCCTAGTATCAGTAGACAAAAAAACCAGAAGAGACCACAAATACGGCGTAGGCCTCATGGACGTAATAGAAATACCCACTCTCTCCAAACACTACCGGCTAGTCCCGGGCAAAAAAGGACTGGAACTAAAAGAAATAGACGAAAAAGACTCCAACATAAAACCCTGCCGGATAATAAGCAAAACAAAAGTCAGAGGCGGAAAGACGCAACTGGCACTACACGACGGCGGAGCACTACTCACAGAAAAAGACGAATACAAGACAAACGACACAGTCGTAATAAAGCTCCCGGAAAGAAAGATGTCCGAGACCATAAGATTCGAAAAAGGAAACCTCGCCCTCATCTACAAAGGACGACACAAAGGCATGTCAGGCAAGATAAAAGACATAATAGCCGCAACAGCCACCAGAAAATCCGTAACAACACTCGAAGACATGCAGACCCTCACAGAATACGCATTCATCATAGGAAGCGACAAACCAGTCATAAAGATCTGAACCGCAAAATGAACTACGACAACCCCATGCGTAAGCCGAGAATAGAGAAAGTAACCCTAAACATAGGCGTAGGCCAGAGCGGGGAAAAACTAGGAAAAGCAGAAGCACTACTACAAAAGATCACAAACAAAAAACCGGTAAGAACAATATCAAAACACAAAATACCCACCTGGAACATAAAAAAAGGAGACCCCATAGGCTGCAAAGTAACACTCAGAGGCCCGGCAGCAGACGACGTACTTAAAAGAGGATTCGCAGCAAAAGACAACATCCTAAAAACAGACTGCTTCGACCAACACGGAAACTTCTCCTTCGGAGTACACGAATACATCGACATACCAGGCATCAAATACGACCCCGACATAGGCATAATGGGCATGGACATAACAGTAACAATGCAAAGACCCGGCTACTCAGTAAGAAAAAGAAGCATACGCCCGGGAAAAATACCCGCCAAAACAAACATCTCAAAAGACGAAACCATAGACTACATAAAAGAAAAATTCAACATAACGATCGCAGAGGAAGATTAAGAATGGTCCAAAAAGAACCCCTAGTCAAAAAGAATCAAAAGATGGATCAAAGAAACCTCATGTGCTCAATATGCGGAGCGCAAAGAGGTCTCATCCACAAATACCGCCTACACATATGCAGAAGATGCTTCAGGGAAGTAGCCTTCAGGATAGGCTTCAGAAAATACAGCTAAAACAAAAAAAAAACATAACTCAAACTCACAAGATGGAAGAAATAAAACTATTCGGCAAATGGGACTACAAAACAGTTGAAGTAAAAGACCCCGGGATAAGACAATACGTATCCCTAACCCCGGTATACATGCCCATAACATCCGGCAGGCTCATAGGCAAACAATTCGCCAAAAGCAAGATGAACATAGTCGAACGCCTGACCAACAAACTAATGAGAAGCGGCCAGGGAACAAAGAAAGTCGCAGGAAGATACATAAGAGGCGGAGGAGCAACAGGCAAAAAACAAAACGCCCTAAACATAGTAAAAGCCGCATTCGAAACAGTAGAAAAAAGAACAGGCAAAAACCCGATACAAGTACTAGTAGACGCAATAGAAAAATCAGGCCCAGGCGAAGAAACCACAGTCATCATATACGGAGGAATAAAATACCACCAAGCAGTCGACGTATCAGCCCAAAGAAGAGTAGACTTCGGCCTAAAATACATCACCCTCGGAGCATTTGCAACAGCATTCAACAACCCCAAAAAGATCGAAGACTGCCTGGCAGACGAAATAATATGGGCGTCGACGTCGGACTCAAAAAGCTACGCGATACAGAGGAAGGAAGAGACTGAAAGAATAGCGCGCTCTGCGAGATAATTGATATACCTATTTTTCTATATACGTCAGAGGGACTAGCGGAGCGTATGTCCCTCGCAGTGTGAACGGATGTTGGCCGTTCCGTAACAGATTGCCTGGCAGACGAAATAATATGGGCGTCGACGTCGGACTCAAAAAGCTACGCGATACAGAGAAAAGAGGAAACTGAAAGAATAGCGCGCTCTGCGAGATAATATTATTCCTATTTCTTATCTATTTTAACTACAAAAGCACTAGCGTAGCGTACGTTCAAAATAGTACTTTCTGCTATCTTTTGTACTCAGTTTTTGCTTGGAACCGTGAAAAATGACCCCCCTGATATGACTACTTATTGAAAAGATTCTATTATATCAGACATCAAAAATGATCGACGTCAAGAAGATCAAGAAAAAGGTTGAGGAGCGCAGGAAGATATCAAACGAAGCCTTAATGGATATGATGGGCGCTCTTGAGTAGATGAAGAAGAATGGAACTAAGAAAGTTGCTCGTAGACACGTGTAAGGTCTTCGATGAGTTGAAGATAGACTACGTTCTTAAAAAAATGAAAGAAGCAGAATAGAGACTTAAATCAGCCTCAACTCTTCCAGCGCCTTCCTTATCTTCTCTTCGCTCTCCTTCTTCACCGGCACCAGCGGAAGCCGCGGATTCCCCGCGGCAAGCCCCAGCATGTTCATCGCCGCTTTCACGGGCGACGGGCTCGTCTCTATGAACAATACTTTGGACAGGTTAAAGAGCCTGTAATGCATCTCCTTTGCCTTCTTATGGTTGCCTTGCAATGCTGCGTTTATTAGTTCTCCCATCTCCTTGGGCGCAACGTTGCTGACAACGGATATCGCTCCTCTCCCGCCCAGGCAC
>JAHEXG010000061.1:7300-9715 GCA_023252215.1 Candidatus Altarchaeales archaeon
ACATTATCGGATAGTTTATGGCGTCTTCTCCCGATAATACGACAAAGTCTTTTCCACAGAGCATGATCTCCTTTGTGATCTGGTCCAGGCTGCCCGCGGCATCCTTCACGCCTACTATGTTCTTTATCCTGGATAGCCTCTCCATAGTCTCAGGCTCTATGTTGACTACAGTCCTGCCCGGAACCGTGTAGACGATTATAGGTATGTCGACAGCCTCCGCTACCTTCTTATAATGCTGATAGACCCCTTCCTGCATGGGCTTGTTGTAGTACGGCGTAATCATCAAGGCCGCATCTGCCCCGGCATCCCTGGCGTATTTCGTATACTCTATCGCTTCAGCAGTGCTGTTACTACCCGTGCCTGCAAGCACCTGCATCCGGCCGTTCGCTTCGTCGATCGAGATATCTATTACCCTCTTATGCTCTTTCTCCGTGAGCGTCGCAGATTCCCCGGTCGTGCCAACGGGAACGATCCCAACAACCTTATTCTCCATCTGGTGGCGGATGTTGGCCCTCAGCCCCTCTACGTCGAGCGCGTTATTCTTGGTAAACGGTGTGACGATCGCTGTATACAAACCTTCGATTTTCATTTTGAAATTGAATGGTAGGTATTTTATTCGGATTATGGGTTTATATCCCCCCTTCTCCCTTAAAACATGTCGCAGCAGCTCGTAAATTCGAATATCTCATCTGTGAGGCTTATGTAACAGCCGTCTCTCCGGTTTTTGTCAATTATCATGTTGCATAGGTCTCTATCCTGTGTGATCCCTGCGCGGATGCCATAACACATATCCCCCCATTCATCGCATCCTTTGAGTGCTAGGCAGAATTCCGGGGAAGTGCAGAAAAAAGACGCATTTCTTGTAATGCTCTGTATGCAGTAATCCTTCAGGCGTCCATCGCGAATTCTATCACATGAGAAGAGATTCTGGTATCTCACTGCATAGTGGCTTAAACAATGGCCCTGGATGACTGAACCCGTCCCATAACACATCTCCCTTTGTCGGGTTACGTTATAGACATAATTCTGCCGGGTTTCGTATTCTTTTTGTATTAGGGAAAAACTCTTTAAGCACTTTTCAGTCATCAGATCTGCGGCTTCTTCACAAGCTGCCGGGTCTGCCTTTCTGATGGAAACGCCATACAAACAGAATGGGTAGAAATGATCATCCTTTATATTATTGCATAGATCGAAATCTGCGGTTAGGACTGCAGTGCACCTGGTTCTTATGTCCTCTTTGTATATGAAATTGCAAAACAGGGGATTTTGCAGCCAATATGCCCTGGCTAATCTTCCTTTATCGGATTCGCCGTAATACAAAAAAATCGCGGAAAACAACAAAACAAGTATCAATAACAGGATTTTTTTCCTGGCAGTGAGCCGATTACCTATTTTTGTGATTTTCATGCGCGAAAGCCGTATAATATATATATATATATATATATATATATATTAAATGATGCGATTAAAGACAGAATGAAAGAGATTTTCCCCGGAGTATACAGGCTCAGATCCGGCATAGCTACCGAGAATAACACTCCGGGTTTCCGGGTCTACGACGAAAAGCTTCTGAAGATGGAAGGCTCAGAGTACCGGACATGGGATCCTCTTAGAAGCAAGCTCGCAGCGGCCATAATGAACGGTTTGACCGAGTTTCCATTCAAAAGAAATTCCAATGTCCTCTACCTGGGCGCATCCTCCGGCACGACTCCGAGCCACGTGTCAGACATCTGCCCCGACGGAACGATCTATGCCCTGGAATACGCCAAAAGGATGATGAGAAACCTCTTCATAGTCTGCGAAAAAAAGAAGAACATGATCCCTATAATAGGCGATGCCCGGTTCCCTGAAAGATACGCCCAGGTCATCGGTCCCGTGGATGTCATATACCAGGACATAGCCCAGCCCAACCAGGCCGAGATACTCCTGAAGAACACTGAGAAATTCGCCCCCAGATACGCGATGCTTGCGATAAAATCCCGCAGCATAAATGCCGTTAAAAGTCCAAAGCAGGTATTCCGGGAAGAAACAGACAAGCTGCGCGACAGGTTCGACATACTCCAGACAATAGACTTGCAGCCATACGACAAGGACCACGTCCTGTTGAATCTAAAGGTAAAGAAGTAATATCCTTTAGACCTCCTTTCTTAGATAGACTTTCCTGCTGGGATACGCTATCTCTATCCCCTCCTTCCTGTATCTTTCATGGAGGGCCTTGATGTATTCATGCACTAATACCTCCTTTACCGGAAAGTTTTTCACGTGCAGGGTCACCTCAAAATCAATGTTCGAGTCATTGAATTTTTTAAATCTCATAAAAGGCGCAGGGTCTAGTTTCCCGCCCGCTACCCTCTCAAGGACTTTCTTTGCCTCGTCTAGCGTAACCTCTTCGACCTTTCCTAAATCAGAGTCATA
>JAHEXG010000062.1:0-7975 GCA_023252215.1 Candidatus Altarchaeales archaeon
CCCAAGGCAGCGCCCAGTACATGCCGCTACAGATGATCCTCGTGGCAGCATACGGCTTCGTGCATCCCTTGCTTGCCTACAGCCTCTGGAAAGTAAAAACAGGCATGCTGAAAGCTGCGAGAATGGTCATCATATTTTTTCTTGTGGCTTCCTTTTTCCTGTATCAGTTGATCAACCCGGTAATATTGATAGTAAATGCCCTCGTATATGCCTATACCCTGCTTTATTTGTTCAGGCCGGACGTCATCGCAGAGTTCAAAGAGGATTAGAGGGGGGTGTGATTTAAATCCATAAGACCACATATATTTCACTTAAGTAACACTCAAAAGAAGGTAGCCAAGATGTACAAAATAGGTGAAGCGCTCGTCGGAAAAGACAATGAAGTAGCACATATCGACTTGATGATAGGCGAAAAAGAAGGAGTCATTGGAGAAGCGTTCGCGCACGGGATGACGAACCTGTCCCACGGCCACACGCCCCTGCTTTCGGTCATAAGGCCCAACCTCCCCTGCAAGCCCTATACGCTTATTGTCCCGAAGGTAACTGCGGCAGGCATGGAAGACGTAACCAAGATATTCGGCCCGGCCCAGGCGGCCGTCGCAAAGGCGGTTGCCGACGCAGTCGAAGAAGGCATAATACCCAAAGACAAGATAGAGGAATGGGTAATAATATGCTCGGTATTCATACACCCCCAGGCAAAAGACTTCCGCAAGATATACCAATACAACTACGGAGCAACCAAACTCGCATTAAAACGCGCATTAAACGACCAGCCATCGCTGGACAAGATAATGTTCGACAAAGACCGGGCCACCCACCCCATAATGGGTTTCAGGGCTCCAAGGCTGCCCAAATGGAATGCGCCGTACCTGCAAATAGCGCTCGACGCACCCGACCTGGAGAAGACAAAGAAGGTCCTCGAAGAACTGCCCAAGAGCGATAAGATAATACTTGAAGCAGGAACACCCCTGATAAAAAAATACGGAGTAAAAGTCATATCCGAACTAAGGCAGGTAGCAAAGGACGCATTCATAATAGCAGACCTAAAGACGCTGGACGTAGGACAACTGGAAGTAGACATGTCATTCGACGAAACCGCAGACGCAGTAGTCGTTTCGGGCCTGGCCACCGTGGACGTGATAGACAAATTCATATACGAAGCAAAGAGGCTCGGCATCTACTCGATAATAGACACGATGAACGTCGTAGACCCGGTAAAACTGCTATCCGGCCTAAAAGACCAGCCGGAGATAGTCATACTGCACAGGAGCGTAGACTCGGAAAGCAAACAGAAACACCGCTTTGAGTTGATAAGCAAGATAAAGAAAGAGTTCCCGAACGTCTACATAGCGGTCGCAGGCGGAATAGAGCCAGATACCGCGCCCGAAGCATTGAAGGAAGGAGCGGACATACTGATAGTAGGCCGCTACATTACGCAGTCAAAAGATATCGAGCGCTCGGCGGAACAGTTCATAAACCTCCTGGGAGACGATATAGACCTGAAGAGAGTGCACGTGGAGTGATGCCCCGCGGGCGCATTCTTTTATCTTTTTTGGTTTTCTTAAATCAAACGGGTAAAAAATAATATTCTGCCGATCCATGTTATAGGGCCTGTTTCTCATCAGAGTTTAAACGGGCTAGCGAACGGAGTAGGGATGCCGGGTTCGTCAACACCCCCATTTGTCCTGTGACATATGGATATGATTATAGAGAACCCAGGTTATTGGAAACTATTAAAAGAAGAGGGGGTATAAATCAGTTATTTAAAAAAAAAAGTGCAAATCTAGGTCATTCATTAAAACCATGGAATCACTACCTCTCCAAAAAAAGGCAGGTTGAACCTAAGGTATTTTCCTTGCGGTTCTTGATCGTCAACCACATCAGGGATTGTTGTGGCCTCTTCAGGCCGCAATTCAGCTTCCGGAGGCGTAGTGTCTCCGACAGTATCTTGAATTGGGGCATCAACAACGGACTCCTCTGACATTTGTTCCTGAGGTGCCTGTATCATGGAATCAACAATGACCTCCTCGGATAATTTTTCCTGAACCTCTTGGTTTATAGATAAGTCTGAAGTTATTATGATCGAGGTTTCATTTATCTTTCCTTCAGTTTGCTTTGGGGAAGTTTCATCCGAACATGCGATTGAAATAATTAAAAAAAATGTGACCGAAAACACAAATATTTTAGTCCCCCGTAGGTTTGAACGTTTTGACATGTTCATTTTGAATAATTCACTTTTTCACTTAATACTTGGAAGCACATACACATTTCATTAGTAACTGCAGCAGCATTTAAGTGAAGAGTCATAACAAATACCTGAAACAGGCGTATCGCCGCTCGCACAAGTCGAATCACAATAAGAGTTTGAATAAGAATACCCTTTAGCTTGGCAAGCTACAAGACAACCCTGACGCCCGCCGCCTCCCCCGCCAGTAGGACAAGTGCTGTCGAATTGCAGACCTATAATTGAGCCGGACTTTATGCAGCGGTACCCGCGATAGTCATATCCGTGATAGTTCGCAGAAGTCGAACACGAATTTAATGGGGTTCCATCAAAGCAAGTCGTGTCAGTTCCGCCGCCTCCGCCGCCCGACTTGCAATACCCAGTCGACGAATCACACTTCATCCCAGTATAACAATACCCAGGCGTGCTCGTAGAATCCACACAACAAGAATCTCCAGACGTAGTGGTCGCATCACGACACCCGCTTCCGCTGGAAACACAATTACCATTCCTACAAACCTGACCAAGATAACAATCACTATTACTCTTACAACCACTCCCGCCGCCTGAACAGGTAGAACCAACCTGATAAGCAGGACTATTAGAACAATAACTGACAGAATTTGAACAACGACAAGTACCGCCTACACACTGACCTATAAAACAACCATTGCAACAACCGAAAACATTGGCAGGACAATTAGGGGAACACGCTTGTGAACATTGAGAATGATCACTGCAGGATATCCCGGTGCCTTTTATCGACCCAAATGCTGCGCCCGCTCGTTTTAAGATCGAACCCATTACTTCTCCGGACGAGGATCCTCTAGATGACAGAGAGGCAGATAGTGTTTTCTCGTCTTTGACAGACTTGTAGTAGTAAACAACATCGTCCACCTCTTCCTTACTGAATTGCTTTCCTCCAGTAACATAATCGTTATATATGTAGAAATAAGCTTTGCTATACTCGTCGAAAGAAATGGTCTTATTGGCATAGCAGACCGGTTCATTGCCTGTTAGGCACTGATTCGTATTGTTCGTTACATTGTCAGGTATCAGGTCTTTGCAATCCTGACAAGTCTGAGGGGTCTCTTTAGGAGGATCGCATTTCCCATCATTATTACACGTACAGTCACTGGGACAATTTTCAACAGACTCGCCAAAAGCAGGATTACACCAACCATCATTATTGCATCCATTTGGTTGAGTTGTGGAAGTGGTTCCTCCACCACAACAGGAATCAATGGTGCGCCCTAATCCTGGGCCCATGGGCCCTTCAATGCACCGCAAACCAAGACTCGCCTTGGAGCACTTGCCAATAGCAGTACCATCACTGCAAGGACCCTGCGACCCTTTATACACGCACTTATTTCTAACACAATCAAAGTTCGCACCATGAACATTCACACAATCAACAAGACTCGAGCACCTAACCAAATCGCCGTTCGCATCGCATTGGTACTTGCCAGTATCGTCCTTTCCAGAGTTATCGTCCGGGATCAGTAAACCTGAAGCGACTCCTGAAATGATAAAAGCGGTCAGTATAACATAAAAATAGATGTTTTTCATTTTCTCCGTTCTTTACTTAGAAAAAATTGCCCCCATGATAATTATTATGAAAACGAGTATATATAAACGTTTCCACTTGAAACACCCGCAGAGGTTAACTACAATTTAAAGGTGCAAACTCAGTAGGTCTGTAAAAAAACAGCGATTAGCATAAAAGGTTACAGTATCTTTCTTCCCGTTTCATTCTTTATTTTATAATCAGTCTGCCACGCAATTATTTGCTCATCTCAAAGTTCGTCTCTTCGGTTTTCGTTTCTTCCGCTTCCAGGTGCTTCTGCGCAGTCAATTCCTCGGCTCCTTGCGGGGCCTTCACGTCTTTGAACACGTCTTTTACTTCCTGTATGTGGAAGTATTCTTTGAATTTATTCGTAACCGTTATTATCTTGGTCCTGCTGCTCTTGTGCGTTTCGATAAGCTCTATGTCTTTTAGCTTCTGTATGTACCTGTATGCTCCGTTCCCTCTAAGCTTGATGACCTCGGACTGTTTGATAGGCTGAGTATACGCTATCAATGCCAACGTCTTCAGTACCGCGGGCGGCATGTCGGTGTCCGGTATCAGGTGTAGTACCTTGTCTTCGTATTCCCGTTTGACGCGCATGCCGTATGCGCCGTTCGATTCGTATATCTCTATGCCGGACTCTTTTGTCTCGTATTCTTTTTGCAGTTCCTCCATTATTTTTCTGATCGCGCCTATGTTCCCGGAGGTGCACAGCCGCGCCATGTCTTCCAGGGTAAGGATCTTTCCTGATACGAATAAGGCGGCCTCCAATAATTTTTTGTCCTCCTCTGTCATTTTGGTTCTAGCGATCCATCTGTATTACTCGCAATCCATTTTTATGATTCCCGGGTCTTCCTTGCATTCATAATATTTATGGCCTGGGAGGGGTATCAAACCGCATGCGAAAAAGTTATTTATTTCAGGCATCGTGTGGCAGCCTACCATCCTTGTCCCGTTTGCCAGTATAAAGTATGGACCGATATTAGCTTCTACTATGTCCAGTCGGTGGTATTGCACCAGTCCAGGACCCACCGGGGGGTCTGTTTCTTTTCCGAAAACTTTGCATTTGATAAGCCGGCATTTAGGGCACCCGGATACGGGTACTATGGATTGTAGTTTGCCTCCTTTTGAATTGATGCAGTCCACCAGGTTCTTTGCAGTAAGGAGTTTTTCAGGCGGGATCGTAGTCGTAGTGGTTGTGGTCGTCGTAGTCACTCTGATCGTAGTAGTTGTGGATTGCGCGGGCTCTGTGGTTGTCGTGGTCGTTGGCGGAACGTCTGGTTCAGGGGGCTTTACAAAGACAACGCTCACCAGGCTTGCAGCTATCATTATCAGTACCAGGCCTAGTATGACGTTTATTATCCCTCTCTTTGCGTCCTCGCGGTCGCCCGGATTTTCCGCAGTCTTCCATTTGACTGCGTGCAGGGTTATCATCAGCGCTGCTATCCCAGCAGCTATGCCGTAGATGACCGTATTCATTCCGCCTATCGTCTCTATTATGTCTGCAGATACCGGCAGGGATAATAGGAGAGCCAATGCAAAGGCGCGTAACAAAGTGTTTTTCATGTTCTCTTATGTACCTATCCAATGTCTGATTATTAACTGTCTTCCCTTAAATACTTTTCATTTTTTTCTTGCTACTTGCCAAAATCAGGTATAATTCTTCGAACCATATTTTTTCGCGGGCCACTATCTCCGCTTCAAGTTCCTTTTCCCGGAGGGCCTTAAGCACGTCGTCTACATGGTTCAGGCTGGAGACTAGCAATTGTATCCTGCCCCGGCAGGTTAAGTGCTTCGGCGCATCTACTATGAAACGGTCGATCGTTTCCCGGCCTGTTGTTCCGCCGGCCCATGCCAGTGCTTCGAGGTCTTTTTCTTCCGAGGGAAGGTATGGGGGGTTGAATAATATCTGGTCGAATTTTTCGTCTAAGTTTATGTTCTCAAAGAGGTCGCTTATCCGGTATTCTATGTTTTCCGCCTTGTTCATCTGCGCGTTCTGCCTCGCCGCGTCTATTGCGTGCGGGTTTATGTCTGCTGCTAGGACTTTTTCTGCTTTCCTTGATGCGACTATGGCCTGTATGCCGCTGCCGCATCCCATGTCCAGTACGTAGTCGCCTTTTTCTATTCTCAGGTTATCTGCGAGGAGCGCCGAGTCCTCTTTTGGTTCATAGATTCCCGCAGGTATTTTGAATGCGTAGTCTTTGTAGTAGTAGACCATAGTCCGTATTTATATCTCTATACTTTGATATAGTTATTTAAGTTTATGCGTGAATAAGAGAGAACATGAAACACACCATCGCCTTAAGCGGCTCATATTCCGGAGGAGACATAGAGAAGATCCTGAAAAGCCTGCCTAAGACCGGGATCATACAGATGTCCCTTGTGGGCCGGGAGATAACGCTCCAGGTCAGGAGCGGGAAACTCGACGAAGTAAAGGATTCCCTTAAATGCCTGGGCGTAAATAACATTAGCATCCTTGAATGGAAGAAATCAGGGCTAACGCTTTCTGCTTCAGGCAGGGGTACGAGCATTGATAAGGCAGTAACTGTTTCGCTTATTCCTTCAGCTCTTGACGAGGGATTCAACTCCCTTGGTTTTCTCGGAGTTCCCGGCATAGATGAAAAACTCGCGGAAAAAACACGCGCCAGGGTGGAGGACACCCTGCGGGAAGCCGGAGCCACGGATGCAATGTATGCTATCCAGGTGAAGAAGAAACTAGGCGAAAAAAAGCTCCTGGAATCTGTCGCAAATGCAACTGTTGATGCTATTTTTGAAGCGGGCGGGGTATCCGATATCGGAGAATGAGGGTCTTATCTCCCGGCGTATAACCTTTTTATGTCTTCTACTATGCGGTAAGAGTTCTCCGGGCGCCTTTTTCCATCGACTTTTTCCAGGATTATCATCCCAGGATATTTGGCCATCATGCGTTCTATGGTTTTTGCTATCGTGCCTCGGTCCTTAACAAGGTCTGAGACAAGCTGCGGAGACGTTTTGGATTCGTTCTTTATGAGTGCGTCAAATATCTGCATCTCCAGACCTGAAAGTTTCTTTCTCACATCTTCCCCCTTGATTGCTTCGGTATTAACCAGGGCTTTCTCCAGTCTTTCTTTGAATAAGTTCTCGATATAAGCCATATCCGCGGCAGGTATTTTCACCGCACCTGAGGAGTTATATTCCCTTTCCAGCTGGATGAATACGTCGCCGCAGATATTGAGGAGGTCTCTCGCCCCAGAAAACCTGGTGGCGAGATATGTGACCGCCTCCTCTGTGAAGGGCTTAAACCCCCCACCACCAACCCACTCCACCCTTTTTTTGATCAGTTCTTTTAAGTCTTCTTTTGACAGGGACTCCGGCTCCAGCTCCTGCATGCCCCGGTTAAGGAAAGAGATTTCTTTCTCAAGCCAGGATACGCCCTCCTTCAGCCCGCATAATATGATGCAGGAATCGGTATGCTCCAATAACACCACGGATATGCCTACGATGTCGGCATTCTTTACACGTTGTATGTCGTCCCAGACAAAAACGAGTTTTTTGCCTTCGAGTTTATTGTTGACATAGTCAGGCAACGTATTCTCCGTGATCTGCGGAGCATTTACGGGCATCTGAGTTTTTAACAGGCCGAAGAATCTCTTTTTTGTAACATACGGACTTAGATTATGAACCGTAACCGCGATATTCTTAACCACTTCCTCACGAGTATAATCCCCCGTAAGGTAGACGAAAACAGTGTCCTTGGGCGGCTTATTCCTAAGATAGGTCAGGGAAAAAGACTTTCCCGCACCATACGGGCCGGTTACCAAAAACATTCTCTTCCCGTTTTTTATGTGCTCGGATAGGTCGTTATACAGGCGTCTATGGCCCACTACGGCCTCTGTAACCAGCTCTAGTGTGAATGGGTCTTTGTTCCTGTCCCAGCCAAGTGCTTCTTTCAGGCTCTGCTGCTGCATTTTATGTCAACCAAATATGTCAACTGTGTCAACATTGTTTGTCAACTCTCTGTCAACAATGTCAATTAAATCCGTCAACATAAAAACGCAAGATTTTACGTTGGCAGATTATGTTGACAGTAATAATATGCGTCAATCAACTATAAAAACCTATCGATTTTTTGTAGTAGATCGTCCAGTTCAAGCGGCCCGGGTAAGATTTGTGAGGCTTTTAGGTGCTTTTTCGGAGGATTTTAG
>JAHEXG010000062.1:7985-9280 GCA_023252215.1 Candidatus Altarchaeales archaeon
AATGTATATTTATATACATAAATGTATATTTATATACAAAAGCGTAATATAATAGCATGGAAAATATCCATATCACCCCATTTTACAAAGAGATAGGCTTAAAAGACCCGGAAGAGGCCTACGAAAGAGTCAGAGGCAAGGATACGTATCTCCTGGAATCCTCGGAAGGAGGGGAAAAGATAGCCAGATACTCATTCATAGGCTTTAACCCGGTTGCCAAGATCACAGTAAAAAACGGAACATTCACGCTTGAGACTGAAAATTCGGCCCTGAAAGAGCTGATAATCCCTAAAACAAGCCCATTAGAGGCCATCAGGGAATTCATGCAGCAAATCCGCTTGGATACGCCCACTCCTGCCAGGTTTTTCGGCGGATTGGTCGGCTATGTTTCATATGACATGATACGAAATTATGTAAACATAGACGAAGCGACAGCAGATGACTTAAAGGAGCCGGATTGTGAATTTATCATCGCAGGAAACAACCTCATATTCGATCATAAGACAGGCATAACCTATTTGGTTTCACATGTCATTTCCAAAGGAAACGGCCTAGTCAACAAAAAAGAAGCCATTGAAATCCTTGATAAAACGGCTGAAAGGCTGTTAGAGGGCACTTATAAGACCCGGAAGGCAGACCCAAAAAAGTCGTGTCAACATAAGTTGTCAACATTTACGTCTAATCTGAAACAATTTGAATATGAAGAAAATGTGCGTAAGGCAAAAGAGTACATAAAAGCAGGGGACATATTCCAGGTGGTTCTCTCGCAAAGGCTGGAAACAGCGTTTAAAGGCGACGTATTCAGGGTTTACAAAACCCTTAAAAGGATCAATCCCTCGCCTTACATGTATTGCCTTGACTTGGGAGATAGAAAGATCGTCGGTTCCAGTCCTGAAATGCTTGTCAGAGTGGAGGGCCGGGCTGTTGTAACTTATCCTATTGCCGGAACAAGGCCCCGCGGAAAGACGCCGGATGAGGATCTGCGGCTGGAGAAGGAGATGCTGGCTGATGAGAAGGAGCGCTCTGAGCATGTTATGCTTGTGGATTTGGGCAGAAACGACGTGGGGAGGGTTGCTGATTATGGGTCGGTCAAGGTCACGAAGTTCATGGCTGTTGAGAAGTATTCTCATGTGCAGCACATGGTTTCAGAGGTGACTGGACGCTTGCGGACAGGCATGGACGTGTTCGATGCTTTCAAGAGCATTTTTCCTGCCGGAACAGTATCAGGCGCCCCTAAGGTGCGGGCCATGGAGATAATAGAAGAGCTGGAGAAGAATCGCAGAGGTATCTATGCC
>JAHEXG010000063.1:0-6377 GCA_023252215.1 Candidatus Altarchaeales archaeon
GGAAAAATCCCTGATGACCACTGTCCTTGCAGGAAGATTCACGCCCGCGGCAAGGGTCGGAGTCGCAGTAATTACTTTAAGAGTCCCTTTCTTGAACAGGTCTTCTACCAATATCCTCTGCTTGTTCACAAGACCCGCATGATGGAACGCAGTACCGCCTAAGACGCAGCCTGAGAGACGGCGGCACTGCTCGGTAGGATTGCTCAACGCAGAAAGAACTTCTCCTCCCGCCTCATCGAGAGCAGACTTGGACGCAGAATCCAGCAGGCACGCATCCTTTGCCAGGTCTTTACCCAATTTTTCAGCCATCGATTCCGCGCTACGCCGGGAATTCACAAAGACCAAAGCCTGCCCGCCGGACGACACCGCGTCCCTGACAACCTCCCGCAGCGCCTTATACTTGTCCTCGCCCACGACGACTGACTCATACAAAGTCACAGGACGCCACTGCGACTGAACGAGTTTTGAGTTAAGCCAGCCCGCAAGCTCGTCCGCGTTCCCAATCGTCGCAGACAGCGCAAGTATCTGTATGTCAGGGAAAAGCTTCTGGAATTTGGATATGAGTATCTCATAAACCGGCCCCCGGTCGGTGTTTATCTGATGCACTTCGTCGACCACGAGTACGCCGATATCCTTGAACCATTCCGGCTTAGACCTAAGGATGGAATCGCATTTCTCCGCAGTCGTGACAAGTATATCGAAGTCCAGACGGCTGCGGTATTTGCCGCTGTCCAGATCTCCCATCTCCAGCTTCACAACGTAGCCCAAGCGCTCGTATTTACGGAACTCCTGGAACTTTTCATACGCAAGAGCCCGCAGGGGGGCAACGTAGACCGCCCTCTTGCGGCCCTGCAGGACGCGCGACATAACTATCTCGGAAGCAAAAGTCTTGCCGGACGCAGTGGGCGTGCATAGAACGAGGTTGTCGGTGCTGCCGAGTATGCCGCTCTCCACAAGCATCTGCTGAGGAGGATAAAGCTCGCTTATTCCCTCGGACTTGAATAATCCGATGAACTCCTTACCCAAAGGCACCTCATCTACGCGCATCTTAGGCTTTATTCTCTAGCTGCGTCTTCACGTAACTCACAAGACCGCCGGAATTGATCAGCTTCAACACAAAAGGAGGATACGAAGGAAATTTGGCTTCTTTCTTTGTCGTATGATTGATAACTACCCCCCTCTCGAAATCGACCTCGATATGGTCGCCGTCGCTTGCGCCGATATCGCATTCCACGAGAGGCAGGCCTATGTTGATGGAATTGCGGTAGAATATCCGGGCGAATGTTCTTGCGACAACGCACGTTATCCCGGCGCCTAAAAGAGCCCTGGGCGCGTGCTCCCGGGATGAGCCGCAGCCGAAATTCTCTCCAGCGACAATAATTTCCCCTTTCTTCACAGAGGATGCAAACTCCGGGCGAACCTTCTCAAAAGCGTGCCTGGCAAGCTCCTTTGGATCGCCGGTAACCAGGTATTCCGCGGGGATTATCTGGTCGGTGTCCACGTTGTCTGAAAACTTCCATGCCCTGCCGGTTATCCTTTTTTCCATTTTATTGTATGGGATATACCTTTGGACTATGACCTTATATGACCACTTTTTATACGTGGAAATCATATATTTTATGCCGTCATTTAACATGATTAATAATGACAAATAGAAAAACCGAGAGGAGGGATGTTTTGTGAACGCGCTTTTTTTCCTGGTAGCATTCCCGCTAATAGTCGCCGCAATACTGCTGATATTACCTAAAGGCATGCTAAGAAACCACATAGTCAACATATCCGCGCTAGTAATAATATCAGCCTCGCTATACCTGCTGGCAACAAACTACAATACTGGACCGATGCTATACCCGGCAGACTACCCATGGATAGGCGAAGCCATGCTGGGAATAGAACTGCTGATAGCGGCATACATATTATATGCCAGCCTGCGGTCGCAGAAATACCTGGCAACCATACTGATAATACTGCAATCCGCAGTCATCATCTACTTCGAAGCAGCCTACGCACCCGGCATAGAGATCAAAAACAACGTATTCATAGACCAGCTAAGCCTCATAATGGCGGCAATCATTGGAATAGTCGGAAGCCTCATATGCGTATACGCGCTCGGTTATATGAAGGACTTCCACGAGCACCACAAGGAGATAAAAGACCACAGGAATTGGTTCTTTTTCGTCATGTTCGCATTCATCTCGGCCATGTTCGGGCTGGTGTTTTCGAATAACCTCATGTGGGTATATTTCTTCTGGGAAATAACCACGATATGCTCCTACCTATTGATAGGATACACTGGAACGCATGAAGCGCAGAACAACGCATTCAAGGCCCTTATAATGAACCTCCTCGGAGGACTCGCATTCGCGGCAGCCATATTCTACCTGGGCTCGGCCCCTTCGGCCAACGGGATAATAGAGTTGAACGAACTAATGACCTCAGGCAAAGCAGTCGCATTGATACCCGCAGTCCTCATAAGCTTCGCAGGCATAACAAAGTCCGCCCAAATGCCCTTCTCGTCATGGCTTGTCGGGGCTATGGTAGCACCGACACCGGTTTCCGCGCTGCTGCACTCCAGCACCATGGTAAAAGCCGGAGTATACATGATAATAAGATTCGCACCAGTGCTGCAGGGAAGCCTATCAGGCTACATGATAGCACTAATCGGAGGATTCACCTTCCTACTGGCATCTTCGATCGCAGTATCCCAGAGCAACGCAAAGAAAGTACTCGCCTACTCCACGATCGCGAATTTGGGCCTGATAGTGGCCTGCGCAGGCGTCGGCACATACGAAGCAGTGTGGGCGGCCATATTGTTGATGGTCTTCCATGCCGTATCCAAGGGCCTCCTGTTCCTGTGCGTGGGCACTGTAGAGCACCGGATAAACAGCAGGGACATAGAAGACATGGGCGGACTCATCGTGAGGATGCCGAAGATTGCCTTCATGATGCTGATAGGAATCGCCGGGATGTTCCTCGCACCGTTCGGAATGCTCATAAGTAAATGGGCGACTCTCCGGGCATTCATAGACGCAAGCCCGCTGGTAAGCCCGATACTCCTGGGAATAATAGCTTATGGAAGCGCAGTCACCGTATTCTTCTGGGCCAAGTGGATGGGCAGGTTAATAGAAGTGACCCAGGTGAAAAAACAAATAGAAGACAAGGTAAACATAGAAGAATGGCTCGCACTCTACCCGCTCGCAGGCCTCACAGTGCTGCTATGCCTCATGTTCCCGCTGGTATCCTCGACGCTTATCGAGCCGTTCATATTAAAAATATACAACCATGCGGCACAGTTAGGGCAGGACAACGTAATCATAATGCTTATCATGCTCTTCCTCGTACTCGTCATGCCCCTCAGCATGCTCTATTACAGAAAAGAGAGAAAACACCTCAGCGCATACATGTGCGGGATGACGACGATGCCTGACATGAGATACACGGGCGCGCTCGGCATCACAAGAGAGCTTGCGCTAAAGAACTACTACATGCAGAATTTCTTCGGGGAAAACAAACTATACCGGATAGGAACCGCCCTCTGCGTAGGCCTAATGGCCCTCATGTTCTGGGGCATACTATACGGAGAGGTGCTGATATGAACACAGAACAGATACTCTCGGCCCTTGCATACGTCATATTCGCACCCATACTGGGCGGCCTGGTCGCAGGAATAGACAGAAAGATAACCGCAAAGATGCAGGGACGGGTCGGTCCTCCACTATTGCAGCCGTTCTACGACGTACTAAAGCTCTTTGAAAAAGAAAAGGTAGTAGTAAGCCGCTCACAGAACTTCTACGTTTTAACATACTTGGTATTCATGGCATTCACGGGAGCATTGTCATATTCGGGAGGAGACATACTCCTGGTGATATTCGCGCTCACACTCGCACACGTATTCCTGGTGCTGGGAGCATACTCGGTCAACTCTCCCTACAGCTACCTGGGCGCTGAAAGAGAGCTTATACAGATAATGTTATTCGAGCCCATCATAATACTGACCGCGGCCGGAATGTACATGGTCTCCAAACTTACCATAGAGGGAGGAAGTTTCCGTGTATGGGACATAGCAACCCTGACAACACCAGTGATACTATACCTCCCCGGACTATTCCTTGCATTCATATACGTCCTAAACGTAAAACTGCGCAAGTCGCCATTCGACCTGTCAACATCCCACCACGCCCACCAGGAACTAGTGAAAGGAGTAACAACAGAATTCTCAGGCTCAACACTGGGAAGAATAGAAATAGCCCACTGGTATGAAACAGTACTGCTCATGGGATTCATATACCTATTCTTCGGCTACAACCCCCTAATAGCAGTAGCGGCAATAATAATAATCTACCTATTCGAAATATTAGTAGACAACACATTCTCCAGATTCAAATGGCCCCTGGCAATGAAAAGCGCATGGATGATCGCCCTGATACTGGGACTCGTAAACCTGTGCGCCCTCTACTACGTCAAAGGAGGCAGTCTATAAAATGGCCTACCTAAAAAAATCGCCCTGGATCATGCACTACGACGCCTCAAGCTGCAACGGCTGCGACATAGAAGTGCTGGCCTGCCTCACCCCGATGTACGACGTGGAACGATTCGGCATAATAAACACCGGAAACCCAAAACACGCCGACATACTAGTCATAACCGGCTCGGTGAACGAACAGAACATAGAAGTAGTGAAAAACCTCTACAACCAGATGCCGGAACCCAAAGCAGTAATAGCGGTGGGAATATGCGCAACCTCGGGATGCGTTTTCCGGGAATGCTACAACGTCATGGGAGGAATAGACAAAGTAATCCCCGTAGACGTCTACGTACCCGGATGCGCGGCAAGGCCCGAATCGATAATAGACGGAGTCGTAACGGCCCTGGGCATACTAGAAAAAAAGAAGGCAGAACACAAGAAAGCCCAGAAAGAAAGAAAAAATGCAGGTGAAAAGAAATGAGGATCGAAGAACCGGCAGTCACAAGGATCGAGCCAAAAGACCTCCTCAAAAAAGTAGAGGAACTACGCGACAACGGAAACAGGCTCGTCCAGATGCACGCAACAAGGGTCGCAGAAGACAACTACGAGATAAACTACTCATTCGACAAAGACTACAAATTCCAGACCCTGCGGCTGAACATAACGCCTGAGACCCAGATCCCAAGCATCAGCGGACTCTACTGGGGGGCATTCACATACGAAAACGAGATACACGAACTATTCGGTATCGGAATACTTGGAATAAACATCGACTACAAAGGAACCCTCTACAAGAAAAAAATGAAAAACCCGTTCGCAGCACCCCCAAGCAAAGGAGGTGACGCAACATGCCCAAGCAAATAGTCATACCATTCGGGCCACAGCACCCCGTACTCCCGGAACCGATACACCTGGACTTGGTCCTGGAAGACGAAAAGGTCGTGGAAGCGCTGCCCTCGATAGGATACATACACAGGGGACTTGAGAAACTGGTGGAAAAAAGGGACTACAACCAGTTCATCTACGTCGCAGAACGAATATGCGGGATATGCAGCTTCATACACGGGCTATCATACGCGCAGGCAGTGGAAGGCATAATGGAAATAGAAGTGCCAGAACGCGCCCTATACATCAGGACAATAGGCTCGGAATACTCAAGGCTGCACTCCCACCTGTTATGGCTGGGCTGCTTTGCAGACAGCATGGGATTCGAAAGCCTCTTCATGAACTCCTGGAGGATAAGAGAACACATACTCGACAGGATGGAAGAATCGCTCGGAGGCCGAGTAATACAGGGAACATGCAAAGTCGGAGGAGTCAGAAGGAACATAGAAGGCGAAACGCTCGACAAGATGTTATCCGAACTTGCAGAAACTGAAAAAGAAATAAAAGAAGTAACAAGCGTATTCCTAAAAGACGACTCAATAAAACACAGAACCAAAAAAGTAGGCGTATTATCCAAGAAAGACGCATACGACCTAGGCGCAGCAGGCCCGACAACCCGGGGAAGCGGAGTAAACCTGGACGCAAGAATGCTCGGCTACGCAGCATACGGAAAAATAAACTTCGCCCCGATAACGGCATCCGGAGGCGACTGCTACTCAAGATGCGAGGTAAGGATAAAAGAACTACACCAATCAATAGACATAATAAGACAGTGCATAAAAAAGATGCCGGAAGGCCCGATAGAAGTAAAGCCTGCGGGAAACCCAAGCGGCGAATACATCTCACGCGTAGAACAACCCCGTGGAGAAGCAGTACACTACGTCAGAGGAAACGGAACAAAGAACCTGGAAAGATTCCGCGTAAGAACCCCGACATTCGCGAACATACCCCCGCTGGTAAAGATGCTGGGAGGATGCGACCTAGCAGACGTACCAGTAATAGTATTATCCATCGACCCATGCATCAG
>JAHEXG010000063.1:6387-8715 GCA_023252215.1 Candidatus Altarchaeales archaeon
CTCGCAAAAACAATAACCAAAAGCTTCTTTGGAAAACCCGCAACCCTGATGTATCCAGTAAAACCGGGCAAACAATACGAAAAAACCAAAGGACACATAGTAAACGACATAGACAGATGCATATTCTGCGCCTCATGCCAAAGAGTATGCCCTACACAGGCGATCTGCGTAAACAAAAACGACCGCACATGGGAAATAGATCGGCTCAGATGCTGCACATGCAACGCATGCGTAGAAATATGCCCGGTAAAATGCCTCTCCATGGATACGAAATACACGGCACCAATGACCACGAGAACAAAGGACCTGATGAAATCGGACAAACCTGCCCAGGCAAAGCCGGCACCATAGCCGCCCTTATTTTCTAAGCCATATTCATCTGCCACACCGAATAATTCAGGAAAGCTGCAAAACTCACCCACAGGATATAAGGCACCAGCAACAGGGCCGCATTCTTTGACACCCTGTAAAACAAGGCCATTGTAAACACAATACTCAGCCACAAAAACATTATCTCTGCGAATGCATAGAATATCTGCTTTGCGCCGAAGAAAATAAGCGACCAAAGCAGGTTAAGAAAAAGCTGCAAGCCGAAGGCCGCCAACGCGGCCCGGACATCTTTTCTGCTCCACCCCTTTATCCACACAAGATACGCCGAAACGCCCATGAGGATATAGAGCATAGTCCACGCCGGCCCGAAAACCCAGTTCGGCGGATTAAAGGAAGGCTTCTGTATCGTCGCATACCAGGTCGATACGGAGCCTAACGTAAAAAAAGACCCTACGGATCCCGCAGCCAGGCAGACCAAGACGGCCGCCGCAAGCTTCTTATAATCCACACTCATTTCACGAAAGATTTATCGCAGACTCGGCCAGATCGGATATGTACTCGCCGATACGCCTGAAACTGGCGTATACCAGGATGTTCTTGCGCTCTTCTCCTCCGAGGTTCTTCTTAAGGTCTAAGCCTGCGGCCTTTATCTTCTGGATCTTGATCAGTATCTCCTCGGCCATGGAAAGATCGACGTTCTTCAAAGTAAGCATGACGTCCCCGTAGAGGTCTATTAGTTGCGTGAACAGCGCAATGTCTTCTTTCTTCATCTCTTTTCCCTCTTTTACAAGCTGCGCTATCGTCTCAACGTGGTCGGATATCCGCTCAATGCTCTTAGCTATCTGGGCCCATATTATCGCCTCAAAACCGCTCATCGAAGAAAGCTGCCGGAGTATCAGAAAATAGAACTTATCGATCTCGTTGTCTCTCTGTATTATCCCGTCAAGGATGGTCTTATTGCTCTGATGCGAACCCATATCCTCTATCAGCTCTTTAAGAGACAACATCGACAAGTCATGCATCCTCTCCACTGACTCCGTGAGGCTGCGATTGCCTTTCATAAGCATCCTGAAAGTTATCGTATCCTTTGTCTCCCCGAACGGCTCCAAACCGATAAGATACGACGACGCCTTTATAAGATGCGACCTTATCCCGGGGTCAAGATGCTCCTTTGCCGAGAAAACGATGGTATCATATCCCTGGATGTATTTTGTTATGAGAAGCCTTGCGAGAAATTCCAGATCATTTGTCTTGATCCTTATCTGGGCTTCCCTTTCTTTTTCATCTTTCAAGCGGAGCATGACTACTTCGCCCTGCTCTATAACGGATATAACGTCTCCTTTGCCCAGCTTGTTCTTCGTTATCCAAGTCTTCGGAAGAGAGATGATATAGGTGCTGTCTCCGGTTAACTGTATTTTTCGGTATTCCATTTTCGATAATTGATAATATATCACATAAATATATCCGGTATTTTCTATATAGACTATATATTTTATATACTACTGCTTTATAAAACACAAAACGGGGTATTATACCAAATTGGACACGGCAGACATACTAGAAAAAGCGCATAAAAGCAACATAGAAAGACTGCTAGAGGAATTCGGAGCGCGCCGAAAAGACGAAATACTGGAAGCCTACAACAGCATGAGGCATTCGACTGAACGGAACGCAAAAATACAAGAATTCACGCCGATATTCCTATACAGAACCATCAGAGAAACGCTGAAAACCAGCGAAAAAATAATCATCGAAGCATAAAAACCTATTTCTTATTTTTGATCACCCGACAAATCTATTATAGTATGAAGATAATCGACATATCCATGCCAGTCTCGGAGGATACGATCGCCTACCCCGGAGACCCAAGAGTATCGGTCAAAAAGATAAAGACATTCCAAAAAGACGGCGTACAGGTCTCCAGGATAACGATGGGACTACACACGGGAACGCACATAGACGCGCCGTTACATTATATTCCGGGCGGAAAAACGATCG